>NZ_BAAARK010000031.1:0-86953 GCF_039532155.1 Streptomyces lunalinharesii
CGCTGTCGAAGCACCTCCTGACCGGCGAACTGGAACCGCACAAGACCACCCTGCGGCAGGACCCCGACCTCCAACGGCTGCGGATGAACCTGAAACTGGGCTGCCGCGCAACCCACCTGGACCCGGCGGCCCGCACCGTCACACTGGCCGACGGGGACCGGCTGGGCTACGACGGCCTGATCATCGCCACCGGACTGCGCCCCCGCCACCTGCCCTTCGGCCGCGACCTGGCCGGTGTGCACGTGCTGCGCACCCTCGACGAAGCGCTGGCGCTGCGCGCGCAGTTGCCGTCCGGTCCCCGCGTGGTCGTGATCGGCGCCGGATTCCTGGGCACCGAAATCGCCGCCACCACCCGCAGCCTCGGCCTGGACGTCACTCTCGTCGACATCGAAACCACCCCGCTGGCCAGGCAACTCGGCACCCAAGTGGGCAGCCTGGTCGCCGAGTTGCACCACGAACACAGAGTCCGCCTGCGCATGAGCCGCAGCGTCACCGGCCTGCTCGGCACGGCGGGCCGGGTCTGTGCGGTGGAACTCGACGACGGCACCTCGCTCCCCGCCGACCTGGTCGTGGTCGCCATCGGCTCGGTCCCGGCCGTCGACTGGCTGGCCGACTCCGGGCTCCCCCTGGGAGACGGGGTGCTCTGCGACAGCACCTGCCAGGTCGCACCCGGGATCTACGCGGCCGGCGACGTCGCCAACTGGCCACACCCCCTCACCGGCACGCGGACCCGGCTGGAGCAGCGCCTCAACGCCACCCGACAAGCCATCACCGCCGCCCGCAACCTCCTCGCCGGGCCCACGGGAGCCACACCGTACGCGCCGGTCCCGTTCGGGTGGACCGACCAGTTCAACACCAAGATCCAGTTCCACGGTTGGTGCCCCCCGGACGCACGCATCGAATACGTCGACGGTGACCCGCAGGCACGCAAGTTCGTCGCGCTCTACCACGCAGGAGGCCGGATCGTAGGCGCTCTCGGCTGGAACAGCCCACGCACCCTGCACGCGTACCACGACCACATCACCGCACCCGTCACCGCCTGACCCAGCTCAGCGCCAGGTCGACTGACCCAAACTCCTCACGTTCGCCTGCCAGTTCGGGCTTCCGGAATGCGGTGGCGGCGGATGGGCGCCGCGTCGGAGGTCGGCTAGGATCATGCGCCGGATCACCGCAGGCCACCGAAGGTGTCGCCTGCGCTGAGGGAGCCCGGGAGGATCCAGGGGTGGGAATGACGCGCGGTGGCGAGGGCGGTTTCGCGGAGTTCCTGCGGTCTCGCCGGGAGCAGCTGACTCCCGAGGAGGTGGGCCTGCCGTCCCACGGACGACGACGTACGCCCGGTCTGCGCAGGCAAGAGCTCGCGATGCTTGCCGGGTTGAGTGTGGAGTACCTCGAGCGGTTGGAGCAGGGGCGGGACACCAACCCCTCCGTTGCCGTACTGGCCGCGCTGGCCGAGGCGTTGCGGCTCTCCGAGGACGAGAAGGTGCACCTGGCCTGGCTGGCGTTGAAGCGGCATGCGGCGACCCTGCTGCCGGTGCCCGGGCCGGTCGGCGAGGCGCCGCGGGCGTCGGTGCGCGCCCTGCTGGACCAGATCGATCCGACGCCCGCCTGCCTGTTGGGTCCCATCTACAACCTGGTGGCCTGGAACCGCGCCTGGGAGGCGATGAACAGGCCGGTGGGCGCGCTGGACCAGGACCGCCCCAATTTCATCCGGTACCACTTCCTGCATCCCATGGCGCGTCAGATCTTCACCGACAGCGAGTGGGCGAGCGTCGCCGACGACATCGTCGGATGGCTCCGGTCGGTGCAGCCTGATCGGGGTGGCGAGGAAGAATTCCGCGAGCTGGTCGAGGAGTTGGCTGCGGTACCGGAGTTCGCCCGGAGATGGGAGACCCACCCGGTCGCGCTCCGCCGGCCGGAGACCCGGCTGCTGCTGCACCCCGTGACGGGCGCGATGCGCTTCACCATCGAGGTACTGGTCGTCGAAGGAACCGACAACTGGATCCAGCTGAGCGTGCCGCACGACGAGTCGACCAGATCCGCGATGCGGCACCTGTGCGACGTCCACGCCCTGCTGAGATCGAGCGAGACCGCAGACACGACGGACGCTCGCCGCGCAGACCTTGGGGACGGCCACCAGGGAGGGGATCCCGGCTCGGTGTGACCCTCCCGCGGCCATCCAGACGCTCGCCGGTACACCGGCGGCGAGCGTCCGGGACGCGCGCCGAACCGGCCCGCGCGCCGTTGCGGAACTCCACCGCTCAGACGACGACCAGGGCCCGGCGCTCCACAGAGTCGGCGCGTTCGGCCGCCGCCCGGCCGAAGCAGGAACGCCCGGCGGATACCCGCACCCACACCCGCACCCGCAGGGCAGGGCAGGGCCGGGCCTGGTTGGGTCTCCCTGTCAGTACGGGTATCGGCCCGGCGTTCCTCCTCCCGGCCGAGTCGGCGATCGTCGAAGGCGTCCGACAGACGAACCCGGTGAAAGGGACGTGCCATGGAACTCCGACCGATGCGCTCATGGATCCACCACAGCAGGGGCAAGGTCCTGCGGCAGGCGGGCACCACCCGGGACGGGCTGGGCCTGCACGAGGACATGATGACGCGACAGGGATTCGAGGGCCGCGACGCCCACCTGTACCGCCGCAACGAGCCGATCCGCTGGAAGCGGGCCGAGGAAGGCGGGGAACTGCTCGACTTCGACGGCACCGCCGTGGAACCCGGCGACCTGACCGACGCCGGCGGCTTCCCGCAGCGGATCGCGTACAACGAGGACGTGACCGTCTCGGTGAGCCGGCGCAGCGCCGACATGACCTACTCGGTGCGCAACGCCGACGGCGACGAGCTGTACTTCGTCCACCAGGGGACCGGCACCTTCTACACGGAGTTCGGCCCGATCCCGTACGAGCCCGGCGACTACGTCCTGCTGCCGAAGGGGACGACGTACCGGGTGCGGCCCGCCGGCCCGGTGAACTACTTCCTGATCTTCGAGTCGGCCGACGAACTCAGCCTCGCCGACATCGGTCCGCTCGGCCGCCGCGCCCCCTTCGACCCGGCCCTCCTCTACGTCCCGACTCCCGCCCTGGACGAGCTGGGCGACGGCCGCAACGAGGAGGGGGAGTGGCCGGTGCGGATCAAGTCCCTCGGCAGCTACACCTCGGTCTACTACGACTTCGACCCGATCGACGTCGAGGGCTGGAAGGGCGACCTGTTCCCCTTCAAGTTGAACATCCGGGACTACCGCCCGATCATGAGCGACCGCCTCCACGTCATGCCGTCCGCGTACACGGTCTTCATGACCAAGGGCTTCCTGCTGGGCAACCTCCTGCCGCGGCCCTTCGAGACCGCCGAGGACGCGGAGCTGATCCCCCCGTACCACCGGAACATGGAGTACGACGAGTTCACCTTCCACCACGCCGGCACGGCCATGCAGGTGGAGGTCGCCCCGGCCAGCGTCTCCCTGGTCCGTCGGGGTCGGCACCACGGATTCCTGGCCGAACTGCAGAAGAAGCTGCGGACGAACGTCAAGCCCGGCGACCGGATCGACATGCAGATCATCTTCCTGGACGTGGCCAACCCGTTGACCGTCGCACCGGCACTGCAGGCGGCGCAGCGCCGGGGCGAGCACTACTCCGAGGGCACCGTCGCCAAGGAGGGCGAGTAGCGGTGCCACAATCGCAACAGGTCGGCGCCAACGCCGTCGGCCTGATCGACTTCGAGGCGCTGCCGCCCGGCACCGGGACGACGGTCCTGACCGTCGCCGCGGACGACGGCGCCGTCTCCCGCGGATTCCTCTACTCCCGGGGCGGCGAGCGGACGGTGGTCGTGGTCTCGCACCCCCGCGGCGACATGAGCCATCACTACGCCGCGCCGGCCGTGCTGGAGGCCGGCTACGCCTTCTACGCCCACCAGCCCCGGAGCTTCAACAACGACGTCGACATCGAACACGAACGACTGCTGCTCGACCTGGCGGCGGGGCTGCGCCGCCTGAAGGAGGAGCGCGGCTACCAGCGGATCGTGCTGCTCGGCAACAGCGGCGGTGGGTCGCTGCTGGCCTTCTACCAGCAGCAGGCCGGCACCGCCCCGCCCGGACGGCTGACGGACACCGCGTCCGGCGATCCGTTGGACCTCAACGCGGTGGACATGCCCACGGCCGACGGGCTCGTGCTGATCGCCGCCCACCCCGGTCAGGGGACGTTCATGATGACCGCCATCGACCCGTCGGTGGTCGACGAGGACGATCCGCTCGCCGTGGACCCGGAACTGGACATGTACCACCCGGCCAACGGATTCCGCGAGCCCCCGGAGCCGAGCACGTACACGCCGGAGTTCCTCGACCGCTACCGGGCCGCACAGCGGGTAAGGGTGGCCCGGCTGGATGCCCGGGCCCGGGCGCAGATCGCCGAACAGCGGCGCCACCTGCGGAAGATGGCGGCGCCCGGATTCTCCGACCTACCCGTTGAGGAGCGGAACCACCTCACCCGTCGGGCGGTGGTCGGCCAGTACATGATCGTCCACCGGACCGAGGCCGACCCGGCGTACCTGGACGTGAGCCTCCACTCCTGGAAGTCCACCCGGAAGCCGGCCTCGATCCTCGGGCCGCGGCCGGACCGGACGAACTACGCGCCCGGCGGGTTCGGCCGGCTGGTCACCCCGCGGGCGTGGCTGAGCACCTGGTCGGGACTGTCGACCCGGGCCCGGCTCATCGACTCCGTGCGGTCGGTGCACGACCCGCTCCTGATGATCAGCCTGACCTCGGACAACCTCTGCTTCCCGGATGACACCCAGGCCCAGTTCGACGCAAGTGCGGCCGAGGACAAGACCATTCGCTTCGTGGACGCCGAGCACTTCGCCACGCCGCTCCCGAAGCGGGCGGAGGCCCTGCGGATGGTCGTCGAATGGCTCGTTCCGCGCTTCCCGGCAGCGCGGAACCAGTGATCGCCCGCCGCCGGCGGCCCGGCGGGCAGACCCTGCCGCGCCGCCGGGCCAACCGGGCGCTCCGAGGCGCAGGGTTCCCGTGGTTCCTGCGCTTCCCGCGGTTCCCGTGGTTCAGGAGCCGTGCCTCGACGATGAGGAGGATGGTGTGAAGCATTTCGTCGTGACGCTCGCCTTCACCGGCGAGCCGGACCCCGGGGTGGGCGAGGCCCAACAGGCGTTCCTTGCCGCGCTCGTCGAGCAGGGCGTGCTGGTGATGTCGGGGCCGTTCGGCGACGGCCGGGGCGGCATGGCCGTACTGCGGTGCGAGTCTGCCGAAGAGGCGCGGGAGCTGTATCGCAACAGCCCGGTCGTCCGCTCCGGCGGTGCCACGGCCGAGGTCCGTGAATGGCACGTCCTGCTGGACGGCACTGCGCGACAGCAGGAATGATGAGCAGCACGTTCGCCGAGCAACTCGTCGAGGTCCCCAACGCGGTGGATCTGGCCGGGAGGGGCGGAGCACACCGAGGGCGCGCCGGCGCGACTCGGCCGGGCTCGTCGCTTGCCCGTTCCGGCCTGCGGTCCGTGCGTCGGCACCGCCTTCCGGTCCTGGGGGAGGGGCGGAGTGTGAGGGCCCGGTCCTCGCAGGCCGAATCCTCGCCTTCGACCACACCCGCTCCATCCTGTGGCACCCACCGCCGTGGAGACCCGCCACAGCGCGGCGGCACTACACCACCGTGCACTGTGCCGGGCGGGGCGATCGTCGGCATGGGGCCTCATGCCTGGCCGGGTTGTCGTGGTGACGCCACCGGGTCGATGCCGAGCGCGTCGAAGCGGAGGGCGAGGTCGTCGACCCACTGTGGGGGTGTTCGATGGTCCGGCAGGGCGATGCCGGCTTCGCTGCGCCACAGCACGTCGTTGAGGGCGTTGCGCAGATGCCAGGCCATCACGCGCTCAGGAGAGAGGCGCCGTCCGGTGATCTGCGCGTAGTGCCGCATGACGGCGGTCAGCAGCTCCACGCCCGGGCCCGTCCCCGGACCGGGAAGGGCACGCAGGTCGTATTCCGGCTCGGCGGTGCCGACGGTCTCGAAGTCCACCACCAGCCGAAGTTCGTCGTGGTCCCAAACCTGGTTGTCGCCGTGCAGGTCACCGTGGACCAGCACGGTCGGGCCGGGGGAGGCCAACGCGGCGTCGGCCCACTCGCACCAGCGCACGACGGTACGGCGCTGCTCCGGCCGAACCCATCGCGCCAACGGCTCGCACAAGGCCATGGCGATGGGCGGCGGGAGTTGGGCACCGGTGAACTCGCCGACAGCAGCCTGGGCGCGCTCGCCGGCCGACGGGTGGTGCAGGGCCGCCAAGAACCGTGCCAGCTGCCTGCCGGCGCAGTCCCGGTCCATTGCATCGACGACCTGGAACAGGGACGCCCCGGGCACGAGCCGGGTCACCAGCAATACAGGATCGGTGCTGCTCGCGACGACGTCAGGCAGGAAGGGAAGCGCCGGCGCGCGCGAGAGCGCAGCCAGGACGCCGATCTCCCGCGCCAGACGGAGCGCGGCAGGCCGCGACCATGCGAACTTCACGGCATACCGATCACCGACGATCACACTGGACTTGTGCCACAGCGGATCACCGGGCGCCGCTACGGGGACCGTCACCCGATATCCGTTCAGCTCCGGCGCCACGGCGCGCAGCGCCTCACCGAGTGCCTCGGCCGAACACTCAGCCAGCCATCTCATCTCGGGTACCCCGCCACGCCACGAGCGTAGGACTTCCTGACGGGGGCGCCAAGCGACTTCATGCGCCCGAACCCGGGCGTGAGCCCTGGCCCAGCTACCGGCCGGCGCGCCTCTGTGTCCGGTGTCCGACGCCGCCTTCGCCGGTAATCGATCAGGGCCACTCCGCGATCACCGGTCACCGCTCACCCCTCACCCCGGTTGTCGTGACCGATCCGCCTTCCGACGCGGTGGCGCCAGCCGGCTTCGCTGAGCTGTACGTCAGGGTCTACCTCAACGCCGGCTCCAGTGAGGCGGCCGCGGAGGAGGTCGCCGATGGTTCCCCCGCGAGGACGATGACGACCGCACACGACCGGCTGGCCACGCATGCCAGCTCCCTCATCAGGCCCCAGGGAATCGACCGTCTAGGCTGGCGCGGTGACTGATGAGCAGGAGTGGGTGCAGCCGTCGGGAGTGTGGGCCACGGCGGTGGGGGTGGCCAGGGTGCGGGCGCTGGAAACCGAGCGGGAGGACGCGCTGTTCCGCGACCCACTGGCACAGGCCTTCGCCGCTGCCGGCGGCCTGTGGCCCTCCCCGCCGCCGCGGCCCGATGACGAGGCCGCGCGACGCCGCCGGCTGGCCGTGTCGTTCTCCATCGTCATCCGGACGAAGTTCCTCGACGACCTGTTGCAGGAGGCATCCGCGTCCGGGGTCCGGCAGGTCGTACTGCTCGGCGCCGGCATGGACAGCCGGGCCTTCCGGATGGACTGGCCCGAGGGCACCCGGCTGTTCGAGGTCGACACCGCCGCCCCACTGGACTTCAAGGCTTCGGTGCTGCGCCAGGAGCGGGCCGTCGCACGCTGCGAGCGGATCACCGTCGCGGTGGATCTGCGTGACGACTGGCCGGGCGCGCTGGCCGCCGCGGGGCACGACCCGGCGGCGCCGACCGTGTGGATCGCCGAAGGACTGCTGATCTATCTGCCCGAGGACGCGGTGGAACTGCTGCTGGCCCGGATCAGCGCGCAGTCGGCGCCAGGCAGCCGGATGGGGCTGACGTTGGGTTCGCGCGGCGCGATCGAGCGCTTCGGCGCGGACGCCGCGCCGGGATCGGCGGCGTCCATGTGGGTCTCGGAGATGCCCGACGACCCGGTGGACTGGCTGGCCGGGCACGGTTGGGAGGCCGACAGCCACACCCTGCGCGAGCGCGCCGCCGCCTACGGCCGCCCGATCAACACCCCGCCGCAGCGCGAGGAGCGACCCGGCGGACTGATCTCGGCGGTCCGCCGGTAGGGCGCCTTCAGGTGCCCTGGATGATCGGTTCCAAGGGGGCCGGTCGGCTGGGCGCTGTCCGATACCCGCCAACCCACCCGGATCACGTCGACGGAGACCGGGCGTACAACTCTCGCCGCAACTGCCGCTGCCTGCGCAGACGCCGACCTCAACGCCTTCCGCCACACAACCCTGCGCCATGGACAACGGGGACGGTCTGACGACTGACCCATTGGACACGGCCTGGCCCGCGGTCCGTAGCCCGCAGCGGCCGAGCCCCTCGGACGGTGCCCGACCGGAAGGTGGGACGCGGGGGTCTGAAGGGCGGAGCCGATGTGAGTGCGGCGCCGAGTAGGCGTCAACGAGGCGCCCTCGGCGCGGGATTGCGCCGAGGGCGAGCCGTGTGACTAGAGCTGGGTGGTGCCGCCGTCGACGTACAGTTCCGCGCCGGTGGTGAAGGAGCTCTGGTCCCCGGCCAGGTAGAGGGCGGTGGCGGCGACCTCGTCGGGACGGCCGTCCCGGCCGAGTGGGGTCGGTGCGGCGGGCTCGGCGGCCTGGTCGTCTTGCGGGAGCGCGGCCCGCAGTTCGTCGGCACCGGGGGTGGTGACGGGACCGGGGGTGAGGGCGTTGACTCGGATGCCGCGGCCGGCGAGTTCGGCGGCCCAGGTGCGGGCGAGGCTGCGGATCGCGGCCTTGGTGGCGGCGTAGATGCCCAGGCCCGGGACACCGCGCAGGGCCGCGCTGGAGGAGAGCACGATCACCGAGGCGCCGGCCGACAACAGCGGAAGTGCCTTTTGGACAGTGAAGACCGTGCCCTTGAGGTTGATGGAGGTGGTGCGGTCGTACTCCTCCTCGGTGATCGTGCCGAGCGGACCGAAGTCGCCGACGCCGGCGTTGGCGACGATGATGTCGAGTTGACCGCTGCGCTCGGTGATCTCGGCGAAGAGCCGGTCGAGGTCGTCGAGTTGTGAAACGTCGCTCCGGATGCCGATCGCGCGGCCGCCGACCTGTTCGACGGCGTTGTCCAGTTCGGCCTTGCGGCGGCCGGTGAGGTAGACGGTGGCTCCCTCGGCAGCGAACCGGCGGGCGATGGCCAGGCCGATGCCGGTGGAGGCCCCGGTTACGAGGGCGGTCTTGTTGTCCAGCTGTCCCATGACGTTCTCCGAATGGTTGACGTAACTATTGTGGTTACATTAAGGAGCGCAAAAGGCGCCCTGCTGTCGCGGTCCGATGGGGACCGCAGTCGAAGCTAGGGGGCTTGCTGTAGTAGTTCGCGCAGTACGTCCTCCAGAGTTGTTCTTGCCAGCTCTGCGCGAAGGGCGGTCTCGACCCCGTCGTAGGCGACGCCCAGCACCGGTGCGATGCCGTGGCCCACGACGCGCTCGGGGTCGGGGGTGGCGGGGTGCAGGGCGAAGATCGGCCCCGGCTCCACTGCCTCGTAGACATCGAGCAGGGTGATCGTCGGCAAGTCCCGCGACAGCGCCCAGCCGGCGCCGGCGCCTCTTCGCGAGTCGACCAGGCCGGCCTTGCGCAGCTGGGCCAGCAGGCGCCGGACCACTACGGGGTTGGTGTTGACGCTCGTCGCGATCTGCTCGGAGGTGGCGACCTCGTGGCCGCGGCGCTGATACAGCCCGATCCAGGTCAGGGCGTGCGCAGCGACGGTCACCCGGCTGTTGGCTCCCATTCCGTCCATCACCTCCGATCGTGTTGTAACCATAACAGTTATGACTGTCGCGCGGCGAGTGCCTGAACTGACTCCCAGAGCGAAGGCCCCGACTGGAGGCCCCGAGCGGAGGCCCCGGTCGAGGGTGAGCGCGGCAGACCTCGGCGGTCTTCGTCACCGCCGGTCGGTCGTGCCGCTCCGGTCGCCTGCGGTGCGGTCGGCAGCGAGCGAGGCCAGGCGGCGGGCGTCGGGGCTTGCCGGCTCGGCGGTGCCGACCAGGAGGCACTGGCCGGGAGCGTTCTGGACCTCGAACGTCTGGTAGGCGAGTGTCAGCCGTCCGGCCCGCGGGTGGTGGAAGGACTTGGTCTTGCTGCCCAGGCGGCTGACGTCCTGACGGCTCCAGAGCACCGCGAACTCCTCGCTCCGCGCGAGCAGTCCGTCGACCAGGGCGCGCATGCGCGGGCCGTTGCGCTCGTGGCCCTGGGCCAGCCGCAGCGTGGCGACGGTGTCCCGGGCCACGGTGTGTGCCAGTCGGCGAACAGTTCGCGGGCCGCGGGGTCCAAGAACAGGGACCTGACCATGCTCCGCGAGTCCGTGAGCGGGGAGAGCAGGGCGTCGGCGAGCGCGTTCGAGGCGAGGACGTCCAGGCGCCGGTTCACGACGTAGGCCACCGCCGTGGGGAAGGCGTCCATCAGCTGTAGCAGTTCCGCCGCGACCCGTTCCTCGCCGGGGGAGGGGGCGTGGTGTCCCGGCACGAGCCCGGCCAGGCGATAGGTGTGCCAGCAGGCGTCGGCCTCCAGTCGCGGGGCCCGCGCGAGGGTGTCGACGACCTGACCGGAGGAAGGCGGTCCTGATCACCGGGGCCAGCAGCGGCATCGGCGAGGCCACCGCCCGAACGCTCGCCGCCGCCGGCCACCACGTGGTTCTCGGGGCACGGCGCACCGACCGCCTCGCCGCCCTCGCCGAGGACATCGAGGCCCGGGGAGGCAGCGCCTTCCCGCTCGGACTGGACGTGACCGACCCGGCCGGTGTCCGGTCCTTCGTCGCAGCCGCCCGCGACCGCTACGGGCGCATCGACGTCCTGGTCAACAACGCCGTCGTCATGCCGTTGTCGCGCCTGGATGCGCTCAGGGTCGACGAGTGGAACCACATGATCGACGTGAACCTGCGCGGGGTCCTGCACGGCATCGCCGCCGTCCTGCCGATCATGCGGCACCAGCGCCGCGGGCACATCGTGAACATCTCCTCGGTCTCGGGACTGAGGGTCGATCCGACCGCGGCCGTCTACAGCGCCACCAAGCACGCCGTACGCGCCCTGTCCGAGGGCCTGCGCCAGGAGAGCCGGGAATTGCGGGTCACCGTGGTCAGTCCGGGCCTGACCCGAAGCGAGCTGACCGGGTCCATCGGCGACAGCGGGGTCAGGGACGCGGTGCGGGAGCAGATGGGCATCGCGATCCCCGCCACCGCGATCGGCGAAGCGGTCCGCTACGCCATCGACCAGCCCGCCGACGTGGACGTCAACGAACTCGTCGTCCGACCTACGGCCCAAGGATGAGAACACGCACCCGCGTCACGGAACGGCAGCACCGATGGTGAGCGAACAGCAGGTACGCGACTGGGTCGAAGGCTACGTGCGAGCCTGGGCCACCAACAGCAGGAAGGACATCGCCGCTCTCTTCACCCCGCACGCCGAATATCACGAATGGCCTTACGAGACCGACTGGGTCGGCCGCGAGGAGATCGTCGACGGCTGGCTCGATCGCGCACCATGGCAGGAGGGCGGTTGGGTATTCGCGTGGTCCGTCCTCACCGTCAACGGCGACACCGCCGCGATCGAGGGCACCGGCCGCTACGAAGAACTGGGCACCTGCGCCAACCTCTGGACGGTGACGTTCGACGAGAACGCCACCTGCACCATGTTCCGCATGTGGAACAACCAGGTCTGAACCACCACCAACGGCCGCCACGGGAATCCAACGGACCGGCATCGAGGGCGCGCCATCGGCGACGGCGCGGGGCACCCCGCGGCCCCGCGCGCCGTACGTCAGGCGCCGTTCGCGAGCGCGTCCCTCCAGCGCCGGTTGGTCTCCTCGGCGACTCGCACCAGGTCGGTATACGGCTCGTCCCACGGGTCCTTGAGCCCGAAGCCGCGGTGCGGGTTCTCCAACCAGCTGCACCAGTGCCAGCCCAGACACCACGGTCGGGCTGCGAACGTGTCGGCGATCATCCGGTAGCCCTCGCCGCGCTCGGCCTGGTCGCGCGCCGACCCGGCCCGCGACGGGCTCATGACCGTCGGACACCAATTGCCGGTATCCGCCACGAGGATCGGCAACCCCGTGCGCCTGTGCCACCCGTCGAACCGGTCGGCGACGGCGTCGATCGCCGCCTGGTCGACGGCCGGGAAGCTCTGCAGGCTCAGCACGTCCACGTGGGCCGCGGCCGCGTCCAGCACCGGTTCCGGGATCCCCGCCCGCGTCCCGTAGCGGTCGCCGAGGACCAGGTGGTTCGGGTCGTGGCGGCGGATGGCCTGGGCCGCGACCCGGTAGTAGGCCTCCGCGATCTCCCCGAGCTCGCTCCGTGGGTAGCCCGCGCCGGTCGGGTGCCGCGCCCACGCCGGCGCGTCGACGAGGAAGTAGCCGATCAGGTTCGGATCCTGTGGTCGGCACCGGGTCCGGGCCAGGTGGTCGCACCACTGCGCGAACGCCTCGGACCGAGGGTCGCGGTAGGCCGGGTGACCGTTCCAGTGCTCGATCTCGGCCACTCGCAGGGACAACGTGTAGGGCAGCCCGGCCCCGGCCGCCTCGTTGTCGGGCAGGCCCTCCGAGTGACCGAGGTCGACCACGTCGTGCGTGGCCGACAGCCCGCTGCCGCTGACGTACTCCGCGCTCCACCCCAGCGTGTTGAACCCCCACGCCGAAAGCTCCGGTACCAGGCCCTCACGCAACCAACGCCGGCGCGAGGACCCGTAACGCTCGGCGAACAGGCCGACGTTGTGCGGGTACCGCAGATTCGTGTCGTCCGCGTGGACGATGCCGATGGACAGGAACGGATCTCCCTCAGGCGTCATGAACCGCCATCGGGCCGAAGCGTCCAGTGCGAAGTATCCGTGCGCGGCCATGTCCGCCCCTCTCCCGATCGCCGTGTTCGCGGGCCCCGGCAGTACGCGGGCCGCGGCGGGCCGGCGTACGGTCCGGCACTCCGGGCGCCGCCCGGCCTCAGCACCCGCAGCGCACCCACGAACCCACAGTCGTAAGCATAATCATTACGACTGTGATCGACGGGCTCCGCTCGCAACACTCGGTGTCGCTTCCGGAGGGAGGCGAGAGCCGCGCCCGAGTGCTTCGGCTGCCGGCCCGGGCTTCAGTCGCCCATCGCCCTCTTGGCGCGTATCTGGGGTCACCCCAGGGGCGGGCGGGGTGTGTCGGCGCGCCGCGAGGCGGTGAGCGACTCGAAGGCGAGCGGCTCGAAGGCAAGCGACCGTCGCCGATGACCTCGGGCCGGTGCGCTCGTTAAGCACTACAGGCCACTGGGGGAGACGGGGCCTGGCCAGTCGTTGGAGCTGGGGGCGTCTTCCCGTCTGGTGGCGGTGGACAACGAGATGTGAGGTGGGGAAAGGTGACTGCTTGTTCCACGTGCGGCAAGCCGGCTGCAAGGGTGGCGTCCTGTTGCACCGGCATGACTCCGGCTTGCCCTGCCTGCGACAAAGTCATGGTGCTGAACCAGGCATCACCACATGTAGCGGCCGGCACGTGGTGGGTGTGCGCCTCGGGCTGCCAGACCGCGTACCGACGGAACCCAGGCGAGGCCGTGATGCCGGCCGACCATCCACTGAAACTGAGGGGGCTTGCATGAGCGACAGGCACAAGGGCAATGAGGAAGACGAGGAGCCGGAGAACATCACCAAGCCAGGCAGCGGCACCCACCGAAGCGACGACGACTGACATCAACCAGCGTCACTGGAAGGCGAGTTGGCTTACGGTGACGCACAGCCGTGGCTCGCCGCAAGGCTTTCGCGGCCGGCCGTCCGGCCGTCCGGCCGGATGCCGCTCGCCGGCTTCCGCCGCCCCGCCTTCGCACCCCGGAAGACTGCCTGGGGGGAGTTGTGGAGGCAGGGTTGCCGTCATGACTTGAACCTCACGCGGTGTGAGGATGCATGGTGGCTCCATGACCAATTCTGCAACCTGGAAAGTAGGCCGGCTGGCGGAGGCCAGCGGGCTGACCGTGCGCACGCTGCACCACTGGGACACCATCGGCCTGCTCAGCCCCTCACAGCGCACCACGGGAGGACACAGGGAGTACACCGAGGACGACCTCGCTCGCCTCTATCAGGTACTGGCGCTGCGAAGTCTGGGGCTGGCGCTGGACACCATCGCCGTCTGTCTCGATGCGGGTGTCGACCCGACACGGCTGGTCCGGGACCACTTGGCGAGCGTGGAGGCGTCCATCGTCGCGCTCGGCGTCCTGCGCGAGCGGCTCGTGCGACTCGGTGAGGAACTGTCGACCGACCAGGCTCCGACGGCCACGGCTCTGCTCGACGCGCTGCGGGCGATCGGCGGCACCGGCCCGGAGGGCGAGCACACGCTGCGCCGCCACCTGGATGCCGCCGAGATGCAGGTCCTACAGACTCGTGCCGCCGCCCTGGGACCCGCGATGCATTACCTGCTCGAAGTCGAGTGGCCCGAGCTGTACCGGAGAGCCGAACGACTCCGTGCGGCTGGAACTCCTGCCACGGATCAGAAGGTTCGGCAGCTGGTGGCCCGCATGGATGAGCTGGGCGCGTTGTTCACCGGCCACGATGCCGGCATCTCCGCCGGAGTGAGGGCTGCTTGGCACGACGAACCGGCCGCCATGTCGGGAGACCCCGACGCTCCAGCCGACGACTGGCGAGAGCTGGCCGAGTACCTGGACCGCGCTCGCCACAGGCCCACCTGACCTGCCCCTGCTGTGTTCACCCCGTCACTTCCATGTGCTCAAGGAGTCTGGTCATGAATCGCCGAACCCGTTTGCGCATCGCCCTGACCTCAACGGTCCCCACGCTCCTCGTCCTCCCCGTCATCTGCCTCTTGGCTGCGGTCGGCGCGGTGTCGTGGAACCTTCTCCTGGCTTTGCCAGTGGCGCTCGTGGTTCACGCCGCCATCAACTTCTCCTGCCTGGACCAGAAGCCGCCGAAGGCCCGCTCCGGCCGGCCGAACTCCCTCTGATCGACCTTGGGCTTCGGCAGCACCCGGCCCCCTCGTCGTGCACAGCACGACCAGAGTCCTGAAGCAAGCACCGAGGTGTTCGCGAAACTCGCCTACGAAACCAGACCTCCCGGCCGGGAACGCGGGGTCAGTGACCGCGGCAAGGCCGGGAGGATCAGTCGTCGGAATCCGACCTGGCTTCGCATCCGGAGGAGGCGTTGGTGCTGGTCGACGGCCGTCTACGACACGGGTGCGGGGCAGGCAGGGTTCGAGTGTGCTTGCACGACCCAGTGTTACCGGCCAGTACGAGTGCCAGAAAACCCCAGGTGGCACCATGCAAGACCTCCTCGGCTCGAACTCCTCCCCCCTCCGCGACAGCCGCCCACCGCGACGCCCACCAGGTCCGCCCCTCGGCGTGCCGGCCGCGTTCGGTGGGTCCGGCATAGCGCGCGGCTCTGGCGCTCGCTCTCGCCGTAGCGGACGCCGGCGCCAGTGCGGGACGGGCCGAGCGCACCGCGTGCCGCTCGCCTGGTCAGCCGATCCAGGGGACGAGGCGCAGTGCGCCGGGCCGGTGGGCGGCCAGTCGTAGGAAGGTGAGGGTGAAGCGGATGATGCGCTCCTTGAAGTGGGCCGCCGGACGTCCGGTCAGTACGGCTTCGCGCGGGCTGTCGTCGGCCCGTACTTTCTGCACGAGGCCGTCCTTCCGCCCCAGGCTGACGCACTGGATGAGGAACGAGAAGGCCAGCGGGCGCGGCG
This sequence comes from Streptomyces lunalinharesii, assembly GCF_039532155.1. NCBI lineage: Bacteria > Bacillati > Actinomycetota > Actinomycetes > Kitasatosporales > Streptomycetaceae > Streptomyces > Streptomyces lunalinharesii. Next base: position 15,495 of record NZ_BAAARK010000031.1, read on the forward strand.
CGGTGCCCCGTGTTTCGGCGGCGATGGCGGCCGCGGCGTGGGCTCCGGTGGGAAGGGCGGCGGCGCAGGCCATCCGCAGGGCGCCGGCGCGGCGGGCGCGGGCCGCGGCCGCGTCGCCCGCGGCGTAGATGTCGAGGTGGCTGACCGACCGTAGCGCGGCGTCCACCCGGATGCGGCCGGTGGCCGGGTCGGTGTCCAATCCGGCGTCCCGGGCGAGGCCGCCGGTGGCGGTCATCGCGGCCGTCCACAGGACCGCGTCCGCGTCCACGGCGTCCGCCCCGGCGACCCGGTGGCCCTCTACGACCGTCACCCGCAGGCGGTCCAGGGCGGTACGGACATGGGCCCGGCCGCGGTCGGACAGACCGGGGCCGAGCGTTGCGCCGGTGAGCAACCGGACCTTCCAGCCGGGGTGCGCCTCGGCGATCTCGGCGGCCATCTCGATACCGGTGAGGCCGCCGCCGACTACTGCCAGCGTGCCGGGCCGCCGGCACAGCCGCGCGTGGAGCGCGTCTGCGGTCTCGGCGGTGTAGAGGCGTTCGCCGGGCTCTCCTCCCGGGGTGGTGTGGCTGCCGAGGGCGTAGACGAGGCGGTCGTAGCGCAGGGTGCGGCCGGTGTCGGTGTGAACGGCGCGGGCATCGGGGTCGAGGGTGGTGGCGCGGGCGGCCAGGTGCTCGATGCCGGTGCCGTGCAGCAGCCGGGCACGGGAGTGGGTCACATCGGGGCGGCCGGCGGCGAGTTCGTGCATCCGGACGCGTTCGGTGAAGCGATCGCTGGGATCGACAAGGGTGACCCGCGCGTACGGGGCGAGGCGGAGCGCGGCCATCATGCCTGCATAGCCGCCGCCGAGGACCACGACCTGCAGCGCGGGTCGTGTATGCGGGACGATCTTCACTGTGTACTCCTGGGACGAGACGTTCCGGGGCGCCGTCCTCCGGCGGGCGGCGCTGCCTGGCCTACGCATAGGGGACGGTGGGGGGCGGCGAGATGTGACATCGCGGTGCGCTCTGTCGCCGTCGTGCCCGGGCACGCCCCGTCGACGCCCCGACAGCCGTGGAGGTTCACCAGGAGCCTCCGCCTCCTCCGCCCTCCCCTCCGCCGACGGAGTAGCTGCTGTCGGTGCCGGGACCGGAACTGGGGCCGGGGGCGGAGCCGGCTGAGTCACTGGGGGCCGGTTGCCTGGTGCTGGAGGAGACGGCGTTGAGGATCGCGAGGGCCATGAGCGGGCTGAACAGTGACGCCCGTGGGGCCCGTTGACTGGTCGGGGCGGGTGGGGGAGTCGTCGATGCGGACACCGCGCGACTCCAACGGTCGGCTACGCCGAGCGCCACCGCCCACGCGGTGTAGTGGTCCAGGGTGCCCGCGTCGGCCGCCGCCTCCACGTTCTGTGCCCCGGCGCCGGTCAGATGGCGGCGGAAGCTCTCGATCCGGAGCCACAGGGCCGTGCCCTGGGCAGTGAGCACAGGCACTTCGTCCCGGTGGGCGAACAGCCCCGCCCCCGCTCCCGCGACGGCAGTGGCAGTGGCAGCGGCAGCGGCGAGGTGGAGCAGTACTGGCCAGCTGGTGGTCGAGCGGCCTGCGGCAACTCCGGCGATGACCAGGGCGACCAGGGCCACCAGGAAACCGACGGTGCCGGTCCGCCCGATGCGCTTTCTGCGTGGTGGGCTCTGTTGTCCCACACACTGCCGCTGTCGTGTCGCCACCGGGCCAGTTGGTCGCCGATTCTGCTCCAGGCCTTGGCGAAGCGCCTGTCGTAGCGGCCGCCGAGCACCAGCGCGTCACGGCCGGCGAATGCCTGGTCCAGCACCTCCCGGACGGCGCGGTCGGAGCGCGGGACCTGCTCCCGGGAAGGTCGCGTCAAGACAGCTGGCGATTCGCTGTCGTCCACGACCAGGTAGCCGTCGTTCGCGGCGCTCAGCAGCCAGGCGGCCCGGTGTCGGTTCCGGATCTCGCCGGCGAGCAGGACGCCGCCCTGCGCTGGAGTCAGTTCGTCAGGCGGGGAGGAGGTCTCAGTGGCGAGGGAAGGGAGCCGGGTGACGTCGATGCGACGCACCGCGCCCGCCGGTCCCGCAACGGTGCCTGGTTGCGCGTCGGCGCCGATCACCTCGCGAGTGGCCAGGCGTACCAGCCATCCTGCCAGCAGGGCGGCGGCGAGGAAGACGCCGGCCGTGAGCAGTCCCACGCGCAGCGCATCGGGCCGGTGGACGGTGGGGAGCGGCCCGGCGGGCTGTGCTGGGGGCGGTGGAGTGGTGGCGAGTCGGCCTGCGGACGTGGCGTAGAGGGTCGCGCCATGGCCGGCCGCGAGGCCGTCGATGGTGAGCGTGAGGTGACCCGGCTGAAGTTGGCTGACGGGGCAGGGGCCTTGGGAGCCGCGTGCGCCGGCGGCGCAGCGGATGCCGTCGAAGGTGAAGGGGCCGGTCGCGTGGATCTCGACGCGGTCGAGCGGGACCTGCCACCCGGTGCCGACCGCGTTCCACGCGAGCCTCCCGGCAGGGGCGATGTCGTTCAGTTGGTACTGGATGCGGTAGCGGTGCAGGCCGGTGACGGTGTGGTCGGCGTCGCCGATACGGATGCGGGACGCGCCGCTGTCCTCCTCGCTGGGCTCGACGACGGACGGGATCCGCTTCCCGCCCGTCGTGACGCTCACCTCCGCCTCGGCGGCGAGGTCCGGGACGTCGCGGAAGATGCCGTGCCGCCGCGCGTTCCCGAAGTCGTAGTCGATCACCTCGGTGACATGGGTGCGGCCGTCGGCGGCGATCGCTGCCGCAGTCCACAACCGGGCCACGTGTTCCGAACTCGCGGCGGCCGCGCTCGCCGCCGTGCCACCTCCGCCGCCGTACTACCTCTGCGTTCGTCCATGCCGCCCCCGTTCCCCCCCCCGACCGAATCAACCCGAAATGCTGCCCATGCCGTGCTCCGTGCGTGTGGCGGTCAGTCTGCGTTGGTGCCGCGCCTGTTCCAAGAGGACGGGCTGCTGTCGCCCCCCCCGGCGCACCGTGGTCGGCATACCGCACCTGGCCGGAGCGCTGACGGCGGGGCGCAGCAAGGTCGTTGCCGCCCACGAGACGCTACGCAGGAGGGACAGGAAGGGCGGGGGAGGGGCAAGTCACCCGCCGTCGTGGTGGACGTCGGCGTCAGGACGCTTCGCGTCCCATCTGGCACGGGATTCCATGACTGTATCGCGGTGCTCTGCGCCCCAGTCGGCAAGCATCTTGAGTACGAAGGTCAGGCTGTGGCCGGTGTCGGTCAGCTCGTACTCGACCTGGGCGGGGACGGTCGGGTAGACGGTTCGGTCGACCAAGGCGTCGCGTTCCAGGCGGCGCAGGGTCAGGGTGAGCATGCGCTGGGAAATGCCGGGCACGGCCCGCTGGAGCTGCCGGAAACGCCGTACGCCTTGGGCGAGTTCGACGATCACCAGGACCGACCACCGGTCGCCGATGCGCTGCACCACTTCCCGGATGTCGCACACCAACTCCTCGTCACCGGCGGGCAGTACGGGTGCGGTGGTTACTGCGGTGTGCCTGACCGACATGGAAGTGCCTCCTTGTTGGCAGGGCGCTCGGGCCGCACCATCGCCGTGACGCATCGAACCATAGGGGGCACGGCATGATCCTCGTCACTGGGGCAGCAGGCAGTCTGGGCGGCCTGGTGCTGCAACGGATCTCCCGGCGCGCAGACGTCGTGGCCGCGAGTCGCACACCGGAGCTGGTCCAGGCCGAGGTGCCCGTCCGCCGGATCGACTTCGACGATCCGAGCACCCTCGCGAAGGGCTTCGCAGGCGCTCACGTCGTGCTGCTGGTCTCGGCCGGCTACGGCGAGGACGACGAGGTCATAGCCCGTCACCAGGCCGCGATCGAGGCCGCGGAGCGGGCGGGGGTGGGCCACATCGTCTACACGAGCCTGACCGGCAGCGGAGATCACCTCGCCACTGCGCTCGCGCACCGTTGGACGGAGCGCCGGCTGATGGCCGGTCGTGCGTACTGGACCGTTCTGCGCAACGGCCTCTACGCAGAATTGAGCATTCCGGATGCCCGGCACGCGGCGGCCACGGGACGGCTGACCGGCCCTCAGGGCGCGGGCAAGCTGGCGTCGGTGGCCCGGGAGGACCTCGCGGCAGCCGCAGCCGTCACCCTGGATCGCCCCGCCGTCCACCGGAACAAGATCTACGAACTCGTCGGGGACACCGCTCTCGGCGGAGCTGACATCGCCCGCGCGGTAGCAGCGGCAACCGGACAGCAGATCGCCTACGAGCCCATCGCACTATCCGAACTGCGCTCGGAGCTGCGCACATCAGGTGTGCCCGACTGGCAGATTCCGATGGTCGTCTCCGCATACGCCAACATCGCGGCCGGCTTCCTGAACAGCACCGAAAGTCACCTGACCGAGCTTCTCGGCCGTGCACCCCGACCTGCCCTGGACGTGATCACCGCTGCCCTCGGCTCGTACGAAGCCGGCCGACACGGCCACGACTGATGCGCCTTGCGGACGGACCTCGGCACGCTTCCACACGGCCCGTCCCGGCGGTCATTGGCCTGTCCGAGGTCCCGGGGTCTGTCGCGGCGGCGTCCAGCGGCGTGGTGGTGGGTAGAAGTAGCGGGCGATCGTCGTGCTCGTCCAGCCGATGCAGAAGCCGCCGAACACGGGCAGCAGGTGCTGGGCTGCCGCCCCGCCGTGCAGCGCGCCGGTCAGAGTGAAGACCAACGCCCAGGCGAGAGCGAGGCCGGCGCTGTAGGCCCAGTAGTTGCGGTAGCGGCGCATGGTTGCATTCCTTCGGCCGGGCCCGCGCGGTCGCGAGCCGCTGTTCGAATGCCTCCCCACCGCACGCTCACGCACACCCCTGCTGCCCTGCCGCGGCGCTTGGTGATGGAGAGGCTGTTGCGCTGCTGGTCGAGTCAGAACTGTCTGCGGCCGGTGCTGGCCGCAGAGGGTCCGGCGCGCGGCTGGCGATCCACTTCGAGACTGCCGCGGCCGCGGATGCGGGCCGGCCAGGCGCTGGGAGCGCCTGGCCGGACGCAACACGGGGGCATGGTTCCGCCGGGGTGGTGCGCACCGTGTCGCGGGCCTCCACGCCGCTGGCCGGTGCTGTCCAGATCCGGCCATCCGGCTCCGCCAGGTCCGCTAGCCGCGCACCGTGCCCCACGGGCTTGTCGCGCACGGTGCCCCACGAGGTCTATTCGGCCCAGGCGTGCTCCAGCAAGGTGCGGAAGGTGGCGGGCTCGCGACCGATCAATTCGGCCAGGGTCGGGTCGACGGTGGCGAATTCACCATTGCGTGCCGCCGCGAAGATGCTCAGCATCAGGTCGGCGATCGGGGCGGGGGCGCCGTGCGCGAGGGCCTGCTCGCGGAAGGCGTCGCCGGGGACGACGGTGCGGGTGAAGGGCCGCCCGGTGGCCTGGGCCGCTATCTCGGCGACGGCGTCGAAGTCGAGCGCTGCCGGGCCGGTGAGCGGCGGGGTGGGCCCCTCGAAGCGGCCCTCGTCGGTGAGGATCGCCGCGGTGGCCTCGGCGAGTTCGTCGTGGCCGGTCCAGGCGACGGGGCCGTCGGCGGGGAGGGCGATGTCGCCGGTGTGGCGGGCGGACTCCAGGAACTGCAGGGCGCTGGCGGTGTAGAAGCCGTTGCGCAGCGCAGTCCAGGGCAGACCGGTGGCGCGCAGCAGGTCCTCCGTCTGGGCGTGGTCACGGCATGCCTGGAAGCGGGAGTCGTGGGCGGCACCCGTCTGGCTGGTGTACAGGATGCGGCCGACTCCGGCCTGCACGGCGGCGTCGATCGCGGTGCGGTGGCCGGTGACGCACTCCTCGCCCGTGCGGTCGAGGGAGACGAGCAGCAACTGCTCGGCGCCCTTGAAGGCGTGGACGAGTGAGGCGGGGTCGTCGAAGCTGCCCTGACGGACGCGGACGCCGCGGTCGGCGAGGTCCTGGGCCTTGCGGGGGTCGCGGACGCTGACGCCCACGCGGTCGGCGGGCAGGCGCTCCAGGAGGCGCTCGACGGTGCGGCGGCCGAGGTTTCCGGTGGCTCCGGTCACGATGATCACGGGGTTCTCCAGACAGTGTTTCCGGTGGAATCATTTCAACGATAACACCGAAACTAACGATGGAAGCGAGCATCCGATATCATCGATACATGCCTCTCCGTGACACCACCGACAGCCCCCGCCGGCGCATCATCGAGGCGGCCATCGAACTGCTGGAGAGCGGCGGTCCCCACGCGGTGAGCACCCGCGCGGTCGCCGCCGCGGCCGGCATGCAACCGCCGGCCATCTACCGCCACTTCGGCGACAAGGACGGGCTGCTGGAAGCGGTCGCCGAGCACGGCTATGCGCAATTCCTGGAGAGCAAGCGCGCGCAGCTCGACCCCGCGCCGGAGGATCCGGTGGAGGAACTGCGCCGCGGCTGGGACATGGTGGTGGAGTTCGGGGTCTCGCGCCCCGAACTGTTCGCCGTGATGAACAGGGCCACCGGCTCGGCGTCGGACGCGGCACACCGCGCGGGTCTGGAGATCCTCCGCGGCCGGGTGCGCCGGCTGGCGGCCGCGGGATGGCTGCGGGTCGACGAGGAACTGGCCGCCCAGATCATCCAGGCCACCGGCCAAGGCGGGGTCACCACCTGGCACGCCACCCCAGCAGAACGCCGCAATCCGGAGCTCCTGAATGTCCTTCGCGAGTCCATGGTCGCCGCCGTAACCCGCGCCGAACCGACGCTGCCCGCCGCGGAGTCCGGCCCGGCCCCAGCGGCCCGCGCGCTGCGCGCAGCCCTCCCCGACAATCCCGACCTCCTGAGCGACGCCGAGCAGTGCCTGCTGCGCGAGTGGCTCACCCGCCTGGCGGCGGACGACGGCACGCCGCAGACCTGATCCACCGTTGGTGGGCTCCGGAGCGGCCACGCCCGGTGAGCACGGCACGCCGCTCCAGGACGAGCTTGTCGCGGCGAACCTGGTGTTGGAAACCCACCCGTCCAGCTTCGTGACCACTGGCCGTCAAGGTGGTCTCGCGACGACTGGCGCGCGACGACCAGAATGCCGTCGCGCGGCGCCCGACGGTGAGGCTGCGAACGAAGGTCACGAAGGGGCCGGTTCCCGAGCGGCGGCCTTGGTGATCGTCGTCAAGTTGGTCGAGTCCGCCCGGAGCCGGTGGCGAGCCGTGAACGCACCCCATCTCGTTGCCCTCGTCCGGGCCGGAGCCCGCTTCGGACGTGGCCCCTTGGTCGAACGCACCCGGACCTTCGCGGCATAAGGTCTGGTGCACCATGACCGACTACAACATCTACGGCACCAGCAGCCACACTGCCAGCGAGCTCGTTCGCCTCGCCGGCAGCAGCCTCGGGCTGTTCTTCACCGAGCGCGACAGCTACTACCCGACGGTGAGATCGAGATACAGCCCAACCCGATTCCCGGTGATGACGGTGAAGACGACCTCTACGTCACCGAGCATCCGACGGTTCAGGTGCTGCTGACGACCACTCCAGCCCCCAACCCCGCCCTGCGGGCACAGCTGGTCGCCATCGAAGGGCTTGTCCACCTGGCACATGAGTCATGGTGAACGGCTACTGGTCCACAGCTTTCAACAGTTGCTCAGCGGCCGGCCCTGAGGGGAAAAACGTGTCTGTCGGCCGTGCTCTGCTGCTTCGCCGTCGCCGGCCGTCGCCGGGCCCGTACGCCGGCCCGCCCGTGGACCCGCTTGCCCGCGCGGCCTGACGAGTATCCACCCCGCCCCGCCCCGCCCCTTGCCTCCGTACGCGCCACGGGTGTGCATCAGGCCCCTGCCGTGGCGCGTGCCGTGGACCCGGACTCACCCGCCGATCCGCCCGCCGATCCGGCCGTCGATCTGGCCCGGCAACGCCAAGCCGGCAGCGTGGATGGGCCCGACCTGCGGCCCACCCACACCCACACCCACACCCACGGTCAGCGGTTCAGCGCCGCACGCCGGCCGGCCCTGCGGCCGAAGAAGCTGCCGTCACCGAGCGACGCGCCGCTCGCGTACCCCCAGGCGGCGATGCCCGCCGTCGCCCGGCCCGCCGCGAACAGTCCGGGGATCGGCTCGCCGTCCACATGCAGCACTTCGGCATCCGGGCCGGTGGTCAGTCCGCCGAGGGCGAAGCCCGACGTCATGCCCCGCAGGTCCACGGCGCCCAGCGGGCCGCGCAGGGGCCGCAGCCAGCGGGCGGCCTTGTGCAGAAGAGAGTCGCGGCCCTCCGCGGCGTGCCGGTTGTACACCTCCAGCGTCGCCTCCAGGGCGCCGGGCGGCAGCCCCATCTCGGCGGCCAGTTCGGCCGCTGTCTCGCACACCCACGACGGTCGCAGCTGCAGCATCTCCGGCGCGGGGGAGACCCGGTGGGCCTCCTCGAACCCCTCCTCGTCGAGGACGAGGAACGTCTGGTTGGCCTGTTGGAACAGGGCGGCCTGACCGATCCGTCCTGGATAGGTGTCCTCATTGATGAACCGCTGCCCCCGACCGTTGACCATGATCCCGCGGATCAGGTACTGCGGGTCCATATGCAGGGCGACCTCGCAGGCGTCCATGTGCGCGATCCCCGCGCCCAACGCCTGGGCCAGCCGCACGGCGAGGCCGTCGTGCTCCTCGACTGCCGAGCCAGGTCGGTCCAGGAGCAGCGGGGCGTGGGCCGCCAGCATCTCCTCGTTGTAGGTGAAGCTGCCGGTCGCGAGCACGACGCCGCGCCGCGCCCGTACGGTGACCCGCTCCCCGTAGCTGCGGGCGACCACGCCGCACACCGTGCCGTCCCGCTCGGTCACCAACCCCTCGATCCGCATGCCGTAATGGGCCTTGACGCCGAGTCGCTCGGCGGTCTCCACCAGCGGCTTCATGAGCATGTAGCCGCCGCCGCGCTCGCCGGTGCGCTTGTTCTCCATCTGCGGCAGGTGGCCGCGCGGCGCCGGCCGGACGAGTTCGGCGAACGGGTGGGCGTTCTCGCCGCCGGAGTACATCAGGCCCTCGTCGCCGGCCGGTTCCCAGGCGGGCTCGCCGTAGAAGACGGGCTTGAAGGGCACGCCGCACTCGACCAGCCAGTCGAAGTGCGCGACGCTGCCCTCGCTGTACGCGGAGATCTTCGCGGCGTCGGCCCCCGGCCCCATCGCTGCCATGAGGAACGTGGCCATTTCCTCCGGCGAGTCGTCGAACCCGCAGGCGCGCTGGAGCGCGGTGCCTCCGCCGAGGTAGATGAAGCCGCCTGCCAGGGCCGCGGCTCCGCCCCAGCCGCCGGCCCGTTCCAGTACCAGGACGTCGGCGCCGGCCCGTGCGGCCTCCACGGCGGCCGCGGCGCCGGCCACTCCGTACCCGGCGATCACCACGTCCGCCGTGTGGTCCCAGGTGCCGATGTCCGCTGCTGCGTACGGTTTCATGTCGTCGTCCCCTCGCCTCGCGGAATGAGGGCAGGAGCGTAGGGGGCCGAAGCGATCGGCACATGGCCCAGCTCCCAGTGACCGGGAAAGCGCCCGCGGGCGAGCCCGGATCGTGAGGCCGCGGCCCCGCCCGGCAGCTTCCTCCCGCTCAGCGTGAGCAGCGCATGCCGCTCCGGAACGGCTGCGGAGTGCTGACGGTGGCCCCTCCCCGCCTGGCCGTGCTCTGGCAGGGCAAGGCGTCGCGGCGACCTTGCCGGTTCCGCCGCTACGGTGCCCCAGCCCCAGCCCCAGCCCCAGCCCCAGCCCCAGCCCCGTCACCGTCACCGGCTCCGGAGAGGGTGCCGCCGAAGCGCCGCGACCGATCGACGTTCGAGCACTTCCTGCGATGCCGAACCATCGACAGAAAAGCGTGATCGCGCTTGCTCGGCACCAGAGTGCGGCAGGCGCGATCACGTAGGCGGTAGGGCTATTCGGGCTGGACCTGTTCGGCCTGCATGCCCTTCTGTCCCCGCGCAGCGACGAAGGACACCCTCTGGCCCTCCTTGAGGGACTTGAATCCGTCCGCCTCGATGGCCCGGAAGTGAACGAATAGGTCGTCACCTCCACCATCAGGGGTGATGAACCCGTACCCCTTCTCGTCGTTGAAGAACTTCACCGTGCCGCTCTGCCGATCTGCCACGTTTCTGCCGCTCTCTTCGAGGTTGATGATCAACTGGCTCACAGCATCTTTGCCCCTCTGGCCCAGCTGCAACACGCCCCGCCGGTGGCCGGGTCACCACTGACGGAAATGGTGCTGTGGCGCATTGCCGACGCACTCGGCATCCCGCCCAGGCGCTCGGCCTGCCCCTCAGCCAGTCGGCCAGCCAGCCGTTCGGCACGGACACGCGATCGGGCCTGCCACCGCCTCCCCGCCTCCAGACAGGCGGGTACGGCTCGGAGGACGGTGATCCGGTGCGGCGACGGCAACTACTGGCGAACCTCGTGGTCGCGGCCGCCACAGCCGCCGACGCGCCGCTGACCTCGGCCAACAGTCCCCCGATGAACGAAGCCACGCTCGGGGAACGACTCGTCGGCCGCCTCGGGGACGCGATGCTCGGCCTGTACACCGACAGCACCGGCACCGTCCCTCCGCCCCCCCCGGACGGCAGCCCTACACACCGGTCTCAATGCGTGATCAGGGTCCCGTGATAGCCCCGGCCGCGGTGAGATCCGAGGATGGTCCGTGCTGCTCCACGGGCGATGAACGTCGGAATTCCAACCTTTCGCGACGGCCCTGCTCTTGGGCCACCGGAGCATCGCTTCTGAGGTGTCAGTCGCAGATGGTGACAGCGGAGGCTTCCCAGCCGAGGATCCGGTCACTCTGGTACCAGGCGCCCAGTCGGCGGCCGGCTTCCTGGTTTTCCTCGTTCTCGTCGTAGCGCCCTTTGGGCGACGCTGAGGCCCCCAGGGCGATGCGGTGCAGCGGGTCCAGCGGGCTTGCGCCGGGAGTCACCGGGAGCCGCCGGAAGTCGTCGGGACCGGACCCTCCCTCGACCCATCACCATCACCCTCCTTCCCCAGCACCCCGTTTAAGGACAATGTCGCCTCGGCTGTTCGGTGTTCGGCCCGACGCGGTGTATCGCCAGGCCAGTGGGGCTTCCCGGGACGGTTCGGGGTCGTGGTGCCGGACGGTCGGGTCGAGTATGTGTGCGAACCCCATGACTCCGTTCGTACTGGCCAGTCGCCCCAAGGTCGGGCGGGGCACTGGGTGCGGGGGAGGGGCCGGATATCGATGGGGTCCTGAACCGCGTGAGCTCGATCTTCCGTCTCTTGTGTCCGACGGGCTGGCGATCGCTTGTTCGACGGTCCGTGCACCACTCGCTCGACAGCTGACCGGGGAGGGATCGGTCCCGCTCCGCTGCCGGTACGGCAGCGGAGCCGCCACGGGGAGTTGGTGGCTTCGGCAGTCCTCCTGCGCCGCCGGGCACAGGGGCCGATGGGAGAGGCTTGATCGTTGAGTAGAGGCAACCGTCCGCAGACCCTGGGGGCCCTGGGGACCACGAGGACGCGACTGCGGTCGCGGCGGTGGACCACCGCCGTGCTCGCCGTCCTGAGCGCGGTGGCGGCCCTGCTGACCGTTCCGTTGACCGCTGCGCCTGCGTACGCGGTCAACCTTGACGGCAGTTCGCCGTTCGCCACGTACAACATGCACGGCTCGAACAATGGCGCGAGGTGGACCTCGGAGGTCAGCCCGCTGGTCGCGAACTACCCGGTGGTGATGCTGCAGGAGGCCGGCAGCGGGCCGCCCCAGCCGCGGGACGATCACCGGAGCAACTACCGGGAGCTGCGGCTCACTCCGAGCCGCAGCCCCCAGCCCAGTTCCTACACGCTCTCGACCTGGGCGGGCGGTCCGAACGGTACCAACCGCTTCGTGTACTTCCTGCAGACCGACCCCCGCAGGATCGGCGAGACGAATGAGGACACGTGGGACGGCGGCCAGATGAACCTGGCGACGGTCACCGACACCCCGGCCAGGGAGGTCCGCGTCCTGGAGAACAACTACTACGACCCGAACCCGAACGCCCCGAACAACCGCTACCGCGCCCGCCCGTTGCTCGGTCTGCGGTTCGGGAACACCTGGTACTGGAACACGCACGCCCGCGGCGAGGACGTGACCGGAAACGAGGACAGGCCCGGACTGCTCGACCAGGTCCGCAACTTCATGGCCAGGAGCGACCAGCGCGGCCGGAACTGGGTCCTGGCCGGCGACTACAACGTGAACATCCTCAACCGCAACGACACCGAGGCCCGCCAGTCGCTGCATCTGAGCGCCGGCGAGAGGCTGCTGCGCACGGGGCAGCCGACGTTCATCAACGGCGACCACCCGAGCGAGCTGGACTACGCGGTCACGAGCGCCGGTCTGCCCGCCGGCTTCACCGCGAACCGTGCGGACGGTGCCGGCTCCGACCACGTGGCCGTGCACTTCGTGCGGACACCACCGCCGGTCGCGCCCACCGGCCCGTCACATGCCTACGCCACCGTGCTGGCCGCGCCCAACGGCAATCAGTTGCAGGAGAACCAGAACCGCTCGATCGGGCTCGGTCCCGCCCTCTACGGCAGCGCCCAGACCTGGCGCATGTACACCAACGGCGACGCCCTCACCCACTACCTGCGAAACTCCGGCACGGGAGACTGCATCGCCGCCCCGACGGGTGTCCGCCGGGACACGTCCTCCGGCGTCGTCGCCGGCGACTGCGCAGATCCGCGGGCGCAGTGGACGATCAGCCACCTGGAGGACGACCCCGCGTGGAACAACGACAGCGGGGGTCCGCAACGCTGGCAGAACGTGGCCTTCCCCGGGATGTGCCTGACCCCCTCCGACAAGCAGGTGACCGTGGCACCGTGCACGGAGGACGCCGCCCAGCGGTGGTGGGAGAACCCTGTCTCGCTGCCCAAGGACTGGCCGACGACCACCGGCAACGTCCGCCTGGAATCCGCCTTCATGGGCGGTCGCATGTTGAACGGATCCTTTCCCGGGACCGCCATCCGCACCGCGCCCGCTCCGCCCAAATGGTGGTGGATCTACTGGCTGCGCCAGGAGCGCCTGGACTTCGGCTGGAACATCCAGCGCATCAGCCAGGGCGACAACCTGGTCCGCTTCAAGAGCGAGTTCGGCAACAACTCCTGCCTGGGCGTCGGCGACGAGCACGCCACCTCGCAGACCGATGCCATGCTGCGGACGTGCGACGACGCGCGTGGCGTCGACGCGGCCGGCCAGCGCTGGCTGGCCGAGAGCTACGCGGACGGCACCGTCCGCTACCGCAACGAGGCCAACCACCTCTGTCTGCTGGCACCCGACGCCGACCGCGGCACCGTCCGCCTCGCCCCGTGCAACGACATCCTGGCCGAGCGCTGGAGCGTGGTGAACCCCTGAATCCCTGAACCCCTGAACCGGTGAACCCCACCGGGCGGCCCGGGACGACACACAGTCGGCCCGGGCTGCCTGCCCGGTTCTCCTGCGGTCCCGTCCCCCCGCGAGACCCACCACATCTCCGCCGGCAACACCGCCTCCAGCCCCCGCCCGCCCAATGCCCCACCAGCCTCGGCCCGGGCCCGGCGCGTCACCTCAACGCTTCGGAATCGCGCGGCGCGCCCCGGCCGTCGGCGCGGACGTCGACGCCCACGGCCAAGTGGCGGGCTGTGACCGTTGTGTCCTGTGGCTGGTCGTCGGGTGAGCCGGCCGTCCCGTGGTCGCGCCGCCGTGCTGTTGCCCTATACCGGGCTGCGCCCCCCGTAGGCCGGTGTAGACCACCGGTGTTGAGTGGGCCTGACCTGCTTGCCCGTCAGTGCGAGCCGGTGAGCACCCGGCCGGACCAGACGTCGATCACCACCTGGTGGTGATGCGGGTGCACCGCTGGCGTGCCGGCTGCGTAGTTCTTGTCGACCTGTGCCGCCTCGGCCGCGTTCGGCTTGGCGTTCGTGCAGGACGTGCCGGGGCCGTGGCCGGACATGAGCTCGGAGCAGGGCCCGCTGTAGTCGTCGGGCAGCCCGAGGATGTGCCCGGTTTCGTGTGCCGCGATCCGGGTCGTGTCGTAGCCTTCGTCGACGGCCTGCTGGCCCAGCTGCACGTCACCGTTGCCGCCGGGGAAGATCGGCCCCAACGTGGTCTGCGGCCACCCGCTGGTCGCCTCGTAGACGAAGTCAGCGGAGGCGGAGGTGCTCGCCGGCTCCAAACGCACGTTGTGCACCGCGTCGTTCCAGTTTTGCACGGCCTGCTTGATCGGGCCCGCCCACTGACCGGCAGCACTGGCGTCGTAGGTCAAGGTGACCACAGAGGCGGTCGAGTGCGCCGCGGGGTGCGCCGAAGCGGCGCCGACCGTGGTGCCCAACATGACCGGGATGAGCGCCGTCAGCGCGGCTATTCGCTTGAGCATCAGACTGCTACGCCTCCTTGAGTTTCAGCTGCTGCGTGCAGTAAACGAGTTCGTCGCGAACACGACAACCTCTGTGTCGATGATCAGGACCAGTCGTCGTCAACTTGGCTCAAAGTGCACAGGAGTTGACAATGGGTGGGATGGGACAAGGGGGGGGCAAACGCCTTCGTCCGGCACGCCCAGGGCGCCCGATCAGCCGCCCACCGCGCCCGGCAGTTGACGGCCGATCGCCTCGGAGATCGCGGACGCGCCTCACGCCGTGGTCGGCCGAGGAACGCACGCCCAGCAAGGCCAACCTCGCGCGCCTGACCGCGGCTTACTGGGACCTACAGCGCCGCAACGTCGTCGCCCACATCAAACGTCGTCGCCTCGCCAACAGCGGCCGCGGGGCCCCGCATCGAGATCGACCCCGCCGACCAGTCACACGTCGCCCCGCGCCACCGCCGCGACGTGGAGACGCGTTCCATCAACGTCCGCGGGCTGACCTGGAACCGGACTGTGGGATGCATGGATCGCACACGACGCCCGTGAACTCGGAGAACTCGGAGAACTCGAAGCGATCTGGAGGAGATCATCCAAGGCGGCTTCGGCACCGACCGGGACGCCTACGCCTACGTCTCCTCCGCCTGCTGGACCGTCTGACCGGCTCTGTGGGATTTCATCTCCCGTATCGGAATCTCACGGTCGATGTCGGACCGCTGACGGATCCGCGATCGACCGTGAGACGCCACCAAGGCAACACCAGGTGCGCAAGATCGCTACCGCGCTTCGCAACCTGCCCGCGATGCTGACTACCTCGCCCTCGCTCCCCTCTGTACCGCCTGCGGCCGCTGCACTGTGATGATGGTCAGGTGAAAGAAAACCCGTCCGGACCGGCGCCCGTCATCCTCGGCATTGACGACCTCCGGCCGCTGCCCAGGGCCACGCGGATCGCCCGCACCAGCGGCGAAGGCATCCGACTCCTGCAAGAGCACCGCGACAGCTTCATCGACGAACTCTGGCTCGACCATGACCTCGGCGGCGACGACAGCATCTTGCCCGTGGTGACCCTCATGGAAGAAGCCGCCTTCAACGGACGGCCTTTCAGAATCGGAACGGTCTTCGTTCACAGCGCCAACCCCATTGGCGCCGAGACCGTCGTCCGGTCGCTCACACGTTGGAACTACCAAGTCCGGCGGGCAACGGCTTAGGAATCTGACACGGGGTTGAGACCCCTGCGTTCGACACCTTGTGAGACTGCGGAAGAAAACGCAGGTCAGAGAAGCGGCGTCTGACCCTGGTGTGGCGCACCTGCGTACCTCGCCGACCACCTGCCGGTCGTCCTGGACCACCTGCACGGCCTCGCTGAGCCCCTTCCCGCCCTGCTCGTTGTCGACGGTGGTGGTGCGGGTGCCGGAGCGAGGTCGGGCTGGGGCCGCGCAAGTCACTGCCGCCGTGGTCGTCGACGCTTGGTCCGTGCAAGGCGGTGATCGATGGGATCTTGCGGATGGATCTGGATGCGCCGCGCAAGCAGCGTGTCGCTGACCGGAAGCCGCAAGTCCGATACACCGGCGGAAGGCCAACGCAGGTCTCGGTCTACGTTGCCTCGGCCCCAACAGTAGGAGAAACAGCGCTGGCGGAGGGGCGAATGACCGGCTCACACTCCTCGTCACTTCGTGAGGCGGTCGCTGCCTGGTCTTCAGGGCCGATTGAAGAGGTCACGGCGGGGGCCTGGCCCGTGTCCCCTTCAGCACCGGCTGTCCAGCCCGACGGATGCCCTTCGGCTTCGAGGTCGGGTTGTGGGCACAGTGGCCGGGTTGCACGGCGCCGCCTCTGGCGTGCGTCCTCAACACGCGGCGACCCGGCCCGAGGGGCCCCCGAGGGCCAAGGGCCGCATTGCAGGCCTCCGCCACCTCGCCGGCCGCTGACCCGGCACCCGCACCGCCGCCGCGCCGGCTCGCCGCGCCGCCGCGCCGACTACAGCCCGCCCTCGGCAGGACGCGGCACACCTCGGTCTCGACCCGGTCTGTTCAGTCGAATAGGCCGAGTTCTGCCAGTTGTTGGTGCCGCGCATCGGGCAGCGATGCTCGTCGGCTGCGCAAGTTGCTGCGCCGCACTCCGAGCCGGACCTCCGTACTGCCCTCCAGCCGTTCGATGTGGGCTCGGGGGACGGTGGCGGTCCCGGTGCGGGGGGGCTTGTACTGGGTCCGGGCTGCTACGCGTCGATCGAGGCGGCAGTGCGGCCTCCGTGAGCGGCAGCGGCGACCGTGTGAAGCCCACCAGCGAAGACCGGAATTGCCCGTCGACGAGGACGTATTCGCCGTGGCGTGGTCGGGGCACTGGGGGAACGGGTTCGGCGCCCGGCAGGCAAACACGATCCCTGACTGTACGTACGTACAGTCGGAGGTTAAGGTGACGGGCAGGGCAAAGGGGCAACAGACCCAGCAGGAAGGCTTTGCGGCGATGTCCGACTTGATCGACGTGCACGCGCACTTCACCCCGCCCACCACTCCCGAAGAACGGGAAACGCGGTGGCATGCCATGCGAGCGGAGCAGTTCCTCGCACCGGCTCCCCACCACTGGACGGTCGAGTCGACGCTGGACTACATGGAGCGCGCCGGCGTCGCGATGCAGTTGCTGAGCAACATCCCCAAGACCCTGCACGCCCTTCGTGCGTCGAACGACTACGGCGCGTTCCTCGTGTCGGAGTATCCGTCGAGGTTCGGCCTGCTTGCCGCTCTGCCCACCGACGACCCGGCCGCCGCGCTCACTGAAATCGAGCGCGCCGACGGCGACTTGCAGGCGGACGGGTTCGCGGTGACCTGCATGTACAACGGAGTCTCGCTTGGTGACGCGAGCCTGGAACCGGTGTGGGCCGAACTCGACCGCCGCGGCGCGGTCGTGTTCGTCCACCCGGATGCCTACGCTCCCGCGTCCATGGGTCGCCCCAGCCCGCTGCTGGAGGTCGCCTTCGAGACCGCCCGCACCATCGTCGACATGCTCTACGCCGGCGTCTTCCGCAGGTTTCCGAACATGCAGGTGATCGTCGCGCACTGCGGCGGCGCGCTTCCCGCCCTGGCGGGGCGCCTGCATCTGCTGGGCACGGAAGCCTGGGTACCGAACCCCGGCGAACTCGACCAGGGCGAGATCCGGGACCACTTCGCCCGGCTGTATCTGGACACCGCCGCCAGCGGCACAGCCCACGCCCTCGCACCGGCCCTGGCCATGACCACCCCGGACCACCTCGTCTACGGCTCGGACAGCGGCGTGCCGTGCAGCACGGAAGCCACGCTGGAAGCCAACCGGCACGCCCTGGCGGACTTCACCGCACTCACCCGCGAACAAGTCGAGGCCGTCGGCCACAACGCCCTGCGCCTGTTCCCGATGGCTGCGGCCCGGCTCGATCGACGGATCGCGGCGACCTGACGGCGCACGCATCAAGGGTCGCTCGACCCGCACTCCGAAGAAGGACGAAACCATGCACATGATGGACGCGCAGGGGGTTGTGCGGGTGGCGACCGGACTGCTCCGCGGAACCCCGGAGGAGGGCGTCACCGTCTACCGCGGCGTGCCCTTCGCCCGGCCTCCGGTCGGTCCGTTGCGGTTCCGCTCACCGCTGCCGCCGGAGCGGTGGTCGGGCATCCGCGACGCGAGTCGCCCGGGCCCCGCCTCGTACCAGTTCAACTCCGACAACCACAGCGATGTCGAGCGCATCGTCCGGGAGATCGACCCCGGCGTGCCGGGCATCATGGCGTGGCCCGCCTACACGAACGCGACCTACCGCCACAACCACGCGGCGGAGGACTGCCTGTACCTCGACGTCTGGGTGCCGGAGTCGGCTCCGCGCGCAGCCCTGCCCGTCTACGTCTACTACCACGGCGGCGCGAACGCGGTCAGCTCCGGTTCGTTCGAGCTGGAGCGGGGCGCGAACCTGGCCCGCGAGGCCAACATGATCGTGGTCCGGCCGAACTACCGGATGGGCGCCCTCGGTTGGGTCCACTTCGGTCTCCTGGGCGGTGGTCTGCCGAAGGCGGTGAACCTCGGCGTGCAGGACCAGTTCGCCGCGCTGAAGTGGGTGCACGAGAACATCGAGGCGTTCGGCGGCGACCCGGAGAACATCACGATCGGCGGGGAGTCCGCCGGAGCCACCGCGGTCTCGCACCTGCTGACCAACCCGAACGCGCATCCCTACTTCCGCCGCGCAGTGCTGCAGTCGCTGTCCCCCTTCAACCTCTGGTGCACACAGCAGCGGCCGGAGGCCGTCACCGTCGCACGGATGTACCTCGACCTCCTGCACATCGACGACCCGACGCGACTCCAGGACATCGACCCCAACCGACTGCTGGCCGTGCAGAACGTACTGACCCGCTACTTCCCTCCGGACCGGCATGTCGCCTGGCGTCCCTTGGGCGCCGTCGTCGAGGAGGACTGGGTGCCGCAGGCTCCGGCACTGCATCTGTCGGAGAACCCGGTCGCCAAACCCGACCTGGAAGTGGCCATCGGTTTCGCGAAGGACGAGTGGCAGTTCTTCCGCGGGCACTCGGAGACGGTCCTCCGCGGATCCCGGCGGGACGTGCTGGGCGTCCTGGAACAGATCTTCGGCGCGGACGGTGCCGAGGAGGTGTACCGGCGATTCCACGAACTCCACCCGGACCACGCGCCCGGCCTGCTGCTGTCGGACATCATGTCCTTCGAGTTCTTCAAGCTGTCGTCGCTGGCGATCGCGCGGAACCTCAGCGCGCAACGGATCCCCGTGCACCTGTTCCAGTACTCCTACGACCTGCCCGGCCTCGGCGGTCGCCTCCGCGCCGTGCACACCGGGGACATCCCGTTCCTGTTCCGCAACCACTCCGAACGCGACCTCGCCTGGTGGCCGGCCTTCGACGGGGCGGACCGGGAGGACGTACGTCAGGTCAGCGGGCGGATGGGCGAGCTCTACGCGTCCTTCATCCGCAGCGGCGACCCAGGAGCCCGGTGGCCGCGATTCGACGCGGAGAACGGGAACGTCCTCTGGTTCGGCCGATCCGTCGAGCCGAGGCCCGGCCTGCTGAACCGGGAGTGGGACGTCTTCCAGGACCGCGGCTTCGGCACCGTGCGGTCGGTGGAGAATGTGCTCGTCGACAACGTACGGGCAGCGCTGGCGAACAGGTCTGGCTAGGACTTGTCCAACGGGAGTCGGTCTATCGCTGTCCTCGCCGCTGGCCAGTGCATCCGGTCGCTGTTCGATTACCGTGGGTGCCCGCCCTCCGGACCACCCTGCCAGCACACCCGACACCTGCCGCTATGTTCCACATCACACCGCGCTCCAGGTTTGCAGTGCATGAAACGGGAAAGCAGCGGCAAGCGAATTCCCGAAAGCAAACTGGAGCAACCGTTGTGACCGTAGAACCGAATACGCGCGAGGACCACAGGTTCTTCGGCCATCCCCGCGGCCTGCTGACCCTCTTCTCGCTGGAGATGTGGGAGCGGTTCTCCTTCCTCGGGATGCAGGCCATCCTCGTCCTGTACTTCTCCGACCAGGTGGCCCACGGCGGCCTGGGCATGGCACAGAATTCCGCCGCCTCGGTCACCGCGGCCTACGGCACGCTCGTCTACCTCGTCTCGGTGGCCGGCGGCTGGCTCGCCGACCGGATGCTGGGCAGCTACCGCGCCGTCCTGTGGGGCGGCATCCTCATCGCCTGCGGCCACTACTCCATGGCCGTGCCGACCACCGGGATGACCTGGGTCGGCCTGGGCCTGATCATCGCCGGCACGGGCCTGCTCAAGCCGAACGTGTCCACCATGGTCGGCAAGCTCTACACGACCGAGGACCAGCGCCGCGACGCCGGCTTCGCCCTCTACTACATGGGCATCAACATCGGCGCCTTCCTCGGGCCGCTGGTCACCGGCTGGCTCGGCCAGAAGGCCGGCTGGCACCTGGGGTTCTCGGCCGCGGCCATCGGTATGACGTTCGGCCTGGTGCAGTACGTCCTGGGGCGGCGCGGGCTCGCCGGCCGCGACCACGCCGCGGAATTCGCCCTTCCGCCGCGCGCCATGAAGCGCGCGGTGTGGCTGCTGGCGGGCGGCGGCGTCCTGGTCGCCGCGGCGGCCGCCGCGCTCGTGCTGACCGGCTGCCTCAGCCTGGACGGCACCGTCAACGTCCTGACCGTCATCTCCGTCATCGCCCCCGTCGTCTACTTCACCGTGATGTTCAAGAGCCCCCGGGTCACCGCCGAGGAGCGGGGCCGGCTGCGGCCCTACATCGTGCTGTTCGCGGCGTCCGTGGTGTTCAACTTCATCCTGTTCCAGTCCTATTCCACGATGACGCTGCTGGCCGCGGACCACGCCCGCACCAGCATCCTGGGCTGGGAATTCCCCTCCACCTGGTACAACTCCGTGCTCGGTGTCGCAGAGGTGCTGCTGGCCCCCGTCGTGGCCGCCGTCTGGGTCAGGATGGGCCGCCGCCAGCCGCACGCCTCCCGGAAGATCGCCTACGGCGTCATCCTGGGCGGGCTGTCCTTCCTGGTGATGGTCCCGGCCGTCACCGGGCAGACCGGCAACTGGAAGATGGCCGCCTGGTGGCTGGTCGTCTCCTACGTCCTGCTGGGCCTGGGCGACATCCTCCTGGAGACCACCGGCATGTCGGCGACCACCAAGCTTGCCCCGGCCGCCTTCGCCAGCCAGACGATGGCCCTGTGGTTCCTCTCCCTGGCACTCGCCAACGGGATCCAGGCGCAGGCCGTCAAGCTCTTCGGCGTGATATCCAACGGCCTGTACTTCGGCCTCAACGGGGCGATAGCCGTCGTCCTCGGTCTCGTCGTCATAGCCGTGGGCCCCTGGCTGCGCCGCACCATGCACCCGGTGCACTGACGGCGCGCCCGGCGCCCCGCGTCCCCCTACCGTGACCCCTTCCGACCCCGGGACCCGTTATGCACATCCGCACCGCATTCCCGCACGAGACGTTCCGCGAGGACGTCCGCATCCCCCTGCCGGACGGCACCGAGCTCTACGCCCGCATCTGGCGCCCCTACGGCACCGAACCCGTACCGGCCCTCCTGGAATACCTCCCGTACCGCCTCAGCGACTGGACGGCGCCCCGCGACGCCCAGCGCCACCCCTGGTACGCGGGCCACGGCTACGCCTCCGTACGGGTTGACGTCCGCGGCCACGGCAACTCCGAGGGGCTGCCGACCGACGAGTACTCCGAAACCGAACTGGCCGACGGGCTGGCCGTCATCGAATGGCTCGCCGCCCAGCCCTGGTGCACCGGGAACGTCGGCATGTTCGGCATCTCCTGGGGCGGCTTCAACAGCCTCCAGCTCGCCGCCCGTGCCCCCCTGGCGCTCAAGGCGATCGTCACGGTGTGCTCCGCCGACGACCGGTACGACAACGACGTGCACTACATGGGCGGTTCGGTGCTCGCCGTCGACATGCACGCCTGGGCCGCCACCATGCTGGCGTTCGCCTCCCGGCCGCCGGACCCGGCACACGTCGGCGACGTCTGGCGCGAGCGGTGGCTGGAGCGGCTGAACGCCCTCGACCCGCTCATCCACACCTGGCTCGCCCACCAGTCACGGGACGCCTACTGGCAGCACGGCAGCGCCTGCGAGGACTACTCCGCCATCAAGGCCGCCGTGCTGGCCGTCGGCGGCTGGCACGACCCCTACCGGGACACCGTGCTGCGCCTGGTGGAGCATCTCGATTCCCCTGTACGGGGCATCATCGGACCGTGGTCGCACCAGTACCCCGACCGCGGACTGCCGCCCGGCCCGGGCATCGGCTTCCTCCAGGAGACGCTGCGCTGGTGGGACCGCTGGCTCAAGCCGGACGCCGAGCGCCCGGCGGGACAGCGCGACGTCATGGACGAGCCGCTGCTGCGCGCGTGGATCAGCGAGTCGCATCCGCCGGCCACCGTCTACCCGGAGCTGCCGGGCCGCTGGGTGGGCGACGCCTCCTGGCCGTCCCCCAGGGTGACGCCGACCGCGTACCCGCTCCCGGGTGAGCAGCCCCGCCCGGTGCGCTCCCCGCAGCACACCGGGGTGGACGCGGGCCGCTTCTTCCCCTTCGGCAACGACGCCGATCTGCCGCCCGACCAGCGCGAGGAAGACGGCCGCTCGGTCTGCTTCGACCTGCCCGAACTCACCGAAGCCACGGAGATCCTCGGCCGTCCCCGGGTACGGCTGCGGCTGACCTCGCAGGCCCGCCGCGGGCAGGTCATCGCCCGGCTGTGCGACGTCGCCCCCGACGGCTCCTCGACACTGGTCACCCGGGGCGTCCTCAACCTCCTCGCCCGGCACGGCCGGGACCGCGCCGTCGAATGGGAACCCGGCGCCACCGAGGACATCACCTTCGAGCTCAACGGCATCGGGCACACCTTCCCGCCCGGCCACCGCATCCGCCTGGCCCTGTCCTCCGCCTACTGGCCGTGGATCTGGCCGCACCCGGAGGCGGACGGCTGGACCGTGGACCCGGCGGGCTCCGCCCTCGAACTGCCCGTACGCGGCGAGGGGTCCGACGGGCCGCCCGTCACCTTCGGGCCGCCCGAGCAGGCCGCCCCGCTGGGCGTGGAGTTCCCGCAGGCCGCCGAGGAGCGGCCGGAGCGGCGCGTGGTGCGCGACGTCGCCACCGGGGAATGGACCCTGGAGGTCGATCCGCGCTACGGCGGCACCCGCGTCTACCCGGACGGCCTGGAGTTCACCGAGGACGCCCTGGAGACCTACCGCATCACCAGCGACGACCCGACCAGCGCCCGGACCCGCTCCACCTGGTCGGTACGGCTGCATCGTCCGGACACCGGCTGGGACGCCCGCATCGCCACGGTTTCCGAGATCAGCGCGGACGCGGACGCCTTCCACACCCGCAACGAGGTCGTCTGCCACGACGGCGACGAGGAGGTCTTCCGGCGGACCTGGGAGCGGAGCATCCCGCGGACGGCGGGGTGAGGCGCGGGCGGGGCGACCCCGGCAGGTTCCGACGCCCCGCCGACGGCACGGTTCCGCGGCCCGCGGCGGGGTTGTCCACAGGCTCCCCGCCGCGGGACGCCCGGCCGTACTCTGCGCAAGGGAGCCAGGCATGGCTCGGACGGCGCCGCTCGGCGATGCCGGTGCCATACTCGAGCCGAAGCGCGCAGAAATGAGGGGTGGCCAGGTGGTCGACTCGACGGCCGGTCGGAGCGAGACGAGCGGCAGCCGGCGGCAGGCGATCGTACGGGCCGCCGAACGCCTCTTCGCGCTGGAGGGCTATCACGGCGCGACGATGCGCCAGATCGCCGAAGAGGCGGGCGTCAAGCTGTCCCTCGTCGTCTACCACTTCACCTCGAAGCTCGGACTGTACTCGGCGATCTTCGAGGAGCGCCGGTACGTCAACGACGAGCGGTTGGCGCGCCTGCGGGCGATCCTCGACCTGCGCGCGGACGACGCCGTCGAACAGATCGTCAGCTCCTTCACCGATCCGGTTCTCGCGCTGCACGACGACCCGGACGACATCTGGTTCGCCCGTCTCGTACTGCGCGAGGCCGCCGACCCGTCCAGCCAGGACCGACCGGTCATCCGGGAACAGTTCGACCCACTGGCCCGCCAGTTCGTCGAAGCGCTCACCATCGCGCTGCCGGACAAGCCCGCCGGGTTCCACCACTGGGCGTACCTGTACTCGGTGGGAGCCCTGACCCAGAGCGCGTTCGACACTCGCGTGCGCAACGTCGCCGACGAGCCCGGCTACGAACAGAAGAACGCTCTCCTGCGCTCCTACATAACCGCCGCCCTTCGGCACGGCTGATCCGGCCCGGCCCGGCCGGGTTCATGGCGGGATTCGGTCAACTGCTTCGCGATCGCGGCTTCGAACGCATGCCCTCTTGGGGGGGGCGGGGCGGCTGAGGGGAGTAGGCATCGATCCGGGTTCCGTCGTCGTGATCTTCCTTGATTTCAAGTCACTGTTTTTGAGGCCCTGTTGTGGACCTCACCTGCCCTGTCTAGCCTCGGCGCTCGCCGCACCTGGGAACGGATTGCGTGCGAGCGATTACCGTGCGTTTTGAGGAGGGGTAGCGCCATGACCACCAGCGAGCACTACGACGGGCCCGTGGAGCCGACGGACTACGTCGCGCAGCAGAACCAGACCAGCGACGCGAGCCTTCCCACCGCCAGCACCGACTTCGTGGACGCCCAGCGGGCACTGCTCGCGCTGCCGGATGTGCCCTTCATCATGTCTCGGGACGGGAAGCACGGGAGCGTGGTCTGGGATTTCACGCGTTTCGAATTCGTGGCAGAAGGAGATGAGGGACATCCGGGCTCGGTCTCGGGGCCGGTGTGGCGACAGGGCCAACTGGACGGCCGCTCTGGGGTGTTCCAGGTCAGCTCCGGCGCGCCGGGGCAGATCTATCAGGTACGTGGTTACGACCTCGCCAACCTGACCATCGTCACCGGTGATACCGGGCTGGTGGTCATCGATCCGCTCGGATCGTACGAGACGGCCCAAGCGGCACTGAAGCTCTACCGCGAAACGACCGGGGACGCCTCCCGCCCGGTGCGGGCTGTGATCTACACCCAGAGCGGCGTGGACCACTTCGGCGGTGTCCGCGGATTGTTCGACGGTGACATCCCCAAGGACTTGAAGGTGTACGCGCCCGACGGGTTCCTCACCGACGCGGTCCTGCGCCAGATCACCAACGGCGCGCACAACGCCCGGCTGATCGACTACGCCTACGGCACCCGCCTCGACGCGTCCCCGAGCGGTCTGGTCGACTCCGACATCGGCAGGACCGTCTCGGTGGGCACCTCCACGTTCCTGGCCCCCACCGACACCTTCGGAGGTCTCCTGCCGGCCGCAACGAAGCAGGCCGACTGGCCCGCCTGGGCGGATGCCGACTGGCACGCCGGCCTGTACGCCATCGAGATCGACGGGGTGAAGCTGATCCTCCAGCCCGCAGGCGGGCACACCTCACCGGCCGAGATGAACCTCTACCTGCCCGACTTCCGGGCCGTCTACCTTCCCGGCCCCGGCCTGCTGGGCACCCCCGGCAAGCACCGCGCCGACCTCCTGAGCGCGACACTCACCGCCTTCGGCACCAACGCCGAGATCGGACTGGCCGCCTACGGATGGCCGGTATGGCCGAACGAGGACGAGGACTCGCACAAGCACGTCACCGACTGGCTGACGGCCCACCGTGACGCAGCCTTCACCGACAACGGCGCAGTCGACACGGGCGCTCTGGCACCACTGTTCATCGCACCCGGCTACCTGGAGACCCCGACCCGCACCGTCCGCGAGGTCTGGGCCTGCCTGACCGGGGATTTCCTGGGCACCGCCCAACTCGCCGTCTCCGCGAAGACCACCCTGGTCACCCACGGCGGCGCCGCCAAGGCGGTTCAGGATGCTCAGGCTGCCTACGACGCCGAAACCCCCGACTACGCCAAGGTGGTCAACCTCCTCGACCCGGTCATCTCCGCCGCCTCCATCCCTCTGGCCGTCAACTCCAAGACCGAACAGCAGGCCCGCACCCTCCAGTCCAAAGCCCTCGTCCAACTCGGCTACCTCGCCCTCCAGGGCCGCCTGCGCAACGCCTGCCTGACCGCGGCCCACGACGTCCTCAACCCCGGCTCGATCATCACTCGCTTCCCACAGACCATCGCCGACCTCGCCGCCTACGCCAACCCCCTCTCCTCCTAACCCCTGCCCGGCGACCCCGACCGAAGCGACCAGTAGCGACGGTCATCTGGCGTCCACCTGGTCGCCGTCAGCTCCGCGGCCGCAGCCGCATCCAGGCCATGCGCGGCCAAAGTTGACTGAAGTAGCCGTACCGCGCGCAGTGCCCTCGGGGAACGAACACCTTGGAGGCACTGACGTGCAGATACAGAACCGTCGTGGGCCGCACCGTCGCCCCTCACTCCATCGGCGATCGGGCCCCGCGTAATCGCCCCTGCGCTCAACCGGTCGAGAGGGGCCGACACGAGGCCGCAGCGTCTGGTCAGCGGGGCCTGAGCGGCGGCGCCCCAGAGAGCGACGAACGGTTGCCCAGCTTCCACTTGATCAGGCGTGCTCCAGTGCGGACCGAGTGGCTGGTGCGTTCTCGCACGAGGACCAGAATCCGTGGCCATCTCCGGCCGCACGAACGACATCGCCGAGCTCATCACCAGGCGTCTCACCGCACTCGCTCATTGCGGGCCTGTAGGGCCTCGACGAGCCGACGGTGCGTGCCGTCGTCCACCAGGCAGTCTGCGACATCCGCACCACCCCACCGCCCCCGCCGCTCGACCCACCGGCAGACCCCGCTCTCGCCGAGCTGCGCGCCGTCGTCGACAAGCTCGTCACCATCAACTACGCGACGGGGAGCTCAGGCTCGAAGTCGCCCCGGCCTACGTCTCCGAAACCACCGCAGCCCACACCCTCGCCCCGCTGTGCGACGCCATCGGCGACCCCCTCGAACACGACTTCGACGCCCACCGCTACGCCCTCTCCGGCGACCGCCGCGCGCTGCTCGGTACTGTCCTGTGAGAGCGTCGGCACCAGGGAGGCCGGGCGGTCTGGACGTCCCTCACCTGGACTCCGTCGGGGATCTCGGGATGGTCGAGGTCAACTACCGAGGGTTCGCCAGGACTTCGACCGGGGCATCCCGTTCTGATCCAGGAAGGTCTGGAAGGCGGTCGGCGGCCGTGGTGACGGCGTTTCTTCGGTCGATGACAGGCTGCTGAGTCGTTCGACGTTCACGGCGATGGCCGTGAGTACGGCGGCGCATGCCCCATGGCGAACTCGTTGATCGTGCCCTCCACTCCGGAGCGGACCGAGCAGCCGGCCTTACTGATCGTTTCAGAATGAGTTCGGTGTGGTGGTTGGTAGTTGAGGGCGGCATCGGGCAGGGTCTGCGGGGTGCCTGATGATCTTGTTCCTGATGATCTGTGGGAGCGGATAGTCCCGCTGCTCCCGACCCGTCCGCCGCGGCGGCGCCGCTTTCCCGGCAGGCTTCCGGTGGACGACCGCGTTGCCATGGCCGGCATCGTTTACGTGCTGTGCAAGGGGGTGAGCTGGCGGGACGTCCCGGCCGAGCGGGTCGGTTGCAGCGGGGTGACCTGCTGGCGTCGTCTGCGGGACTGGACCGAGGCCGGCGTGTGGCCCCGCCTGCACAAGACGTTGCTGGTTGAACTCCGCAGGTCCGGTCTACTGGAGATGGACGACGCGGCAGTGGACGGCTCGCATGTCAGAGCTCTCAAGGGGGGCTCACACTGGGCCTTCGCCGGTCGACCGGGGCAGGCCGGGCAGCAAGCACCATCTGATCGTCGACCGGCACGGCACACCGCTCGCCGTGTCGCTGACTGGCGGTAACCGACACGACGTCACCCAGTTGATGCCGCTGCTGGATGTCATTCCCCATATTCGGGGACTGCGAGGCCGGCCACGGCACCGGCCGCGGCGGCTGTTCGCCGATCGCGGGTACGACTTCGACAAGTACCGGCGTCTGATCCGCAAACGGGGCATCACCCCGAAGATCGCCCGCCGCGGCACTCCGCACGGTTCCGGCCTGGGCAAGACCCGTTGGGTGGTAGAGCGCACCTTCGCCTGGCTCCACCAGTTCAAACGCCTGCGGATCCGCTACGAGATACGCGCCGACCTCCACCAAGGACTTCTCGAACTCGCCTGCAGCATCATCTGCTTGAGACGACTACGCACTGCGTTCTGAAACATCAGTAGGGTCTTCCTCACCCCGGATAGACAACGCTGACGTTGCTGGTTGGTATGCCTTGGCCATGGCGCGGAAGGAGCGCTTGGGGGCGAGGCTGCCGTCGGGCATGAGCTTGCATACGCCATAGGAGGCCATGTCCAGGTCGAAGCGCGGGTCGGCGTGGTACGGGTACTCGTAGCTGGCGAAGGTGAACCAGAAAGCGGTATCCACACCTTCCTCGTCGAAGACGGCGAGCATCTCGCGCAGGTAGTGGGCCTGTTCTTCCTCGTCGCGGACGTAATCCCCGTTGATGCGGGGCGGATCGCCGTCGTAATCGACGACATCTACCCAGCCCATGCCGCCTCGCTCGGCTGCGCCCCGATAGGTGCAGCAGCCGAACTCGGTCGCCGCGAGTGGCTTTCCGTGCCGGAAATACTCGCGCAGGCCCTGACGGAAGGCGTCACTGGCATCGCCGTAGGCGTCCGCACTGACGATGTCGAAGGGCGCCCAATCGACCTGTTCCCATATTCCCGATGCATAGGTGATCTTTCCGCGGAACCGTGAGCGCACCGTCTCTACGATGTTGGCCAACAAGGAGTTCAGCCGGGCAGGAACCTCGGCGAGCCCGGCCAATGCCTGGGGAGCACCACTGGTCAGGGCTTCGATTTTGGCGAGGCTGTCGGCTCCGGGGAGAATGTCGGCGGCAAACAGGCTCAGCTCGCAGCCGGTGACCAAGACGTCCGCTCCCACCTCCTGGGCGCGGTCGGCACAGGCGGCGAAGTAGGGCAGCAGCTCTTCGGTGGACAGCTCGCAAGGGAATGGGGAGAACCAGACCTCAAGCCCGGCATCGGCGGCGTGCCGGGCCGCGAGGGCCAGTCGCCCAGGGTCGCCGCCGGTGATCCGCACGGCATCGCAGTGCAGGTCGTCTGCGATGACGCGGATCTCACGTCGCACCGCGTCGGAGTCGAAGACGGGCCGCGAACTCTTTCCGCCCGGGCTGAAGCCAGTGTCGTAGGTGATGCCTTTGGCTCGCATGGGATGCTCCTGACAATCGATCGACATCTGTTGCTGCGTCTCACCGGACGTCGATGGAAATCGGTTCGGCAGACGGATCGCATGGACGACCCGGGTGCGTCTGTGGAGCAGCTCGACGGCGACCTCGGCCGCGCGGCCACCTCGCTTCTCCCCGGGAGTCCACCTGACACTCGTGCTCGGCGATCGGAGTCGAACGTTAGGTGGCAGTCGAAATACCAGTCAACGGCGATCTCCTCGAGATCGTGCTATTTGCGCAGGTCAGCTACGCAACTGTCGATGCAATGACAGTGACGGTCAATGCACGGCGAAGGGAGGGTGTTGCAACGATCTGCGACCAGTGCACACACTGTGTGCCGAGACGACCGAAGCAGAGGAACCGACCCGATGCCAGGACGCAGGCTGACCAGAGCCGACCGGCAACAGATCGCCGCGGGGTTGGCGCAGCACCTGAGCTACGCCGACATCGCCAGACGCCTGAACCGTCCCGCCTCGACGGTGAGCCGCGAGGTCGCGCGCAACGGCGGACCTGCCCGGTACCGCGCGGAACTGGCACAGCTCGCGACCACCCACCGAGCCCAGCGCCGGCCGCAGCCCCCCGCCCCGGCGCAGCGGACCATCGAGCATCTTGGCCCCGACCCCGACGCAACGGCCGCGTTCGTCACCGACCTCGCCACAGCACTTGTCGAAACCGGCCTCCCCCGAACCTCCGCCCGTGTGATGGCCTGCCTGTTCGCCTCCGAGACCGGCAGTCGCACCGCGATCGAGATGGCGCAGCACCTGCAAGTCAGCGCGGCGACCATCTCGTACGCGGTCCGCCTGCTGGAACGGCAGGATCTGATCCGCCGCGATCGCGATGACCATGGCCGCCGCCACCGGTATTTCCTCGAGGACAAGGCGGGCTTGCGGACCGTGGCGGCCAGCGTCGCCGCCAACCAGCGGTTCGCCGCCACCGCGCTGCGCGGCGCCGAGCTCTTCGGAGCCGAGACCGCTGCCGGATCCCGGCTCGCCCTGGCAGGCCGATTCCTCGAACGCCTCGGCGACGACCTCATCCGCTCCGCTGAAAAGCACTGGCGTGACATGGTTGGTGACACGGGTGACGAATACACGCTGACGAGCCACGCGGAGTAGTACACGGACTCACTCACCCTGGCGATCGACCAGGCATTCGAGAAGCCCCGAGCCTGAAGATCGCCCGCCGCGGCACCCCCGCACGGCTCCAGAGTCGGCAAGACGCAGTGGGCGGTGGAGCGCACCTTCGCCTGACTCCACCAGTTCAAACGCCTGCGGATCCGCTACGAGATACGCGTCGACCTCCACCAAGAACACCTCGAACTCGTCTGCTCCGTCATCTGCTTGCGACGACTACGCATCGCATTCTGAAACGATCAGTTAGAGGTCCTAACAAAGGCGTCGGACGTGTCTGTAGGTGATGAGACATGTGGCGAGTGCGAGGAAGGCTGCATGGATGTCGTCGCGTCGTTCCCAGCGGATGCGCTGGCGACGGTAGCCGTGCGGCCAGGAGATGGTTCGTTCGACGACGTACCGGAAGGTGCCCAGGCCGGAGCCGTGTGGCTGGCTTCGCCTCGCGATTACGGGGCGGATGCCGCACTGTCGCAGCAGGCGCCGGTACGTGTCGTGGTCGTGGCCGCGGTCGGCGAGCAGAGCGTCGGGCCGGTGCCGGGGCCGGCCGACCGCCCCGGCGACAGCGACGGCGACGGTGGGGGTCTTGTCGAGCAGGGGCGGGAGTTGGGTGGCGTCGTTGCGGTTGCCGCTGGTCAGCGACACCGTAAGGGGGATGCCCTGGGCGTCGGTGATGACGTGGTGCTTGCTGCGCGGCCGTGCGCGGTCGACCGGGCTGGGACCGCTTTTGGGCCCCTTCGGGCCGCCCGCACGTGGGAGGAGTCGATCATCGCCCGGGACCAGTCCAGGTTCCCGGCCGACCGCAGGTTCTTCGGCAGCAGCACATGCAGCCGGTCCCACGCCCCGGTTTCGTTCCACGCGGCCAGCCGGCGCCAGCAGGTCGTGCCCGAACCGAAGCCCAGCTCCTGGGGCAGGAACTCCCACTGGATGCCGGTGTGCAGCACGAACAAGATCCCGCACAACGCCTGCCGGTCCGGCACCCTCGGCCGTCCCTCGACCGGCTTCGGCCCCGGTTTGGGCAGCAACGGCTCGATCAGCGCCCACAGTTCATCCGACACGATCCACGGCCGCGACTGACGTTTCCCCACGACCAGACCACGACCGGACAAGCCAGCAGCCACATGCTCAACCGCTTCTGTCAGGACCTCTGAGGGCTGAGGTGGCGTGCCTGTTCGGTAGATGCGGCTGACGGCGGCCGAAGAGCGTCCTGGATGTCCGATAGCTGCCAGCACGTTGTCCTCCCGCCTGGAAAGGTTTTTCGCGTGCTTGACTTCGAACGCTGCTGGCGGGCCACGCTGAGCCGGGACACCCGATTCGATGGGCTGTTCTACTCCGCGGTGGTAACCACCGGCATCTACTGCCGCCCGAGTTGCCCTGGCTGCCCCATGCGCAAGAACGTCCGCTTCTACCGAAGCGCGGCGGCGGCCCAGGATGCCGGCTACCGGGCCTGCAAGCGGTGCAACCCGGACGCCAGCCCGGGTTCGCCGGAGTGGAACCTGCGAGCCGACGTCGTAGGCCGGGCCATGCGCCTGATCGCCGACGGCGTGTGCGACCGTGACGGCGTTGCCGGACTGGCCGCTCAACTCGGCTACACCACACGGCATCTGCACCGGTTACTCACGACCGAAGTCGGAGTCGGCCCACAAGCCCTCGCCCGCGCTCAGCGGGCCCAGACGGCCCGCATCCTGCTGGAGACGACCAATCTGCGCATCACTGACGTGGCGATGGCTGCGGGATTCTCCAGCGTGCGCCAATTCAACGACACCATCGCATCCGTCTTCGACCGTACTCCCACGGCCCTGCGCGACATGGCCACCTCGCCTGCTGATCACGCTGCCGGAATGATCACGGTGCGCCTTGCGGCCCGCGAACCCTTCGACGGACCGGCCCTCCTGCGATTCTTCGCCGCCCGAGCGATCCCAGGCGTTGAAGAAGTCGACACGGGCAGCTACCGCAGGAGCCTGCGGCTACCCCACGGAGCGGGCGCGGTCGCTCTCACCCCACACCCTGGCTACGTCGCAGCACAGTTTCGCTTGGAGGACATACGGGATCTGGCCACAGCCATCCATCGCTGCCGCCGCCTGCTGGACCTGGACGCCGACCCGCTCGCTGTCACAGAACTCCTCACCAGCGAACCCCTGATGGCTCCGTTGACCGCTGCCCACCCAGGCCTGCGCGTTCCCGGCGCCGCGGATCCTGAGGAACTGCTGCTGTGCACTGCCCTTCGGCAAACCTTGCCCGCACTTCAGGGCATGACCGCCTTGGCAGCACTGACGTGCCGCTTCGGCCGGCCCCTGCCGATCCCGACCGGGCTGGTGACCCATTTGTTCCCCAGCGCCCAAACCCTTGCTGAGGCACCGCTGACCGACCTTCTCCCAGACGAGGCAGCAGAACTCCTGCGCCGCATCGCCACCAGCCTGGCCACGGGAGACCTGACACTGAGCGACGGCCATGACCGCGCAGAGACCGAGCGCCAACTGATGAAGGCCGGCCTCAGCAGACACGGAGCCGCCTACCTCGTCATGCGAGCCCTCAAAGACCCTGACGTCTTCCTCGCCCAGGCGCCGTCGACCGGCCGGGCGCTGCAACGCCTGGGCCAGCCGACCGGCCTGGCTCCGACGATGCGCCGTGCCGAGCACTGGCGCCCTTGGCGCTCCTACGCCCTCATGCAGCTGTGGAACCTCCGACCCGGCGACACCCAGATCTTCGCGCCGGCGCACCGGACATCACCACGGTCGGCGACCTTGGCTGCGTGAGTGCCACCAGTGCACACAGAGGTCCAAAGACGACAGGGAGAAAGGAGGGGCATGCCGCTCCAGAATCGCGTGACACCGTATGGTGAAATCGAAGCCGTCCCTAGCCGCGGGACCATGCTCGGTAACCGCGGGCGTCTGCACAACAAGCAGCAGGAGCTAACCCGGAATTGGCGGACGAATAACTGGCTTTCGTGCCGCCTCCAGTTTCGCGGGCGCCAGCGTCAGGTCATGGGTCCAGCCTCGTACACGGAGCTGTTCTTCCTTGACGAGGCCACTTCGCTGGCGGCGGGCCATCGCCCATGCTCGGAATGCAGGAACGCGGATTATCTCCGCTTCAAGCGAGCCTGGAGAAACGCCTATCAACTGACCGAACTGCCGGACGCGCAGACCGTAGACCAGACCCTGGCCCGGGACCGACTGGATCCCGGGCGTTCGTGCCAGATCTGGCACGAGCAGGACAAGGACGGTTTACCGGACGGGACGATGATCCAGTGGCGGGGAAGTCCATGGCTGGTATGGGGCGCACGAGTCTTCCGATGGACCCACGACGGCTACGTCAACGCCGCCGCCAGAGACGATCTTCCCCAGCAGGCCACAGCCCTTACCCCGCAGTGCATCGTCCGTGTTCTGCGTTCGGGCTATCGGCCACTAGTGCATGAAACCGTGGTGCTAGTCCGATAGACGCTGGAGAACTGGCCTCTGAGGCTGTCAGGATCGACCTAGTAAGCACTTCCCCAACCGGTGCATCCGGAAGGGAACCGCGAGGCATCTGCCGAAGAATGCCGCGATCTCAGGAAGTCCCCACGATGGGATTCTTGAGATCATCATTCCCGGATGCCTGCCTCCGTACCTCAAATGCACCCTGAAGCTGAGCTAGGAATTGCATGACCCCGAAACTGCGCATGAGCTATGCGGTCAGCACACTGATCGTCAGCAGCGTGACGACGTTTCTGCTGCCACTGGACTACACAGTCGCCTCGGTTGCCCTGCGCGACATCCACCGCGATTTCCCCGTCAGTTTCAGTGATCAACAGTGGGTGATCAACGGCTACACCATGGCCTTTGCCGCCCTGTTGATGGCCGGCGGCGGCCTGGCAGACCTGTTCGGCCGGCGGAAGGTATTCCTGTCGGGACTCGCGATCTTCACCGTCGCGTCCCTGCTCGCCGGCCTGGCGCCCACCGTACTTTGGCTCAACGTCGGACGGGTCGCCCAAGGCGTCGGCGCGGCAGGGATGTTCAGCTCTTCGCTCGCCCTTCTCGTCCAGGAGTTCACGGGGCCTCGCCGCGTCCATGCCTTCGCGGTGTTCGGCGTCGCCTCCGGGCTGGGCGCATCCCTGGGCCCGTTCATCGGCGGACTCGC
The DNA here is from genome assembly GCF_039532155.1 of Streptomyces lunalinharesii. Taxonomy (NCBI): domain Bacteria; kingdom Bacillati; phylum Actinomycetota; class Actinomycetes; order Kitasatosporales; family Streptomycetaceae; genus Streptomyces; species Streptomyces lunalinharesii. The sequence goes on from NZ_BAAARK010000031.1 coordinate 49,653, forward strand.
TGTGGACCTGGGTGGCTGGCGATGGGCATTCCTGCTCAATGCGCCGTTCGGCATCGCCATGCTGATCCTGGGACTGATGCGCACTCGGGAGTCCAAAGATCCCCATGCCACACGCCTGGACTTCAAGGGCCTAGTGCTCTTCAGTGGAGCAGTGCTGTTGGCGGTCTACTCGATCGTCATGGCGCCGCAGATCGGCTGGACCAGTCCCACCATCATCGCCGCGCTGGTCGCGGCGGCTGTGCTTGCCATCGCCTTCGTCTTCGTGGAACTGCGGCAGATCTACCCGCTGATCGACCTGCGACTTTTCACCCAACGCACGTTTCTCGGGGCCAGCCTGGCTCCCCTGGTGTTGTCCGTCGCCTTCTGGAGCCTGTTCCTCTATACGCCGCTCTACTTCCAAGGTGTACTCGGCTACAGCCCCCTTCAGGCAGGAATGGCGATGCTGCCCTTCGCCATTCCCTTGTTCGGCGCAGGCCCTTTAGGGGCACGCCTCGCCAACCGCATCTCGTCGCGCGCTCTGCTGGCCATCGGCCAGCTCCTGGTTGCAGCCGGAGCAACTCTCCTGGCCTTTGCCCCGCTTAACAGCGACTGGACCAACTATGCCATCGGCGGACTGATCAGCGGCCTGGGAACAGGATTGATCAATGGTGAGATGAGCAACGTGGCTATCAGCATCGTGCCCGCTGATCGGTCCGGGATGGCCTCCGGCATCAACTCCACCATGCGCATCGTCGGCATGAACGTCGGCTTCGGTGGCATCGGTGCAGTAATGGCGGTAGCTGTCTCCCTCGACCTGACCGCCCAGGCTGGTGGGATCCACGGCCTGCAACGGAACCTGAGCACCCTGGCCACTGAAGTGGCCACAGGAAACATCAACGGCACGGCGGCCTCCGTGCCTGCCCCCGCGCGTGCCGGCTTTCGGGCGGCGGCCGACCACGCCTTCGCCACAGGAATGCGGACCGCGTTCATCGTCGGCGCCTGTGTAGCACTTCTGGGTGCCATCGCCAGCTTTGCACTCATCCGCCGGCCTCAGGCTGACACGGCGTCGGAGCCTGCCGATACGCAGCCGCTCGCCGACGCTCAGCCGTAAAGAGAGCTGGCGATTCCTCTCCCCGGGGGCGGGACTCTCGGGCGGAGCCAACCCCCGAGCCTGGTGGGTGCCCCGGCTATACCGGAGCACTCACCGGGGCGTTTCTCTGTGCGCCTGGCCGAGGCCCAGGGGCGGACTCTCGGCAGGATCGGAAAGAGACGGCCTACCCCCACGGCTTGACGGCTCAACGGCATGAGGTGTCTCTATGCGATAGCAATTGGAGGTTCTGGATCTCTGATGGCGCTCGCCGCGGACTCACTGATCGCGCGGCTGAGTCCGCAGGAGCTCGAGGCGGCGCGACTCGGTCTCGGAGTTAGTCCCCGCACAGATAATTGGACGAAGGAGACGTCCTGGTCACGCCTACGCCAGCGATCGCGGACAGGTTCAAGGGACTCAAGCCGGTTGCCCAGCTTGTCGGACACGTAGAAGCGATCGTGCCCCGGGAAGTTGTCATCCCAAGTGACGCTCACACCGTTGTCTTCGAACCGCTTGGCCAGCGCTTGCAGCGAGGTCACAAGGATGCCCGGATGCGCCTTCCTGTTCGGGTGGAAGCCCTCCTCAACTCCCAAGTGGACCTCCAGGCCACCGCCTCGGAACCAGCACCCACCGCGAGCTGCCAGTACGGGCGGCTTCTCGAGCTCTGCCAACCGCGTTGGCGCTCAGCACCTTGCCCCGGTAGGAGATCTGTGTGCGCTGGCTGAGGCCGCCGCCCCGGACGGTGGAGTCGTAGGACAGCGTCCCGCTGTGGTTCTCCTCGCCCTGGCGCAGCTCTATTTGCGCGTCGCCCCAGGCGGGACAGTTTCAACCCGGGAATGGTGGGTGACATCGCGCCAGCGAGGACGGAGATGCGCTCCTGCCACCGCGTACTCGTGGGGCTCGGCTCGGACGCGGCCACGATCGTGAGGCCGGCGGTGCCGATCACCTCGTACTCGGGGTTGACGAGCTCGTAGCCGATGTTGTGCCGCACGCAGTACGCGTGACGGATGGAGACGACATCCTTGTGTTCGTTGGAGGCGCACGGGGCCGCCGCGTCGTCTTGGGGGGCGGCGGTGACCCGGGCGGCGGTGAGGCGGGCGCGGACGAGGGCCAGCTCCCGGCCGGAGACGGGCCCTGTTTGGTGCAGGTCCACATCGCGCCCTGGCGCGCGGGCCCGGGGGCGGTCGCCGTGCACGTTCCGTGGCCCCTGGGGGCTGCTCGGCTGGCCGCCGACGGTGCGGCGGCGGCCGGTGAGGTGCCCAGCGCGAGGAGGGCTGCGGTCAGGGCGAGTGCGGCTCCTGCCGCGAGCAGGTGCCTGGCGCGTTTCAGAGGGACGTTTCCCGTGTTTGGTGGCGTACGGGTTCATCGGGGATCGAACCGGCCTGGCAATGGACTGTGCCAAGGGCGGAATAGGCCCTTCCGTGATCGTTTGTGGCCAGTTTCGGCCTCACGTCACCACCCCCATCACCGCTACATTCACCCACGACCGGACACACACGACCAGGGGGAAATAGGTAACGATGCGTCCCATAAGACCCGTCAGTCACATCGGCAGATCACTCATGGCACTGACTGCTACGGCGGCCGCCGTAGCAGTCACCGCCGTGGGCCTTGCCGCCTCACCGGCTGCTGCAGCACCCACCGACACGACGGCGCCCCGGCCCGGCGACACCTGTACGGCGGCCGACCTCGGCACACGCCACCCGTACATCAAGTCCACTGAAGTCACCCCGACGATCACCCACTTCAAGGGCTGGTACGTCACCGAGGGCACAACCGGCAACCAGACCGTCACCACCAGCACCCAGACGACCATCTCGGTCTCCGTCGGCCTCAACGGCAATGTCGAGGGCGGTTTCGCCGTCGACGCCCTCACCAAAGTCGGCGCGAGCCTGGGCCTGAACGTGAAGGTCGACTACTCCTCCACCAGCACCGAGTCGAACACGGTCACGTGGAACTTCAGCCAGCCCGGCTACTACGGCGCCTACAAGGGCACCAAGAAGGTCACCGGTACGTACGGAAGCCTCAACTGCAACCGCGTCCAACAGGGCGACGGCAGTTGGGCGTTGAAGTGGATCGACGGGCCCGACGGCGGCAACTTCACCACCTTCACCACCCTCGAGGAAGGCGCGGTGCGCTGCCAGGACAAGGTGCCCGCAGGCAGCATCATGGCCAAGGCGCAAAGCCTCCTCGACTGCGGCTCGGCCGCCGCGAAGGCCGAGCACCCGGCGGGTGCGGTGGCGCCGACCGCGAAGCAGAAGCGGGACAGCCTCGCGCAGCGCCCGGCTCTCACCAGCGGCACGTCCGCCGAACGGTCCAAGGCCACCGGGCGTAGCGCGCGGGCCGCTCTCGACTGCCAGGCCGGCGCCTACAAGATCGCCGTACCCGGCAAGCCCCTGTCCTGGGGCGCGCCGCTCCTCGCCGACGACGGTGTCCGCCTGCGGCCCTCGTCGATCTTCAGCGCCCACCTGGACAACTGGCGCCTGTGCAACGTGACGGAGCGCAACGGGGTCATCGAGGCGTCCCTGTGGAACTGGGGCAACGGCGGGTGCGCCACCATCGCCGCGCAGAACGCGTCCACCGAACGGGCGGTCCTGACGACGACCTCCTGCACGGAGGACGACCTCCAGCGGTTCTACATCTACCGCGACGTACCCGGCAGCTCGAAGATCGGTGTGCAGAACAAGTACACCGGCTCCATGATGGGCCACGACCGGTACGCGGACGGGGAGTTCATCCGCCAGTACTCCAGCGGCAGGCAGGACGGTACGGGTACGTACACCCTGATCGGAGTCTGACGGCCCACACCCCGTGAGCATCCCCGCACGTGAACCTCGACCTCCCGGTTCCGTGCGGGGCCCGCCGCGTCCCTACTCCGAGCCTGGCCTTGGGGGCCAGTGCAGCAGCCGACACCTCGTTGCCTGACAACGCACTTGCCTAACCTCGATACCTCGATACCTCGAACTTCGTGACGGTCCGTCGGTCCATCTGACGGGCCGTTATCGGTGTCTCGGGCTGATGGCAGGCGTGCCTGCAGCCCGGCTGTCGCGTCGGGCGGGCGCCGGGTTCCACTGCTCCGGCTAGGGGATGACTGGTCGGGAGGGAACGTCGTTGCTGGTCAGCCGGGGTACGACAGGGCTTGCAGTCGGTCGGGCTCTGTCCTGCTGCGCGACAGCGTGGCCCACTGGCTCACCCCCAGCCGCGCTTGAACAGGACCTGCCCGAGAAGGACCGCCATCGTTACGCCGTCACCACGGCCGTTGCCCGCGACCAGGACGTGCGCACGGCGGCGCGCAACAGCTGGCGCTGGAGCCGCGACTTGGCCGCCGAGGCCGCGTCGGCTGCTGGCCACCGGCGGGACATCGCGGTCCTCGATGAGCCTGTTGGCCTTCTCGTAGCCGGGGCGGCTGCATTGGTGGCGGGTTGCCGGGTCCGGGTCCCGGTCAGGCTGCGGGCTGGGGGTGCCAGGTGCCGTCGAGCGGGATTCCGGCGGCTGCGGCGATCCGGTCGCGGGATTCGAGGAGGCGGGTGCGCAGGGCGGCCAGGTCCACACCGAGCAGGGCGCCGTCGCGCTTGACGATGCGGCCGGCGGCCAGGACGGTGTCGACCAGGCCGGGGTGGCCGGCGCTGACGACGGTCCCGGCGGGGTCGGTGACGGGGAAGACGGTCAGGTCGTCGGTGCGCAGCAGGATCAGGTCGGCGTCCTTGCCGGGGGTGAGGGTGCCGGTGCGGGCCTGGAGGCCGAGGGAGGCGGCGGCGTCGGAGGTGGCGAAGTTCAGCAGGTCGCGTGAGCGCAGGGCTCCGTCGAGGCCGCGCTGGGCGGCGAAGGCGGTGCGCATGGTGGAGAACATGTCGCCGCCCGCGGAGGGGACGTCGTCGATGGACAGGGTGGGGCGCAGCCCGGCGGCGAGCGCGAGGCCGGTCATCGGCGCTCCGAAGCCCATCTTCAGCTCGACGTCGGGGCTGATGGAGAGGGAGCCGCCGGCGTCGGCGAGCATCCGTAGTTCCTCTTCGCCGATGCCGTTGGCGTGCACGCCGGTGAGCGTGTCACGGAGTAGGCCGTGCTCGCGCAGTTCGGCGATCACGCCGGGCGCTTCGATGTGGAGGCTGATGCGCAGGCCGAGTTCGTCGGCGAGCTTCACCTCACGGGCGACGGTGTCGATGCCGGTGGCTGCGGGGCCACGCAGGCCGAGGGCCATGTCGATGCGGCCGCCGCCGGTCAGGTGGGCGCGCACGCGGCGGACGTCGTCGTCGACGTCCGCGCCGCTGCCCCATCCTGCGCCGAGGCAGAAGACCGATCGTCCGGGGGCGTCGGTGAGGGCGGCGACGGCGGCGTCCTCGTGGGCGTGGGTCCGGGCGACGTGGTACCAGTCGAGCATGGTGGTGACGCCGCAGTGCAGCGCCTCCAACCGGCCGAGGAGGGTACCGATGTAGACGTCCTCGGGGGTGTAATGGGGCTTGGCCGTGCGGTGCATGGCCTGGGCCCACTCGGGGAACGTCCAGTCGGAGCCGGCGCCGCGGAACGCGGTCTGCCAGGAGTGGCGGTGGTTGTCGACGAAGCCAGGCATCACGATCCGGTCGGTGGCGTCGATGACTTGCGCGTCGGGCGCGTCGATGCGGGCCGCTACGTCGACGATCTTCCCGTCGTCGACGAGGACGTCGCCGCGTGCGAGATCGCCGAGCGCGGGGTCCATGGTCAAGACGGTCCCGCCGGAGATGAGGATCTTCATGGGGGTGACACTCCTTGCACGTGCGTCTTCGAGTCTTGCTTCGAGAGCGTGGGGTACGGCCGCGCGGGCCGGGCCGCGGGTTGGCCGGGCGTGGCGGCGGTCAGGCGCGGCGGTTGGCGACGAGGATGGCGTCGGCCGCGGCGAGTGCGTCGGCGACCAGGTCGGCGGTGTCCTCGGTGCCGGCGGCCAGCCGGACCAGGCCCGGGGGGACGGCTTCGGTGATCTGCTGGTCGCTGAGCATGCCGCGCCACATGGACGCCGGGTGTACGGCGAGCGATTCGACGCCGCCGAGGCTGGCGGAGCGCACCGGGTAGTGGAGCAGGCCGAGGAAGGCGTCGGCCATGTCGAAGCCACCGGTGAACTCGACGCCGAGCACGCCGCCGAAGCCGTTCATCTGGTGTGCGGCCAGCTTGTGTTGGGGGTGGGAGGCGAGGCCGGGGTAGTGGACGCGGGTGACGGCGGGGTGCTCACTCAGGGCCTCGGCGAGAGCCTGGCCGTTGGCGTTGTGCCGGGGCATGCGCAGGGGCAGGGTGCGCATGCCGCGCAGCAGCAGCCAGGCGTCGATGGGTCCGAGGGTGGCGCCGGTGAGCAGGCTGGTGTCCCAGACGCGGTCCAGGACCTCGGCCGGGCCGGCCAGCACGCCGGCGGAGACGTCGGAGTGCCCGTTGAGGTACTTGGTGGCGCTGTGCCAGACGACGTCGATGCCGTACTCGGCGGGGCGTTGGTTGAGCGGGGTGGCGAAGGTGTTGTCGGCGAGGGTGAGCACGCCGTGGGCGCGGGCCACGTCGGCGACGGCCCGCAGGTCGGTGATCTGGAGCAGCGGGTTGCTGGGCGTCTCCACCAGGACCAGGCGGGTCTTGGGAGTCACAGCCCGCTCGAACGCATCCGGGTCGCGCTGGTCGACCAGGGTCGTCGAGACCCCGAGGCGCGGGAGCAGGTTCAGCAGCACCGACGCGGTGCCGCCGTAGGTGGACTTCTGCCCGATGACGTGGTCGCCGGCCGAGACCAGGGCGAGGACCGCGGTGGTGAGCGCGGCCATGCCGGAGGCGGTGACCATCGCCGCCTCGGTGCCTTCCAGTTCGGCGACGACGGCCGCGACCTGGGCGTGGTTGGGGTTGCCGAAGCGGGTGTAGAAATCCTTGCCGCGCGGCTCGACGGCGCCTTGGGCGAACGTCTCGCTGTCGGCGGCGGAGAACGCCGCGGTCTGATAGATCGGCGGTGCCACGGCGCGATCGGGGTGGACGTGTCGGTCCGCGTGAACGGTGGCGGTCGTCGTTCCCAGCATGGCTGGCCCTTCCTCATCCGTATCCATGAGCTGTATCGGAATCCAGCATGGCGCGGGGAGATGTCGCCATAACGCGGATGGCGGCAACTTCGACAGTAAATTGCGCAGCTTGGGAGCAGGCACATGTGCAAGAAGAGGTTTCAGCGCAATAATCTGCCTCTATGGATGAGGTGGATCGTGCGATTGTGGCCGTGCTGGAGCAGGAGGGGCGGATCAGCAACAGCGAGCTCGCCGCCCGGGTGGGGCTGTCGCCGTCGCCGTGCCTGAGGCGCGTGCGGCAGCTGGAGGAGACAGGGGTGATTCGCGGCTACCGGGCGGTGGTGGACCCGGCCGCGGTCGGACGGGGCCTGCGGGTATTCGCGGGGGTACGGCTCGCGCGGCACGTCCGGGCGGACGTGGCCGCCTTCGAGAGCGCGGTGATGCAGTTGGCCGAGGTGAGGGCCTGTCACCACATCACCGGAAGCTTCGACTACCTGCTGCACGTGGAGGTGGCCGACCTGGCCGCCTACGAGGACTTCCACGCCAGTCAGCTGGCCTCCCTGCCCGGGGTGGCCACCGTGAACAGCTTCGTCATCATGAAGACCCTCGACAACCCGTGAAGGCTCCGCCGCCCGGTGGGGGAGGCGAAAGGACTGTCACAGGGGGACGGCTCGCGGATCAGGACGGCGTCCCCGTGTTGGCCACCGCCGGCGTCAGCGGCATGAGCGTCTGCACGATGCCTTCCCCGCGCTGGCCGCGCCGCCATGTGCCGAGGTCCCCGCCGTCCGAGTCCGGTCTCCGCCGGCCGCGATGCTCCTGCGGTGCGATATCGCCGAGGTTGTCTTGAGGGCGGATCCAGCGCCTCGTCGGGCTGCTGCAGGAACCAGGCGGTGGTCCGCTGTCGTCAGCTCGTACGGTCGAGCTGGTATCTCCTCACTGTTCGACTGGTTGCGACAGAGCATGTTTGACCTGTCGAGTCCGCTCGTCGGCGAGGACTTCGACCCGGTCGTGCGCCAGTGCCTCCATCGTCTGCTCCGCGACATCATCCGCACTGATCTTCGGTGCGTCCGTGAAGGAACTGAGATCCGTCTCCACGAAACTGGCGTGGACACCGATCACGAGAGTTCCCTGCTCGCGTAGACCTTCCCGCAGCGCGCCGGTCAAGGACCACTGGGCTGCCTTGGAGGCCGCATACCCCGGATAGTCCGGCCGGGATGCCCAGGAGGCGGTCGACAGCATGTTGATCAGTGCGCCGCCGCCATTGCGGGCCAGGACCGGGGCGAAGGCACGGGACACGGCCCAGGTACCGAAGTAGTTGATCTCCATCGCCTCGTGCGCGCCGTCGAAGGAGCCCGTCAGCAGCTTGGTGTCGAAACCTCCGATGCCCGCGTTGTTGATCACGATGGTGACATCCGAGGCGGCCTCCGCCGCCGCGACGACCTCCTCCGGCACGGTGACGTCCAGACGCAGCGGAGTCAGGTCCTCGTCGCCCACGCTCGCCGGATCACGGACACCGGCGTAGACCTTGCGTGCTCCCCGCGCGATCAGCGCGCGGGCGAACGCGTGGCCGATGCCACGATTGGCCCCTGTTACCAGGGCAGTCGACCCCTTGATCTCCATCGTGCTTCCTTCCCGCTGCTGCCTGCCGATGACAGCGGGCACTTGTCGAGGAACAACCCTGCAAGGGGAGGCTCTGACCCGGACCGCGTCCTGGCCCGGCCCAGGTCCTGGGACGACTCGCCCAGAGGGGGGAAATCATCACCCGCAGGCCCGCGTTCGACCTCCACCCGATGTCGGGCCATTCCGGGACGGCCAGGTCGTCGCGGCCGCAGGTTTCCCACGCAAGAAGTCCTCTCCACCACCAGCGTGCACCGACCGCTGCAGCAACGCATGTCCCCGGAAGCAGGGCCGACTGCTCGCATCCGGAGCGACGAGAACCAGACTGACTGCACGCAGACCGGGCTGCATGACGCGCTCGCGGGGCCGCACGGCATGCCAGGCACCGCAGCGGTCTGCGGACAGATCGTGCAGGGCCCGGAGGCAGCTGTCCGTCGGGGAGCCGCGGAGATCTCGCCGTGGGCACGAAGCGTCTTGCCGGGGACCCGGCACCCGTCGCGGTAGCCGCAGGAGACCGGCCCCGCAGGGCGGCGAACCCGGACAGGACACCGCGCGTTCGAGGTGCCGGTTGTCGCCCCTGGGCGCCTGTTCGCCGTGCTCCGACGTGCCCAACTGCTATGTGGCCGGAGCCAGACGCAGCGGGGCAGGCGATCAGACCGTCTTGACTTGGCCGCCGTCGATGGTGAACTCGGCTCCTGTGATGTTGCCGGCGACGGGGGAGGCGAGGAAGACGGTCAGGTCGGCGACTTCGTGGGCTTCAGTGACCCTCCCGCTGGAGATGCCCATGCTCTGCGGAACAACCACGTCCATGGCCTCCTGGGCGGTGGTGCCGGCCTGGGCCGCCGTGGCATCGGCGAAGCCACCCGGTGCGGTCCAGAAGGGGGTGCGGACCGGCCCTGGGGCGATCGCGTTGACGCGGATGCCGCGCGGTGCGAACTCCTCGGACAGTGACTTGGTCAGGCTGGTCAGCCCGGCTTTGGCCGCCGAGTAGTCCACGACCGCGGGGAAGGGCAGGCGCGCGTTGATGGAGCTGATGTTGACGAGGGAACCCTTGCCTGCGTCCAGCAGGTGAGGAAGCGCCGCGCGGCTGGTTCGCACCGCGCTGAACAGGGTCATGTTGAAGATCCGTTGCCACTCGGCGTCGTCGATGTCCAGGAAGCTCGCGCGGGACGTCGCGGTACCCAGGTTGTTCACCAGGACGTCGACCCTGTTGTACTGGTCCACCGCGACCTGGACGAGCGCGTCCGGTCCGTCTGGGGTGGACAGGTCGACCGGGACCGCGGTGAGGCCGTGCTTCGCATGCAGTGCCGCAAGCTCCGGCGTGCTGCTCCGGCTGCCGGCAACGACGTGTGCGCCCTCGCGGCAGAACGCCTCGGCGATGGCGAGGCCGATGCCCTTGCTCGCCCCGGTGACGACGACAACCTTGTCCGCGAGCTGAAGGTCCATGGCGTTCCCTTGTGAGTTGATCACCGTATGGGCCGAGACTAAGCGGCATCCACGTCGCCGCTGCGCCGCGACACCGGCCCTGGGCCCTTCCGATGACCGAGCGGCTGCCTGGCGTGCATGCCGTACGGCAGTTCGTGAACCAAGCGCCGCGGGGGCGAGGCGAGGGGGTGGACTGGGACCCGCACTGCACCACCTGAAGCCGCCCTGCCGACAGGCAGAGCCAGGACCTGACGCACCAGTACCTAGGCCTGGGCTGTTCCCAGGGCGCTGCGGAGGAACGCCGTGGCCTGGTCGATGGCCCCGCGAGCGGCTTTGGACTGGCTCAGCGAGTTGAGCATCATGAAGTCGTGGACCGTGCCGTCGTAGCGCACGGTGGTCACCGGCACGCCGGCTGCGCGGAGCTTGGCGGCGTATGCCTCGCCCTCGTCGCGGAGCACGTCGGCCTCGTCGACGATCAGCAGGGCGGGCGGCAAGCCGGTGAGCTGCTCGACGGCGGCGCGGTTGGGAGATGCGGTGATCTCCGCGCGCTGGTCCGCATCGGTCGTGTACGCGTCCCAGAACCACTCCATCAGCTTGCGGCTCAGGTAGTAGCCGGTGGCGAACTGGTCGTAGGAGTCGGTGTTCATGGCCGCGTCCGTGACGGGGTAGTACATCGACTGCTGTACGAAGGTGACGTCACCGCGTTCCTTGGCTATGAGGGCGAGTGCGGCGGTCATGTTTCCGCCGACCGATTCCCCGGCCACCACCATGCGCTGTGCATCCAGCCCCTTGGACGCACCCTCGCGGACGATCCACTGTGCGGTGGCGTAGCCCTGCTCGATGGCCACGGGGTAGTGCGCCTCGGGCGACGGGGTGTACTCCACGAATGCCACCGCCGCACGGGCACCGACCGCCAACTCGCGCACCAGGCGGTCGTGCGTGCCGGCGTTGCCGAGTACCCAGCCACCGCCGTGCATGTACAGCACGACGGGCAGTGTTCCAGTGGCACCCCGCGGCTTGACGATGCGGACCCGTACGTCGCCCACAGCGGCGGGAACGGTGACCCACTCCTCGTCGACGGGCAGTTTGTCGACCGGCGCGGACTGGAGGTCGTCGAGGACCTTGCGCGCCGCGGTGGGTGCCAGCTCGTACAGGAACGGGTGTTGTGAGGTCGCATCGGCGATGTCCTGTGCCTCGGGCTCAAGGACGATTGATGCGGTCTGAGCAGCCATGGGAATGCTCCCTGGGGTCCGAGTGACGCATGATGACGGGCACAGTTGGTTGGAGAGTGCTGCGCTGCGTCGGGTTGTTGGGTGACGAGTAGAGGTGACCAGTCGAGCCTGCGCCCTTGTTCATGCCATAGATGGGCGCATATGCGTTCATTTCATTCACCCGTCGCCGGTTCTCAGGGGTGAAGCAGGTCCTGCCAGTTCTGCGGGACGCGGTCGGCCGGTCCCGGGGTCGGTTGGACCGCCGGGTGGCTGGTGGGCGGAGCCAGTTCGGGTCCGGACTCGTACAGGACGTCGGTGGCGTAGTTCCAGTACCACTCCTCACCCGGCTCGAAGCTCTGCACCACGGAGTGCCGAGTGGACTTCCAGTGGGCGGTGGCGTGCTGGGCCGGTGACGAGTCGCAGCAGCCGATGTGGCCGCACTGGGCGCAGCGCCGGAGGTGGAACCACCAGCCCCCCACTGCGTCGCAGTCCGCGCAGCCGGTACTGCCGGGCGGGACGCTCGGCGCGATGCCGTCGATGTCGGTCATGCGGACTCCTCGGTGGTCGTGGTTTCGGGGGAGGTCAGCGGCAGCAGCACCTGGAATCGCGTGTCGCCCGGTGCGGACTCGACCTGGAGGCTGCCGTGGTGCCTGTTGACGACGATCCGCCAGCAGATGTCGAGGCCGAGGCCGGTGCCCTCCCCGACGGACTTGGTGGTGAAGAAGGGGTCGAAGATGCGGCTGCGGATGTCCTCGGGGACGCCGGGGCCGGTGTCGCGGAACTCCACGAGGAGTCGGGCGCCCTCCCTGGCCGTGCGGACCGTCAGGGTGCCGTCGTGGCCCGTGCTGCCGATGGCGGCCACCGCGTTGTCGATGAGGTTGGTCCACACCTGGTTGAGTTCAGCAGGGTAGGCGGGCACTTCGGGGAGGGAACGGTCGTAGTCCTTGACCACCGTCACCCGAGGGCCGATCTTGCCGGACAGCATCAGCAGCGTGCTGTCGAGGAGTTCGTGGACGTCGACGTCCCGATGGGGGGCGCGGTCGAGCTGTGCGTACTGCTTGGCCGCGTCCACCAGGTGGGAGATGCGGGTGGTGGAATCGTCGATCTCGTCCATCAACAGCTCGGTCTCGACCGTGTAGTTGAGCCAGCCGATCGCCCCCGGCAGGATGTCTTCGCCCACGGTCGCCGCGACCTGGTCCAGCCAGTCCGTGTCCAGCCCGGCCTGGACGAAGGTCGGTGCGAGGCGCCAGCTCTCCGGGATGCCGTGATCCGCCAGCCAGTCGGCGAGCTCGTCCTCCCGGTCGGACGCCTCCAGAGGGGCCAGCGCCGGTGCCTTGGCAACGCGTTCGGCGGTGCGCTCCTGGATCTCGATGAGCTGGGCGAGGGCCTCTCGGGAGTAGGGGCCCTGGGCGATGACCGCCAGTTTGTTCCGCATCCGGCCCACCCGCTCGCGCAGCGCCGCGGTGGCGCGGACGGCGGCCGCGGCCGGATTGTTGAGCTCGTGGGTGAGCCCGGCGGACAACGAGCCGAGCGCCAGCAGGCGTTCGCGCTGGCCGATGGCGCGCTGGGTGTTCTTGGAGCCGAAGAACAGCCCCTCCAACAGGTGCGTCGGCATCGGGAACCACTCCCGCATGACGTCCGCGAACGACTGTGCGGGCAGCACGAAGAACCGGCTGGGTTCGGTCACCCGCATGGAGTTGATGTACGTCTGCGGAACCTGGTCTCCCAGGTACGCCTGCATGGCCCCCGCGTACACGCCGCGCTGCGAGGTCCGGCTGACCTCCACATCGTCGCCGCCGACCCGGCGGGACAGTACGACGGTTCCCTCGACCATCGCGTAGAAGCAGGTCGCCGGGTCGCCCTCGGCGTACACCGGGCCGGGTTCGAACCGCTCCATGCGTCCCTCGGCGCACAGTCGTCCGAGCTGCTCCGGGGAGAGCTTCTCGAAGAGGAACAGCGAGCCGATCTCGTGCGGGTCGCAGGCCATGCCCCGTGCGCTCATGACTGCTCCAGGAAGCGGTGGACGAGCATCACGGCCATGGCTCCTTCTCCTACGGCGGATGCGACGCGCTTCGCGGACCGGGCGCGTGCGTCGCCCGCCACGAACACACCCGGGATGCTGGTCTCCAGGTGGTAGGGCGGCCGGTCCAGTGCCCATTCGGCAGGGGGGCGCCCGTCCGGCGTCAAGTCCGGTCCGGCGAGGATGAATCCGTTCTCGTCGCGCAGCACAGTTCCGCCGAGCCAGTCGGTCAGCGGGGCGGCACCGATGAAGACGAACATCCACTGGGCATCGACGACTTCGGTGGCGCCGGTCGCGGTATCCCGCAGGGTCAGCCGTTCCAGGTGCTCCTTGCCGTGCGCCTCCTGGACGACGGTCCGGGGCCGCACGGTGACGTTCGGGGCCTCGTCGATCTGCTGGATCAGGTAGTACGACATCGACGCCGTCAGGGACTCCCCGCGCACCAGCATGGTCACCGACTTCGCGCCGCGCGCCAGGAAAACCGCTGCCTGCCCGGCGGAATTCGCGCCGCCGACGACGTACACGTCCTCGCCCTCGCAGGACGACGCCTCGGTGAGGGACGATCCGTAGTACACCCCGCAGCCGGTCAGCTCGTCGCACCCCGGCGCCCCCAGCTGCCGGTACGACACACCGGTCGCCAGGATGACGCTGTGCGAGGCGACCGCTGAGCCGTCGGAGAAACGCACGACGCGCGCCGGACCGTGCACCTCCAGCCCCGTGACCTCGCGAGCGGTGAGGATCTCGGCACCGAAGCGGCTCGCCTGGCGGCGGGCACGATCGGTCAGCTGCGCACCGGACACGCCGTCCGGGAAGCCGAGGTAGTTCTCGATGCGGGAACTCTGGCCGGCCTGTCCGCCGGTCGCCGACCGCTCGACCAGTACGGTCCGCAGCCCCTCGGAGGCCCCATACACCGCCGAGCCGAGTCCGGCCGGGCCGCCGCCGATGATGACGAGGTCGTAGAACGCGGCGGTCGGCGTGGTCGCGAGCCCCACGTGGGCGGCCAGTTCGGTCGACTCCGGCTCGATCAGCGCGGTGCCGTCCGGCGTGATCACCAGGGGGAGCCGCCGGCCGTCGACCCCGGCCGCGGCCAGCAGCCGCTGTCCCTCCGGTTCGTCGGAGGAGTACCAGCGGTACGGCACCTGGTTGCGGGCCAGGAACTCGCGCGCTCGCGAGGAGGCGGCGGACCAGCGGTGCCCGACCACCTTGGTGGCGGGTACCGGACGGTAGTCGCTGGACCGCCAGGCCGTGAGGAGATCGTCCAGGACCGGGTAGAGCTTCTCCTCGGGCGGGTCCCAAGGCTTGAGGAGATAGTGGTCGAGGTCGACGACGTTGATCGCGTCGATGGCGGCGTCGGTGTCGGCGTAGGCGGTCAGCAGCACGCGCCGCGCCCCCGGGTACACACCGAGGGCCTCTTCGAGGAACTCGATGCCGTTCATCTGCGGCATCCGGTAGTCGGCGAGGATCACGGCCACCAGGCCGCCGCGCAGCTTCAGTTCGCGCAGCGCCTCCAGCGCGGATTCGCCGGACTCGGCGCGTACGATCCGGTAGCCACCGCCGTAGTGGCGCCGCAGGTCGCGGGCGATGGCGCGGGAGACCCCCGGGTCGTCGTCCACCGTCAGGATGACGGTCCGCGTTGCGTCGGTGGCCTGTGCCATAGTCCTCCGCCCTGCGTGCACCCGACGGCCGGCACGACGAGCTGCCCCAGCCCGCTCCCGACCATCGTATGTTCGATCGAGTCGGCCCGCTTCGGCTGCTACGGCCCGTGCGGCCCAGGTGACCCGGCGGTCGCAGATCGCTGCCGAGCCGCAGCACTACCGGGTGCGCCGCCTCAGAGCTCAGCAGGACGGGCACGCCACGCGGTGCCGGCTGGCCGGGCACGGCCCCGCGTGCGCCGGGCACCGTGCCGTCGCAGGCTGGGGTCATGACCCCAGCGGTACGAGGCGGAGGGTGACCGATGAAGTTCGCGGTGATCGGCGGTACGGGCCTGATCGGATCGCAGGTCGTGAAGAAGCTGAACGCGGCAGGGCATCAGGCCGTGCCGCACTCCATGTCCACGGGCGTCGACGTGATCACGGGACAGGGCGTGCAGGAGGCGGTGGCCGGCGCCGACGTCATCGTCAACCTGACGAATTCCCCGACGTTCGACGACGCCTCCCTCGCCTTCTTCCAGACCTCGATGGAGAACGTGTTGACCGCCGGCCAGAAGGGCGGGGTCGGGCACGCCGTCATCCTCTCGATCGTCGGCACGGACGGAGTACCCGACCTCGCCTACTACCGGGCCAAGGCCCTCCAGGAGGACGTCCTCAAGGCCGGGCCGGTCCCGTACTCGATCGTGCGCGCCACCCAGTTCATGGAGTTCGTCGCCGCGGTCCTGTCGTGGACCACCGAGGGGGACGTGGTCCGTCTGCCCACCACTCCGATCCAGCCGATCGCCGCCCAGGACGTCTCCGACGCCGTCGCCGAAGTCGCCGCGGGTACCCCCCTGAACGGCACGCTCAACGTCGGCGGGCCCGACGTCTTCCCCCTCGACGACCTCGGACGGATCACCCTGACCGCCCGTCCCGACGGTCGCAGCGTCGTCACCGACGGCACCGCCGGGATGTTCGCCGCCGTCAGCGGCGACGTTCTCACCACCAAGGGCGACGCCCGGATCGCCCCCACGCACTACGCGGACTGGCTCTCCTGACCCAGCCCGCCTACCGCAGGAGGCCCTCCATGGCGAACGACGAACCGACGGCGGGCGGCGCCGGGAGCCGGCCGCGCTCCGAGGCGTGGAAGACGGCGCTCACCGTGCTGCAGTCGGCGAAACCGCCGTGCGTTCCGGAGGGGGCAGAGGCGATGACGGTTCTCGTCGAATTCCCTCCCGGCGATCCCGGCACCCCGCCCCACCGGCACTCGGGACCCGCCTTCGGCTACGTGCTGGAGGGGGAGATGCTCTTCGAGCTGGAAGGCGAGCCCGAGCGGGTGATCAGGGCGGGGGAGACGTTCTGGGAGCCGGGTGGCGACGTCATCCACTACCAGGACGGCAACAACCGGACGGACTCCCGGAGCCGATTCCTCGTCACCATGTTGTGTGCGCCCGGTCAGCCCATGCTCACCCTGGTCGACGACGAGGAGTTGGCCCGACGTCAACACCTGCGAGTCCCAAGGGCCTGAACGAGACTGCAGCCCGGCCACGAAGTCGTCGTGCGGCCTTCGATGCCCACGGCAGGAGCCACCTACGTCCCAGGCAGTTCGAGAAAGCTGCTCGGTCCACCTGCGCGCCACAAAACCCATGACGCAACGGCAACCTGCCGAAGTCACTCAGGTCCGCCGGGGTCATCACCCGCTTCACTGCGCCCGCTCGCGCCCGTGTGCCGTCTCCACCCGCCGATGACGAAGTAGCGATCGTCTGCACCGGAGACCTCGACGAGCTCGTGGCGGCCCTCGCGGGCCTGTTGGACCACGACCGCAATCCCGCATAGCCGTCGATGCTGGTCGAACCGCCGGAGAGTCAGACGCGGCAGTCCCCGCACTGCGGTCACGCTTCGTCGACCGCGGGGCATGCCGAGATCGTGATCACCGCGGAGTGGGTTCGCGATCTGCGCGGTAGCGTCGGACAGATGACCAGTGAATTCTCCGCCGAGCCCCTGTCCGACCGTGAGCGGGCCGCGTGGTCAGCGGCCCTGTCCATGGCAGACGACCTGCGTGCCTTGGTGAGCGGGACGTTGACGCCGGAAACCGGGTTGGGCCAGGCCGACTTCCTGGTCCTGACCAGGCTGCAGGCCGCGCCCGAGTACCGGTTGGCCGGCCTCAAGGCGCTGGCTGCCAAGCTTGAGTGGTCGCCGAGCCGGCTGTCGCACCATCTCAAGCGCATGAAGACCCGCGGTCTGGTCGAGCTCGCGTACGAGGCCGACGGCCAGCTCATCGTGAACGCGACCGACGCCGCCGTGCGGACCATGGAAACGGCCGCGGTGCTGCACGCTCGGGCGGTCCGGCGGTTCTTCCTGTCCGAGGTCACCGAGGACGAGCGGGAAGTCGTCGTCGAGCTGGCACGACGTATCCGCACACAGCGAGCGGCGTCCACCGAATAGGGGGATTGACGCGTCAACCCCTCCGCTGGCAGCCTGGCTCACATGGTCGAAGACACTGCGGAAGCTGCCATCGATACAGGCGAGTTGCCGACGTTGACCCGTCGACGGTTTGTAGGCGCCGTAGGGGCGGTGACGTCGGCAGCCGGGCTGGTGGCCATCGGCGATCCCGCCGACGCGACGGAGCCCACCGCCACGGATGCGCGTACGGTCTCGCTGAACGTGAACGGCACCCGCCGCACCGTCGAGCTGGACAGTCGAACATCCTTGCTGGACATGCTGCGCGAGGAGCTGCAGCTGACCGGCACCCGGAAAGGGTGCGACCAAGGCGCGTGCGGTGCGTGCACGGTGCTGCTGGACGGCCGCCGGATCAATGCCTGCCTGACGCTGGCGATGATGCACGACGGCGCCGAACTGACCACCATCGAGGGCCTGGCGGACGGTGCGGCCCTGCACCCGCTCCAGCAGGCGTTCATCGACACCGACGCGTTCCAGTGCGGCTACTGCACCTCCGGGCAGATCATGTCCGGTGTGGGCTGCATCCGTGAGGGGCACACCGGCTCCGGCGACGAGATCCGGGAATGGATGAGCGGCAACATCTGCCGGTGCGGTGCGTATCCGAACGTGGTCGCCGCGATCGAGCAGGCCGCAAAGGGGGCCTGAGGTGTACCCGTTCACCTTCACCAAGGCGCGCACGGAGCGTGCCGCGCTGGCAGCCGGTGCCCGGGGCGGCCGCTATGTCGCCGGTGGCACGACCCTGGTCGATCTGATGCGGGAGACGGTCGAGCGGCCCACTGAGGTCGTGGACATCACAGCGCTGCCGTACCGGGACATCGCGGCCTCACCGTCGGGGCTGAGGATCGGTGCGCTGGCGAGGATGGCCGAACTGGCGGCGCATCCCACGGTGATCACGCGATTTCCGGTGATCAGCCAGGCCCTGAACCTCAGCGCCTCACCGCAACTGCGGAACATGGCGACCATCGGCGGCAACCTCATGCAACGGCCCCGTTGCCTCTACTTCCGCGACGTCACCGCGAGGTGCAACCGGCGTGCGCCGGGCACCGGTTGCGCGGCGATCGGCGGGGAGAACCGTGGCCACGCCGTGCTCGGCACCAGCACCCGGTGCGTCGCCACGCATCCCTCGGACCTCGCGGTCGCACTCGTCGCACTCGACGCGGTGGTGCTGCTGCGCTCGCCGAGCGGCGACCGCAGCGTCCCGGTCAGCCGGTTCATCCGGCTACCCGGCTCCACTCCCGACGTCGAACACGACTTGCGGCCGGGAGAGTTGATCGTCGGCATCGAGGTGCCGGCCGGCGCGCACACGGCCCGCTCGGGGTACCTCAAGGTGCGCGACCGGCAGTCCTACGAGTTTGCGCTCGTGTCCGCGGCCGTCGCGCTGGACATCCGTTCCGGTGTGGTCCGGGACGCCAGGGTCGCGGTCGGTGGCGTCGCGACCGTGCCGTGGCGGCTGCCCGAAGTGGAGCGTGCACTGGTCGGCAAGGCACCCGGCACCCGCCTGTGGGCGGAGGGCTCGGCTCGCGCCGCTGACGGCGCGAAGCCGTTGTCCGGGAACGCGTTCAAGGTCGAACTACTCACACGCACGGTGGAGCGCCAGCTCACGGCGATCGGCGGTGTGGCATGAGCGGGGCAGCCACCGGTGCTCCGATGTCCCGGGTGGACGGCCGGTTGAAGGTCACCGGTGGGGCCGACTACGCAGCCGACCACAACCTGTCCGGTCTGCTCCATGCCGTGCTGGTGACCAGCACGGTCAGCCGGGCGACGGTCACCGGGATCGGTACCGACCGGGCCCGGTCCCTGCCTGGCGTCGTAGACGTGCTCACCGACTTCGGCGGCGTCACTCTGCCCTATCCGGTCGGTGAGATCAGCTTCTTCGGACAGCCCGTCGCCGTCGTACTGGCCGAGACCCTGCAACAGGCCCAACACGCCGCCTCGTTGGTGACCGTGCGCGCCACGGCGAGGCCCGCGGTGACGTCGATGACCGACCCGAAAGCTGCGCCGGTCCCCGATGCGCAGACACCCGACTACACGCGAGGCGACGCCGATGCCGCGCTGCAGGCCGGGCCGGTCGTCGTGGACAACACGTTCACGATCGCCCGGGAGAACCACAACCCGATGGAGCTGCCCTCGACCGTGGCCCACTGGTCCGGCGGCACACTCACGCTCTGGGACAAGACCCAGTGGGTCCAAGGAAACGCTCGCAACATCGCCGCGGCGCTGAACGTGCCGGTCTCCGCCGTGCGGGTCATCTGCCCGTTCGTCGGCGGCGCCTTCGGCAGCGCCGGACGGACGTGGCCGCACCAGATCCTCGCCGCACATGCCGCGCGCCGCGTCCAACGGCCGGTGAAGCTGGTGCTCACCCGCAAGCAGATGTACACCGGGGTCGGATACCGGCCCGCCAGCTGGCAGCGGCTCACGATGGCCGCAGGCGAGGACGGCCGGATCACCGGCATCGTCCATGAGACCAGGACCGAGACCGCGCGCTACGAGGCATACAGCGACGACACCACCGAACTGCCGAAAATGCTGTACACGAGCGCCAACGTGCGTTCCGCGTACCGGCTGGTCCCGCTCGACGTGTCCGCCGCGACGTTCATGCGCGGGCCGGGGACCGTCACCGGTGCCTTCGCGCTGGAGACCACCGTGGACGAGGTCGCCGACCAACTCGACATCGATCCCGTCGAGTTCAGGCTGCGCAACGCCGCGGACCACAACCAGGTCACCGGCGTGCCGTTCACCGACCGACGATTCGCCGAATGCCTGCGGGCCGGTGCACAGGCATTCGGCTGGTCGCGGCGCCGCCCGCCACGGATGCGTCGCGAGGGCGACCTGCTGATCGGGATGGGCATGGCTGGCGCTGCCCACCACAACAACCGGACGTCGGCGAGCGCGGTGGCACGGATCAACGCCGACGGCACCGCCGCGGTGGCCAGCGCCACCGGTGACATGGGGCCCGGCACCTACACGTCGATGAGCCAGATCGCCGCGGACACGTTGGGCCTGCCGGTCTCCCGCGTACGGTTCCACCTCGGCGATTCGAGACTGCCGACCGCGCCGATGCACTCCGGTTCCAAGACGTTGGCGAGCGTGGGGTCCGCCGTGTTCACCGCCTGCTCCATGGTGCGGGACGGGGTGGTGCGGATGGCCGTGGTCGACCCCGCCTCGCCGCTCCACGGCGCCGACCCGGCCAAGGTCGCCGTCCACAACGGAGTACTGTCCGCCCCCGGCCACGGATCCGAACGCTACGCGGACGTGCTGCGCCGGCACGGCCGCGACGGCGTGGACAGCACACAGAACTGGACGCCCGCCGACGAGAGCAGGTTCTCCTCGTACGCCTTCGGCGCGGTGTTCGCCGAAGTCTCCGTTGACGTGGCCCTCGGCCTGGTGCGGGTCCGGCGGATGCGCGCGGTCTACGACGTCGGCCGGGTGGTCAACCCGAAGCTGGCCAGGAGCCAGGCGTTCAGCGGCATGGTGGCGGGAATCGGCATGGCGCTGCTGGAGAACACCACACGCGACCGCCGCGACGGCCGCATCGTGAACGCCAACATGGCCGACTACCTGGTCCCGGTGCACGCCGACGTACCGGACCTGGACGTCGACTTCCTCCCCGGCAGCGATCCAGCCGCCACCCCGATCGGCGTGAAGGGCCTCGGCGAACTGGTGATTGTCGGCGTACCCGCCGCGATCGGCAACGCCGTCCACAACGCCACCGGAGTCCGGGTACGGGACCTGCCGATCACCTTGGACAAGCTCTTGTAGGCCGGCCACCGTCCCGGGCAATGCCCGGAGCGGAACGACTGCAGACACATCAGCGCTTCCGCCCGGTCATGAACTGGGCGCACTTCCACGACACCCGGATGCGGCTGAACGTAGTTCCCCACATCCTCCGCAGCCAGGCGAGCAGGTCCTGTCAGCGGCCGCCGTTACCGTGCCGGGTGTGGTGGGAAACGAAGACACGCGCCTGATCGTGGTCCGCGGCAACAGTGCCTCGGGGAAGTCGTCCGTCGCGGCCGGCCTGCGCGAGAAGTTCGGCCGCAACCTCGCGATCGTCGGCCAGGACAACCTGCGCCGGATCGTGCTGCGCGAACGCGACCGGCCCGGGGCTGTGAACATCGGCCTGATCGACCTCACCGCCCGCTACGCCCTGGACAACGGCTTCCACGTCGTCGTCGAGGGCATCCTGTACGCCGACCGCTACGGCACGATGCTCCAGGACCTGGTACGCGCCCACCGTGGCGTCTCACGCTGCTACTACCTCCACGTGCCCTACACCCAGACGCTGCTCCGGCACGCGACGAAACCCGATGCCGAGTACCTCAAGCACGTCACCGAGGACCACCTGCGCGACTGGTACCGGGAGAAGGACCTCCTGCCCGACACCCTGGAGACCGTCATCGACGCCGCCAGCACCCTGGACGACACGGTCCAGCAGATCCTGCGCGAGAGCGGCCTGGACGGAGTGCTCCCCATCGACCGCTGACGGCGCTCACGAATCGGTACCAAGGCGAAGGCGGCCCGCCTCGCGGTCCGTTAGGAGGCGACCGTCCTCATCACCGTTGTTGCACCCATGCCTGCCGGTTGTGAAGTGCGCAGCCGCCGGCCCTCGCGGCGCGGTGAACGGTCCGCGGCGGCTCGTGTCTCACTCGCGCATTGCGGCAGCGGGTGGCTGTGTCATGTGGCTACGTCGGCTGCCGGGTTGATGGTTTGTGCTGGTCAAACGACGGGAGAACGGGCGCTCGACGAGTACGTAGAGCAGCCAGGATGCCGCTAGGGCGGCGAGGAAGGCGACGCCCGCGGAGCTCACCTTCCCCCACCCACTGCAGTAGTGGAGAAGGACGGCCAACATCGCTGCGTGGACCAGGTAGAAGGCGTAGGAAATGTTGCCGAGAAGCACCATGGCCGGCGTGCGGAGCAGGGATCTTGCGCCGCGTGCGTCCAGCGAAGCCACGGCCCGTACGATCAGTGCCACCGGGATGATCGTGATCGCGCTGAAGAAGAAGGGCGCGGGGAGCACCGCGATGCCTGTCGTCAGGCAGACGGCCAACAGGACGACTGAGGGGACGACGCCGAATCGCACGGTGCACCCGTTCGCGTGCATCCGGGCGAGGATCATCCCCAAGATGAATTCAGGCAGTCGGCCTGGCGCAAACGCGTATACGAGCCCGAACTGGGGCACGGTGAGCCTGCCGTCCATGAAGCCGTGGGGTAGCAGTTGCCCGTTCAGTCCCAGGGAGACCGTGGGGATCACCCATATGGCCGCCACGGCGATGATGGCTGCGAGGGGGAGCCGTTGTGGACGGATCCGAGCCACCATGGGGATCAACAGTGGGAACAGCAGATAGAAGACCAGCTCGCAGGTCAACGACCAGGTAACGGGGTTGCCGGCGAAGAGGAACTTCGGCAGCGGAATCATGGTGTTGATGAGCAGAGCACCGGCCAGGTCACCCGGCCACGAGGGCGCGGGATGTGGCAATCCATTATCCCCCCGGGGCATTCCCGCCCATCGAAAGAGGAATATGAGCACTGCCCATACGACGAGGTGGTTGGGGTAGATCTTCGCGATCCGTCGCCGCCAGAAGGATCGAGCCGTGTCTGTGGGCCGGGCCGAGAGGGTCAGTACGAAGCCGCTGAGCACGAAGAAGAGCGAGACCCCCAACGCCCCCAAGAGGAAGAGGACAGGCGGTGGCCAGCCACCCTTGTCCCTGGCCGTCAACAGCGCGGCGTGGCATATGAACACCCCCAGAGCCGCAACGAACCGCAGACCGGTGAGCGAAGGAAGCCGAGCGAACGGCGCGGGGGAAGTCTGCACGAGGCTCCTCAGAGGTACGAAATCCCCCCGCCTGGATAAGTGTGGGACCTCAGAGAGGCAGCCCGACCAGGCACAAAAGACCAGCATCTCTGTCCAGTGCCTGAGTACGCCTCGACGTTACTCTGCAACGCCCCCAGCGGCGCGTCGGAATCTGAGGCCCCGGAATAGCTGTCAGCAACGCCCGCGCCGGCCCTGGCGACGGTTACCAGGGCGTCGAATGCGGGGCCGGTGCTGCTCCCGGTCGGCCTGCAACTGGCGGCCGCGACTTCACCAGGGGCGCTGTCCCGGCGGCCGCGTACGGGGGTTGCCACCCCGGCCGGCGGCTTGGCGCGCCGGTGATCAGCGTGCCGAGCAGGACGACTGCGAGGCCGCCGACTGCGAGGATCCACCAGGCGAGCTGGATGACGACCATGAAGGCAGTGGGAGCAGCAGAGGGACAGGCCCGGTGGGCGCGCCGCCATCCCGTGACGCTCCTGGGCCGCTGCTGGCCCGCGAGGTCCTCGACTTGGCCGCGGCGGATGCCGAGGCCGGCCTACCGCTCGCCGAGCGGGTGCGGACGTGGCCGCGGATCGTAAAGGCGGAGCCGCAGTTGCACGTCCGTCTGCTCGCCTCGCGCTTGGTCGCGTACTCGCTCGCCGCCGGCACCGTGGGTACGGACGCCGCCACCGCCGATGCCGCGGGCGCGGTGGGGCAGTGTGGGACCAGGCGGTCGAAGTTGCGGTACGGCTGTTGGCCAGCCAGCCAGCCAGCCAGCCAGCCAGCCAACCAGCCAGCCGACCGAACGCCCGCGGAGGTCGCCCGGCTGGTCGCCCGGGCGCTCCGACTGCGGGCGGGCGACGCTCGGCCCCGGGCCGAGATCGGCCAGGTCCTGCCCGCCGGCGCCGAGGCCGGCCGGCTCGACGGCACCGTGGAGCCGCTCGCGTCCTGATTGCAGGTGGGGGACTGGCCCTCGGTACTGCCCGAGCCGCTGTTGGCCTGCTTCGCCCCGCTGCTGGCCGTGGTGCGCCAGCTTCAGCCGGCTGGGTCGCCCGGCCGCCGAGTCGCCGACCGCCGGATGCTCCTCAAACACACCACCGTGCTGCCGCCTCCCACGACGAGGGTGCCGACGACCACGCCAACGTACTGCACCACCTCGTCGAGGCCACCTCGCCGGTTTGGGCCGCCGGCGCCCCTCGGGACCTGGCCGCCGCCCTCGCCCGCCCGGAGCTCGGCGCGTTCTACCTCGCCACCCCGGCGCGCTCCTGGCGGGCCTGGCCCCGGCGGCGCTGGCCGCCCTCGCGCCGCGTCGCCTTCTGCCCGCCCCCCCGCGGCCGGCCGACTGACCGAGGCTGCTGCGCTGTTCGCCGACCAGACGCTGTTCGACCTGCTGGCGCTGGTGTGGCGCATCTACGCAGACCTCGCCGACGACCTGCCGTGCCGTCCTGGACCACCTGCACGGCGCACCGAGCTCCAAACCCACCCTGCCGGCCCGCCACCCGCAGCGAGCCTGGATGCTGCCCGCCGCAGCTGACCGTCGGTGTGCCGGGGCCGGGGCCTGACCGCCCCGCCGGGCCGCCACAGGTCGTGAACGAGGCTTCCTAGCCCTGAGGAAAATGCCTTCTACTGCTCAAGGACAACGACGTTCTCCGCCTGCGGCCCCTTGGCGCCCTGCGTGAGGTCGTATTCAACGCGATCGTTGTCGTGAAGTTCCTTGAAGCCCGCGCTCTGGACCGCGGAGAAGTGGACGAATACGTCCGGACCACCGTCGTCCTGCGCGATGAACCCGAAGCCCTTATCAGCGTTGAACCACTTCACAGTGCCTGTCGCCATTGCTGCCTATCCCTCATCCAACCCACGGCATGAAACCCACACCGACTGAAGCCTCAGCTCGATCCCAGCCCTTGATCATTGCCCCCACCCTCGCCTTCCCGAACCCAGGCGAGGGACTCAGATCTGAACACATCGACTTGACAGGGAAGGGGACTGCCACGCCACCCGGCGCCGGTGCGGCATCTGCAGCTGGAGTCGTTGCTGGCGAGCGCGTCGGTGCCGTAGGACGGGCCGATGCCGGATCTGGACGGGGGGTTCGCACGGGTCGCCGCGTATGCCGCGGGTGTCGTGGACATCGACGGGCGCCGGTGCGTCTCACGAACGGAAGGCGCGGGAGGGGTAGGCGGTGGCAGGCCGCTCGTAGTCGGGGTCGTAGGCGTCCGAGTCGATCGGCAGTGCAGCGTTGCGCTGCGCGCGCCTATCGAGGACGTGCCGCAGTGCGGCCGCGGCCATCCAGGCAGGGAGGGTGTCGAGGTCGTCAGGCCCCCGGCCCGTAGTGGCCTCCAACCTGCGGTCCGGGCCGTTCGCCTCATCGAAGGCCTCACGGATGACCGCCATCCTCACGTAGGTGCGGACCTCGTCGATGACGCTGCGGACCGAGACGAATCCGCGGCCCGTGGGGGACGACTGTGCCTCGTAGAGGCCGGGTATGAGGGCGCGGCGCGCGCCGGTCAGCAGGACCGGCTCCACCATGTCCACGTACCGGTGCCAGGCCCGGCGGCGGCGCCACTCGCGGCATGCCCGTCCCAAAGGTCCCAACACGGCCTGACCTCCGGGGCGTTGATGCCGAACAGGGTCGAATCCGGTCAGGGTAGCCTCGCCCGTGCGAGATCGTGAAGGGAGCGTTGATGTCGTACCGGAAGCTCTGGGAGGCGGGTCCGCGTCGCGACGCGGTGGCCGTGTTCGACAGCGGGGCGGAGGCGGTGGGGGCGGTGTGCGCGCTGCCGTCGGCCGAGGGGATGCGGGTGGCCGCCGCGTCGAGCGACGGCCGGATCCAGGTCTGGGATCCGCTCACCGGCGAGCAGCTTCTCGTTCTCGGAGAGGAGCGGTCCGCGGTCTTCGCGCTGTGTGCCGTGTCCGTCGGCGGCGAGACCTTCCTCGCGAGCGGCGGCGCGGAGGCGACCGTGCAGCTGCGGGACCCCCGCACCGGCGCGCCGGTGCGCACCCTGCCCGGACATGAAGGTCGACTGGTCCACGGGCTGTGCGCGGTGCCGTTCGGCGGCCGCGAGCTTGTGGCGAGTGGCGGGGACGACGGTACGGTCCGACTGTGGGATCTCGCGACGGGCCGTTTGCACCTGGTCGTCGACGCCGGCACCGAACCATACGACGGCACCCACCCGCGGCGCGGGCTGTGCGCGTTCGAGCTCGACGGTCGGGGCGTCCTCGCCACCGGCGGGGACGACGGGACGGTACGTCTGTGGGACGTGGCCACCGGTGGGCTGATCCGGCAGTTCAGCGGCGAGCCCGATCGCAACCGGGGGACGACCTGCGTGCGGTACCGCTCCGACTACGTCTACGTCGAACCGGTGGGCCACACGGGGCCGGTGTACTCCCTGTGTGCGTTCCGGTTGGCGGAACGCACCGTGGTGGCCAGCGGTGCGGCGGACCGCAAGGTCCGGCTGTGGGACGCCGCCACCGGCGAGCTGCTGCACAAGTTGGACTGCGCCGGTCAGAGCTTCGGGGTGTGCGCCGTGCAGACGGCCGGACGGGCGCTGGTGGCCACCGTCGGCGGCGGCAACGACGACCTGCGACTGTGGGACGCGGAGAGCGGTGAGCTCCTGCGCACCTTGCAGGGGCACAGCGGTCCGGTCTGGGGCGGAGTGTGCGCACTGCCCCGGCCCGAGGGGCCGCTGCTCGTCAGCGGGGGCGGCAAGTTCGACGGGACGGTGCGCCTGTGGGACCCGGCCGCGCGGCCGGGTCCGGACCCGGGACTGCGTGAGCTGAGCGACACGCTGTGCACTGTTCCGGCGGGCGACCGGATGCTGGTGGCGAGCGGGAGTCACAACGGGGCGGTGCGCCTGTGGGACGCCGAGAACGGTACGCGTACGGACGTGATCGACTGCAAGGACGGGAAGTTCAACGGCAATTGGGTGGGCGGGGTATGTGCGCTGCCCGTCGCGGGCCGCACCCTCCTCGCGGCCGCGAGCCACAACCGCACGATCCGCCTCCACGACCCCGTCGCGGGCGAGGAGGTCCGCCTCATCGGCTACTACTGGGATCCCGCTGACCCCGATCGGCCCGGGGCGGGCACCCACCCTCTCACCGCCGAAGGGAGGCCGGCCACCGGTGAGTTCACCGCGGCGTGCACCGTGCGGGAGGACGGACGGTACCTGCTGGCGACCTGCGGGGAGCAGTCCAGCGGGGCGACCACCTGGGAGCTACTGGCATCACGCCCGGTCACGTACGTACGGCTGTGGGACCCGGACAGCGGTGAGCACGTGCGGACCGTCGGCGAGCACGCGGGACGCCTCGATGCGATGTGTGCGCTCCCGCTGCCGGACCGCACCCTGCTGGCCTGCGCCGGCCAGAATTCCACGATCCGACTGTGGGACGTCGCGACCCACTCCCGCCCCCGTGAACTGCGCACCACCCACGGCCGGGTCAACGCGCTGTGTGCCGTGCCGGTCGAAGGGCGGACCTTGCTGGCGAGCGCCGGGCACGACGGCACGGTGGGGCTCCTGGACCCCGAGAGCGACGTGCTCGTGCGGACGCTGCGGGGCCACCGGGAGTGGGCCGAAGCCCTGTGCCTGCTGCCGGTCGGCGATCGCACTCTGCTGGCCAGCGGCAGCAAGGACCGTACGGTGCGGTTGTGGGACGTGGATTCGTTCGCGTGCGTGGCGGAGATTCCCGTGCACGCGCCGGTGACCGCGCTCGCCGCATCACGGGAGCGGCTCTACGTCGCCACGTACGGTGGGATGCTCGGCCTGGCCGTCGAAGGCTGACGGCCGGGCGGCAAACGCCCTCGCCCCGGGCTCAGTTGTGTGGTGCCATGGAGAACGTGGCGAGATGAGCGAAGGGGGCGCGGACGGTTGACGACACCTGAGCGGGAGGACACGGGCGGCGAGTGGCCAGGCGCGTCGGCCGTCCTGGCCGCCCTGGAGTCGATGCCTGGTGGCCCCGTCCTGCCCGGCAGGATCCTCCAACGACTGGTCACCGAGCAGGACGAAGAGCCACCCTCCCAGAACGAGATGGCACGTCTCGCGGCACACGTTCTCGACAGGCTGCGGGACTTGGCACACGGCGAGCGCGTCATGGGGCTCCACCGGCATGACTGGCGGCGCATGGACGTGTGGACTGAGCGGGCCGACTACCTGGTCCTGGACCGGCTCAAGGACGAGCAGCGCACGCGCAAGGCCCGCAGACACAGCAAGCGCTGGGCCGCTCTGGGCCTCGACGCGACGCTACCGGCCGACGTGACCAAGTTGTGGTGGCCGATCGACAAGTGGCGCGCGGCGCAGACTGCCCTGGAGAGGCAGCGGGCCTCCGCGGAACGGGATCGCAGGGAGCAGGCATTCAGGGCCCGATACCCGTCGCCGCAGACAGAGTCCGCTCGGGACGAGCCCGTGGGCAACCCGACACGCGAGGCGGTGGACCGGGTTCTGGAGGAGCGGGAGCGGTACTACAAGGACCGCGTCCGTCGGGGCGAGTTCTGGTGGTGACGAAGCGCCCGTGCTCGTCGGGGGCAGGGTGGTCTGTGCGTCGCACAGCGGCAGCAGTTCGGCTTCGCTCATGGCGCGGGCCGTAGAGAAGCGGCCGTAGAGAAGCGGACCGTGGAGAAGCGGACCGTGGAGAAGGGGCTGACACCGCGTCCCCTATTCGGAGCACCTGGGTATCTCAGGCGGGGTACCCAGGTCGCCCGGTTGGCGAGCGCAGGCCCCGATGGCGCCACCCCGCGTCGGTTGGTGGTGACCGGTCTGCTCGGCGGGCGCGGGTGTGACGTCCGTGTCGTCGGCCTGCGGTTGCGGCGCGGGCGCGGGGTGCGGCGCGGTGGGTTCGGACAGGTTGCGCAGGAACAGCCAGCTCAGCAGGGGCATCAGGACGAGCGGCGCCAGCGCGGTCTGCAGGGACGTGGCGTCGGCGAGGCTGCCGATGACGGGGCTGGCCAGGCCGCCGACGCTGACGGCCAGACCGAGGGTGATCCCGCTGGCGGTGCCGACCCGTGAAGGCAGGTAGTCCTGGCCGAGCGTGACCGTCAACGAGAAGGGCACGTAAAGGCTGGCCGAGGTCAGGGCCACGAACAGGTACACGGCAGGGCCGGGCACCCACACCACGCCCGCGAGCGCCGCGGCCGTGATCAGGTACGACCGGCGCGAGATCGTCACCCGGTCCCAGCGGCTCGCCAGGTTTCCGCCCAGCACCGAGCCGACCGCACTGCCGCAGTAGAGCACGGTCAGGGCCGCGGTGCCCGCGGCTGTGCTGCTGCCCAGGCGCTGGCGGACGTACAGCGAGAGGAAGGCGCTCAGACCGACGAACGCGATCGACCGGAAGACCACGGCCAGCGACAGCCTCACGAAGGAGGCGATGTCGTCGCTTCCGGTCGGCACCGCCGTGACGGGTCCTGCGGTCTGCTTCTGGTGCAGGGCGCGCACCACGGGCAGGCACATCGCGGTGCCGGCGAGGGCGGGTAGTACCAACAGTGGTGTCCAACGCAGTCCTGCGGGGGCCACCACCGTGGTGACCATGAGCGGGGCCAGTGCGAAGCCGATGTTGCCGCCGGTGGAGAACCAGCCCATCGCCCGGTGGCTGCCCTGGCTTGCGATGCGGGCGGCGCGGGCGGCTCCTGGGTGGTAGGCGGCCACGCCGACCCCCGATATCGCGACGAACACGAGCGTGAGCGCGTACGAGCCGCCAAGGCCGCTCAGCGCGATGCCGACGCCGCCCAGCAGGGTGCTGAGGGGCAGCAGCCAGGGCATGGCCCAACGGTCGGTGAGTGCGCCGAACACGGGCTGCGCCACCGAGGAAAGCAAGGAGGCGGCCAGCACGATGCCCGAGGCGACCGCGTAGCTGTAGTCGCGTTCGGCGATGAAGAACGGCACCAGGGCCGCCACGGCGCCTTGGTAGATGTCGACGCAGGCGTGCCCGACGGACAGAAGAGCGATTGATGTGTTTCTCTGCACCCCGCCATGCTCCGGAATCATCCTCGCGTCGCGCTTCCGATAAACTGCCCGATGATGACGAAAATCCGCCATGAGCCGATTGCCCCGACCCGCACCCAGCGGCTCGCACACGGCGGCGCGATCGACGCCCACCGGCACGACGACCACCAGATCGTCTACGCGGGCAGGGGAGTTCTGGCGGTCACGACCAGTGCGGGCGCCTGGGTCGCCCCGGGCACCCGCGCCATCTGGGTGCCCGCCGGCGTCGTCCATGCCCACCAGGCCCACGGCGAACTCGAACTGCATCTGGTGGGCCTGCCCGCGACCGGCAACCCGCTCGGTCTCGACGCACCGACCGTGCTGGCTGTCGGCCCGCTGCTGCGCGAACTGATCATTGCCTACACCCACACCCACACCCCCGACGACGACAGCCCGGAACGGACCCGGCTGCGCGCGGTCCTGCTCGACCAGTTGCGGGCCTCCTCCCGTGAACCGCTGCACCTGCCCCTGCCGACCACGCCCCTGCTGCGTGCGGTGTGCGAGATCCTGCTGGCCGATCCGGCCGACTCCCGCACTCTCGCCCAGCTGGGCCGCCAGGTCGGCACGAGCGACCGCACCCTGTCCCGGCTGTTCCGCAGCGACCTCGGCATGACGTTCCCTCAGTGGCGCACCCAGTTGCGGCTTCAGTGCGCGCTGGTCCTGCTGACCGAGAGGGAACCGGTGACCGCGGTGGCACACCGGTGCGGCTGGTCGTCGGCGAGCGCGTTCATCGACGTCTTCCGACGCACCTTCGGCTACACACCGGGCTCCCATCCGACCGGCTGACCGACGAGCCGTCCGGCTCGCGGATGGACGGGTCGGCCCGCCAGACGGCGCGAGGAGGTGGGATGCAGTCGTCGTCCTCGGCATCTTCGACGGCGTCCGGGTACCGGAAGGGGCGCAGGCCCCGCCGCCCGGACCCGCTGCTCCAGCGTGATGGTCAGACGCGGCGATACCGAATCGACGACGCCCTCGTGGCCGGGTTCACGAGGGCCTTCGCCCTTGCCGCCGCTCACCCGACCTCCTGAGCGGCTGGCCGGTTGGGACGGCAGGCCCGCGCTGCGAGCTCAGACAACGCAGCTCGGCCAGAAGGCTCTGGGAGGAATGCCTGCTCTCCTCGGGACAGGGAGATCAGGAAGTGACCGGGGTGTGCAGGTCGCGCAGCATTACCGCGTACGTGGGGGAGTCCGGGAACGGCTGGTGTTCGCCCACCTTCTTGTAGTGCCACGACTCGTACAGCCGTTGGACCTTGGGGTGTGTGGAGTCCACCAGGAGCACGGCCATGGCCTCTGGTCGTTGTTCGACGAGTTCGGTGTGCAGCAGCTCGGAGGCGCCCGTCTTGCGCCACCTCGGCCTGACCATCAGTTCCGACAGGGCGAAGGTCTGCGAATGGTCCGGTGCTGGGTCGAGGGACTTCCGCCACCACTCCTGTCCCTCCGCGGCCGGGGCGCCGTAGGCGAAGCCGACGGGCTCACCGCCGTCGTATGCGACGACGCAGGCGAAGTCCGGGTGGGCGGACCAGTTGTCCACGAACCAGCCGAAGCGCTCGCGCTCGTGGAAGGGTTCGAGTTGCTGATCGGCGTAGCAGTCGTCGTGTACGTCCAGCAGCATCGTGCGGATGGTGCCGGCGTCGTGGGTGGTGAAGTGGCGTAGGTCGATGCTCACGAAGCCTCCGAGAGGTGGTCTTTCCATTGCCGGGTCGCCGCCGCTCCGGGGGCGAGGCGATCCAACTGCTGTGTGAAGGTTTTCAGGCGGCCGACGACGCGCCCGCTGCGGCCGCGTAGCGGGATGGTGCACGCGGTCGCGACGGCTTGGTCCACTTCGCCCTGGTGGAACTGTGCCTTGGCGAGATCGGCCAGGGCGAGAGCGCGGTTGCGCACCAGTTCGGGCCGTAGGAGGGCGAGGGACCGGTAGCCGGAGGCTTCGGCGTCCTCGTAGCGTCCGATGGTGAGGAAGACGGACTGGGGCAGCCCTGCCAGCTCGGCGCGGTCGTAGAAGGCCATGAAGGGGCTGCGCGGAGCATCCGGCACGGCGCGTTCCAGGGATTCCCGGGCGTGGTGCAAGGAGCGGTCCACCTCACGGGTTCGGCCCATCGTGGCCAGCTGAAGGGCCGTCATCGCGTGACCGAGGGAGGCGTGCAGCGGGTCCCGGCGCACGATGGAGAACGAGCGCGCCTTCTCCAGCGCGGCCAGCGCATCGACCTGAAGTCCCGTCTGGGCGTAGAGCCCTGCGGCGTGGCGCCAGACGCGGAACTGCACCTCGGGGTCGTTGGCGAGTCCGGCGAGGGTGAGGGCGCGGTTCAGGTGCCGTTGGGCGTCGTTGGGCCGGTGGTCGTCCACGGCTGCCCACATGGCCATGTCGGCGAACGATGCGGCGACGGCGTAGAGCTGGGACTGCACCCGCGGGCTGGCACTGCCGTTCTGCTGGAGCTGTAGGGCGTAGTCGGTCAGGCCGCCGGCCCGGCGCTCCATGTCGGGGGTGCCGTCGTCGCGGTCGTCGTCGGCGATCAGGCCGTCGAGCTTGCTGCGGAGGCGTTGCACGTCGGTGAAGCCGACCCGCTGGGGCGGCGTGGCGGCGGCGAGGGCGGCGCCGGTCGCGCCGGCAAGGAATCTACGACGGATCACGTCGTCCTCCGAAGGTGCTGCGGGGATGGCGGCCGCAGCGGTCCGTGTGCGGCGCACGAACCCCAGGGCCTCGGCTTCCAGGCCGGTGACGTCCTCCAGGGCTGCCCGGGTGGCCGCGTTCGGCCACCTGACGCGCCCCGACCTCCAATCCCGAACCGTGCGACCGTCGAAGCGTCCTGGGCGGCCGGTGAAGTTCTCGATGGCCGTATTTAAGAGGTCGCGCAGATAGGTGCCGTAGGGGCCTCGGCGGCCCCGCACGGCTGCGCGTGGACACCGTCCGCTTCGGCCGGATCGACACCCCACTCCTGCACTCGCGGCCGGGGCCGGACTCCGACGATGCGATCGCCTCCGCCGGGTCGACCACTTCTTTCGGCCGCTTCGGCACCGCCGAGGAAGCCGCCGCCTCGGCCCATTACAACGGAGCGTCCGTCTACTGGCATGCGGGGGTCGAGAAGGCGGCGAACGCAGCATCCAGCAGTTTGCCGAGGTCCTCTTGGCCGTCGCTCGCACTCCATTGCCCGAGGGCGATCCACAAGATTTCGAGCGCCGCCGCTACGCGAACGTTGGCGATGACCGATGACCCGTCGGTCGAGGAGGTTGTCTTCTGCAGTCGGGCGACGATCTCTGGTCGCCATTCAGCCTGCTTCTCGCGGAGACGTGCGCACAGGGCTGGGGTCTGTTCGATGAGGCCGAGGATCGTCACGAGTTCCTGAACGTCGCGCACGAGGAACCTCACGGCTGACTCCAGGGCGTTGCGCAGCCTGCTCCAGTCGTCCTGGTTGGCCCGCTCGGCATCGAGCGCGTCAGTGATGACGCCACCGACAGGGTCGAAGACGAACAGGACCACGTCTTCCTTGGTGCCGAAGTAGCGCAGGAAGGTGCTCCGCGACACTCCGGCGGCTTCGGAGAGGTCGGCGAAGGTGACCTGGTTGAAGCCGGTGAGGCAGAACCGGTTGAACGCGACGCGGGCTAGCTCTGCTCGCACCGCGTGGCGGCTGATCTCACGGGTACCGACTGGTGCTGCGCTCATGGAGACGAGTGTACTCCGACACACTCGTTTGCTTCTTCGGGTACAGGTTTCTAATCTGACACTCAGTATCAGTCGCGATGCTGAGATTCGCGACAGTGTCCCCAGCCGGCGGCCCGGTCACGGACCGTCCCTTACCGCGATATGGAGCCACCTCATGAGCTACGAAGACCTTCCCGCCCTGACGATCGACGTCTCGGACGGGGTCGCGACGGTGACAATCGATCACCCGCCGCTCAATCTGATGGACGGGGTCCTCCTGCCGTCACTCCGGGCATTCGTCGCGCGCGTGCGGGACGACGCCGACGTCCGCGTCATCGTCTTCGAGAGCGCCGACCCGGAGTTCTTCATTGCGCACGGTGACATGGCCTACCTCACCGACCCTGACGCGCTGCCGGCAGCCACTCGCGCTGCGATCGCGGCCGCGCCGGGCTCGACCGTCCCGGAAGGCCTGAACATCCTCCAGGCGATGAGTGAGGAGGTCCGCTCGCTGCCGCAGGTCACCATCGGCAAGCTGGCGGGCTTCGCGCGCGGCGCGGGCAACGAGTTCTTCATGTACCTCGACATGCGATTCGCGGCGATCGGCAAGTCGGGGCAGGGGCAGCCGGAGTCCTTGATGGGGATCCTCCCCGGAGGCGGCGGCACGGTGAATATGACGCGCCTGGCAGGAAGGGCCCGCGCGCTGGAGCTCATCCTCGGCGCCGAACTCGTGGGCGCGGAGCTCGCGGAACGGTACGGCCTGATCAACCGTGCCCTGCCCGCCGCAGAACTCGATTCCTTCGTCGACACCCTCGCCCGGCGGATCGCCGGCCTCCGGCCGGAGGTGATCTCCATCACGAAGGCTGCGGTCGACGCGGTCGCGCAGCCGATTCCGCGTGCGGCGTACGCCGTTGAGAACGAGGGCCTGTTCGCGGCGTTCGGCGATGAGGTCACCGAGCTCGCCCACAAGCTGCTCGCCGCTGGTATTCAGACCCGCGAGGGCGAGCGGGACCACGAGCGCATCGCCAACAGCATCTCAGTGCCCAAGCTCTCGCCATCCGTGCGCAGAGGCTCCGTGGGAAGAGTTCCTCAGCCATTGCCGGCACGCGCGTTGTCGAGTGGTCAGGTCGACCACCCTGGTTCGCCGGGCCTGTCGGGAACACGACCGGCTGAAGCGCCGGAAACGGCGGGCAGGGCAGTGGATGGCACAAGTAGCCGTACGCTTGACAACGCTGTTCGGCCGCGCGGATAGGCGCGGTTGGGAAGGTAGGTAGCCGAGCGGGCACAGGTCCCTTTGATCATGGAGTTGCTGACGCTCTGTGACCACCGAGGAGACCCGTGCCTGCACTTCCATCATGGCTGACCGAGCCGCTCTGGGACCAATTCGCGGTCCTGCTGCCTGAGCGGCCGGAATACCACCCGGACCATCCACTTGGCTGCCACCGCCGACGCATCAGCGAGCGGATTGTCTTCGACAAGATGCTGCAACTGCTGCGCTTCGGCTGTTCTTACGAGGCGATCGCCGACACAACCTGCTCGGCCACCACGATCCGCAGCCGCCACGACGAATGGATACGACTGGGCGTCTTCGCCCGACTCAAGCAGATCGCGCTCGACGCCTAGACCGGATCGTCGGTCTCGTCCTCGACCAGATCGCCGTAGACGGCTCCATCACCAAAGCTCCAGGAGGCGGTGAGGCGGCCGGGCGTTCCCCGGTAGACCGCGGCAAACAGGGCCTGAAACGCTCGAGCATGACGGACGGATACGGCATTCCACTGGGTCGTGTTCTGGCCGGCGCCAACTGCCATGACTCCCCGCTGCTCGCCCCGACCCTGGACCGCCTGGACGACCTGGGTCCGTTGCTCGACGAGATCATCGTCCACCTGGACGCCGGCTACGACTCGAACAAGACTCGCACGATGCTCGACGAACGCGGCCTGCACGGCCGCATCGCGCACAAAGGCGAGAAGGCGCCCATCCAGGCCAGTCAGCGCTGGCACGTCGAACGCACCCATGCATGGCAGAACGCCTTCCACCGGCTCGCCCGCTGCTACGAGCGGCGCGCCCCCGTTGTCCACGCATTCTTCGACCTCACCGACACGATCATCGCCGTGCGCAATCTCATCCGCCGAGCCTGGACCACCCACCGCTGGGACACACGCCCCCGCCGCCGGCCATGACTGACCACCTAGCTGAGTGACCTCTTAGCGGAATGCGTCGGCGTGGTCCGCCACCCAGGCGCGGAACGGACGGGGCGGGTATCCCGTGATGTGTTCGAAGTCCGACGATGGAAGCTCGGGCTCGATGACCTGCAAGGCCATGTTGGCGAGCACGGCGTCAGCCAGCTCGCGCGGCCATGTGCGGAGCATCATCCGCCGGGCCTCCTCCAGCGGCGTCTCCTCGTAGCGCACCCGGCGGCCGATCACCGCGCCGATCGTCTCCGCTCGCTGCTCGTGCGTCAGCGGCTCGGAGCCCGTCAGGAAGTACGAGGCCCCGTCATGGCCGTCGTCCAGGAGCGTACGGACGACGGCCTCGGCGACGTCGCGGTCGTCGATCAGTGGCCGGGCAGCCTTGGCATACGGGCCGCGTACGACACCTTCGGAGTGAATCGCCTCGGCCCAGCGCAGCGTCATATGAGCTGGCATGCACGGGCGCAGGATCGTCCAGGGCACCCCCGAGCCGCGCACCCGGTCCTCCAGTGCGCGGTGGAAGTCCGCATGGGGGGCGTTGTAGGTGGTGACGGGGGCGCCCTCACGCAGGCCGTGCGACGAGCTGAGCACAATCCGCCCGGAGTGCTCGGCCAGGGCCTCCACGACGGCCGGCACGTTCTGGGGAGCGGTGAAGCGACCGGCCGCACGGTCGTAGGGCCAGGACAGGAATGCGGCCCGCACGCCGCCGAACTCGTTCAGGCGGGCTGCCAGCCCGTCCGGGTCGGTCACCTCGCCGGTGACCGGCTCGACGGAGTCGGGAAGGAAACTGAGGATGTGCTGTGCCAGCTCGCTTCCGAGGGCGTCCGGGAACAGCAGTACGTGGCGCTGAGTCATGATCAGAACGCTAGGACCTGAACCTTGGTTGAGGTCAACGCCGGGATGCCATAGTGACTCCGGGGCCCGGGTGCGTCTGAGATCTGCGAATCCGTGAGCACTGTCGGCGGACCATGAACACGGGTTTCGTTCAGGAACAGTCAGGTGGTCGGGATCTGCGGTCTTCTGCGCCCGGGCCGAGTTTCATAGCGGTTCGGCCAGCCATGATGGCAGCGCAGGCGCACGTCCCCCCGGTGATCACAGAGTGTTGCAACTCCATGATCACGGACTCCGCGCCTGTCCCATCTGCCGGCTGGCCCCACCCGCCCCCTATCTGCGCGACTTCTAAGACGTCGTCTCATTTGGTTCGGTAGGGTGCTGGTCGTGGTTTCGATCGTGGAGCGGCTGGTGCCGGATGAGTTGTGGGAGTTGTTCCAGCGGGTGGTGCCGGAGGTGCCGATGCGGCCTCAGGGTG
>NZ_BAAARK010000032.1:0-80787 GCF_039532155.1 Streptomyces lunalinharesii
CGGGGGGTGGGGGGCGATGGGGGGTGCGGGGGTGGTTTTGGTGGCCGTGGTGGCGCCGGTGGCGGTGGAGGCTGCCGCGGTGGCTGCGGTGGGCGGTGTGACGGGTTGGGTGCCGGGGGGTGGTGGTGCGGCGGTGGCGGAGCGCGGGGTGGCCAGGGCGAGGGCGGCGGCCACGCAGGTGGCGGTCGCCGCCAGGCCGGCGCAGAGCTGGTGCGTCAGGGGGCGCATGAGGGTGCCTCGGGCGTGCCGGTGTGCGCGGGGTGCGGGGCGGTGGCGGTGCGGTGCGGGCGGGCGTCCGCCGCGGGCGGGCCGGCGGCCGTGCGGCGCGGTCCGGTGTGCGCGGCGCCCGGGCCGGGGTGCGGGCGGACCGTCCCGGTCATTGGGCGGATGCCTTCTGCCTCATGCTGCTCAGCCTGCGACGGGGGATGTTCGCCCGCGCGTGGGGATGCGTCAAATGGAGGGCTGGGGTAGTGCGGAGGGATGGTCGGCGCACGTCGGGGGCTCGTCCCCGCCGGGAGCGGTACGGGGCTTCGCTTCCGGCCGGAGGGTGGGGTGAGGTCGGGGGAGTCGGATGGGGTGGGGGTGAAGGGTCGTTCCCTCGGTCCCGCGGCCGTGGCGACCGGTCGGCCGGGCCGTCTCGCCGAGGGGCCCCGCCGGGCGCGGTCGCATGTGCTCCAGGTCACACGGCGGGTGGGAAATATCCGGGGAGCCGATCCCCGTTTGTAGGTGGTGTTGGGCGAAGCGGGGAGTGGTTCCCCGGTTTCGTGGGTGTGGCGAGTGCGAAGGGAGTGTGCCGACGTGTCCGGAGAGGTGCGGGTGAAGAGTGTGCCGCCGCGGCTGCGGGCCGATGCGGTGCGCAACCGGGAGCGGATCATCGCGGCCGCGCGGGAGACGATGGTCGAATTCGGCGCCGAGGTGCCCTTCGATGAAATCGCTCGACGCGCAGGTGTCGGCAATGCGACGCTTTATCGTCACTTCACGGATCGCCGGGAGTTGATCCACCACGTCACGCTTTCCGTCATGTCCCGTATCGCGGACCGCGCGGAGCGTGCCCTCGCCGAGGAGTCAGATGCCTTTGAAGCGCTGCGGCGCTTCGTCCACGACGCGGTGGAGGAGCGGATCGGAGCGCTGTGCCCGTTGCTCTCCGACGGCATCGACCCGGCCCATCCCGATCTGCTCGCCGCGCGCGGGCGCCTGGACGCGGCCATCGAGGTCGTCATGGGTGCCGCGCGGGACAGCGGCCAGCTGCGCGCCGACATCGCCGTCGGTGACCTGATGGTCGCGCTCACCCAGCTCACGCGCCCGTTGCCGGGCGGTGGCTGTCACGACTTCGACAGGTTCGCGCACCGGCACCTCCAGCTGTTCCTGGACGGCCTACGGGCCCCCGGCCGGTCCGAACTACCGGGCTGCGCCGTCACGTTGGGGGACCTGAGGCGCCGCTGCTCGTGAGCCGCGGCGGCTGAGGCGGGCGGGGCCGGACCGACCGGCCCGTCGCGCCGCCGGACTCCGGTGTCCGGTGTCCGGTGTCCTCCAATGTCCTCCGGTGTCCTCCGCCGGGACGTCGTCTTCCGTATCCGTCCCCCTCCCCCCGCGGGTGCGCGCCCGCTTCCCGATCTTCCGTCCGCACCAGTCCACGACTTCGCACTCCACGACTTCGCACTCCACGACTCCGCAGTTCCTCAGTTCCGCAGTTCCTCGGTCCTGCCCCGTTCTTCGCCTCCGTTCCGTTACGCACCACTAGGTGGACCCCGTCATGCCTGAAACCGTCCCGTCCGTCGATCCCCGGCGCTGGAAAGCGCTGATATTCATCGCCCTCGCGCAACTGATGGTCGTCCTCGACTCGACGATCGTGAACATCGCGCTGCCCTCCGCCCAGGACGACCTGGGGATCAGCGACGCCAACCGGCAGTGGGTCATCACGGCCTACGCGCTGGCCTTCGGCGGCCTGCTGCTCTTCGGCGGGCGGCTCGCCGACCTGTGGGGCCGGCGCCGGACCTTCATCATCGGCCTGATCGGCTTCGCGGCGGCCTCCGCGGTCGGCGGGGCCGCGCTCAACGAGGGCATGCTGCTGGGCGCGCGGGCGCTGCAGGGCGTCTTCGGCGCACTGCTGGCGCCGTCCGCACTGTCGCTGCTGGCGGTGACGTTCACGGAGGCCCGGGAGCGCGCCAAGGCGTTCGGCATCTTCGGCGCGATCGCCGGTGGCGGTGGCGCGGTCGGCCTGATCCTCGGCGGCGTGCTGACCGAGTACATGAACTGGCGCTGGACGTTCTTCGTCAACATCCCGTTCGCCGTGATCGCCGCGACCGGCGCGGTGCTGGTCATCCGCGAGCCCGCGGAGGGCCGCAACTCCTCCCGGCTGGACGTGCCCGGCGTCATCCTGGCGACGCTCGGCCTGGTCTCGCTGGTCTACGGCTTCACCCGGGCCGAGTCGGACGGCTGGCTGGCGGGTGTGACGCTGGGGCTGTTCGCCGCGGCGGCCGTGCTGTTGCTGACGTTCGTCGTGGTCGAGTCCAAGGTGGCGGCGCCGCTGCTGCCGCTGCGGGTGGTCGCCGAGCGGAACCGCGCGGGCGTCTACGCGTCGCTGGGCCTGGCCGTGATCGGCATGTTCGGCCTCTTCCTGTTCCTGACCTACTACCTGCAGATCGTGAAGGGCTACACGCCGGTGATGACCGGTCTGGCCTTCCTCCCGATGGTCGCGGGCATGATCACCGGTTCGACGCAGATCGGCGCCCGGTTGATGACCCGGGTGCGGCCGCGGCTGCTGATGGCGCCCGGCTTCACGGTCGCCGCGCTCGGCATGCTGGTGCTGACCCAGATCGACCTGGACACGTCCTACCCGGCGCTGATCCTGCCCGGCTTCGTCCTGATGGGCCTGGGCATGGGGACGGCGTTCATGCCGGCCATGTCGCTGGCCACGCACGGGATCCAGCCGCGGGACGCCGGCGTCGCCTCCGCGATGGTCAACACCTCGCAGCAGGTCGGCGGCGCGATCGGCACCGCCCTGCTGAACACCATTGCGGCCAGCGCCACCACCGCGTACGCGACCTCGCACGCGGCCGGCGCCCGCTCGGCGGACCTGCTCAAGCTCCAGTCGATGGTGCACGGCTACGCCTCCGCCATCTGGTGGGCGGTGGGCATCCTGGCCCTGGCGGCGGTGATCGCCTTCACCCTCATCAACACCGGGCGGCCCGGCGGCGGTTCGCCGGCGGCGTCGTCGGACGACGGTGCGGGGGCGTCGGCCGGCGCCGAGGAGTCGGTGCAGGTCCCGGTGCTGGTGCACTGAGGACGGGACGGCGGGCGGGGCCCGCGGGACGACGCCGCGCCGACACCGGCGCGGCGTCGGGCGGCCGGTGCGGCCGCTGCGCCCCCTTGCTTCCGCACGCCCCGAAACCATCCGAACGCGTGGCGCTGCGCCGGCCTCCCCCCGTTCCGCTGACGCTCAGCGGAGCCAGGGGAGGTCGGCGCCCTGCGGTTGGAGGCCGTCGGCGATCACGCAGCAGATCTCGTCGAGTTGGCTGATCTGTTCCGGTGTGAGGCGGTCGAAGATCGCGGCCCGGACCGCGTTGACGTGTCCGGGGGCGGCCTTCTCCAGGATCCGCAGCCCCTCGTCCGTGAGGTGGGCGTTCT
This sequence comes from Streptomyces lunalinharesii, assembly GCF_039532155.1. NCBI lineage: Bacteria > Bacillati > Actinomycetota > Actinomycetes > Kitasatosporales > Streptomycetaceae > Streptomyces > Streptomyces lunalinharesii. The sequence goes on from NZ_BAAARK010000032.1 coordinate 3,628, forward strand.
GGCCCCGCTTGTCGGACGGGCAGTTCTCGCGCTGGACCCAGCCGTTCTTCTCCAGGCGGGCGACGGCGTGGGAGAGCCGGGACCGGGTGATCTTGGCGTTCTGGGCCAGCTCGGTCATCCGCATCCGGCGCCGCGGCGCGCGGGAGAGCTGGACGAGCAGGCCGTAATAGACGTGCGGCATCCCGGCGTCACGCTGGAGCTGGCGGTCCAAGTGGTCCTCCAGGAGCGTGGTGGCGTGGAGGTACGCCTGCCAGGCGTGCTGCTCCTCGTCGTCGAGCCAGCGCGGCTCGGTCGCGGATTCGTTGCTCATGCCATCCACTCTCTCACCGCCATGCTAATTATTGAATATTTAACAATGCTGGTTCGGCTGAGAACGGTCTTCTTCCGGTCGGGGGGCCGGTGCCGACGAACGGCGCGGTGCGGGGCCCCGGGCGCGGGGGATCCGGGTCGGCCGCAGGTGCGTGCGCCCCGCGGTGGGACGGCCGGCGTCGCGGGGCGGTCGGATAACGCCAGTGTGACGCCGTGGCGCCGTTATGTCGTTAATGTCGAAACCATTTCTCGGCCGGGGTGCCGTCCGGGCGCCGCCCCGCCCGCGTGCCCGGACGTCCGGAGCGGCGCCGGTGAGCCGCCGGCGCGATCAGTCCTCGCCCGGAGTGATCAACTCCATGGACCGGAGCGCGGCCAGCAGGGCGCGGTCGTCGCCGTCCGGGGTCCAGGACGCCACGTCGAGGGCGGTGTCGGTCAGCTTGATCGCGTGCTCGTCGCCGTGCGCGGCGGCCCGCTCGAAGACCTCCTGCGGGGTGAGCGCCCCGGCCTTGAGGGCCGGCAACGGCTCGGCCGGGCTGTAGACGGAGGTGAGCGCGGCGCTCGCCGTCCAGGCCGCCGCGAGCGAGGGCGCCCACAGCTCGCGGGGGAGCACCGGGAGGGTGCGCAGGATCGCGTTCGGCGCGGTGGCCGCGTGCACCAGGAGGACCGCGTTGCCGTGGCCGTAGTCCAGGTACCGGTGGGTGGCGGCCCGCACCAGCGCGGCCAGCTGCTCGCGCGCGTCCTCGGGCCCCTGTGGTGCGCGCAGCGACTCGGCGGCGGCCAGCCAGCCCTGAGTGCCGGGGAGCTGGGCCAGTCCGTCGACGACCGACGTCTGTTGGTCGGCGACGTGCGGGAGCGTGGCGAGCGCGTCGTCGGGGGCGGCGGTGCCACTCGGTCGCACGGACACCGGCAGCGTGGTGTGGCGGGCCGCCCAGTAGCCGATGGCGTGCGCCAACTCCGCGATCCGCGGCTCCTCTTCGCCCTGCTCCAGGAGGGTGCGCACGGCGTGGCCGACGCGGATCACCGGGTGGGTGGCGGCGCCCGCGATGCCGGGGAGCAGCCGGGGCCACCACTCGGCGAGCACCTCCCGCCAGGGGCGTTCGGCGACCTGGCGGGTCAGGTGCGCGGTCCAGTCGGTGACCCGGCGCGGATCGCCCAGCGCCTCCTGCCAGTTGGCCTCGGTGATCGTGGTCCGCGTGCTCGGTACGTCCTCCAGCCGGGTGGCGTAGTCGTCGAGCCAGCGGTGGACGGTGCGCGCCTGGCCGTGCCGGACCAGGGCCTCCACGGCCATCGGGCCGTGATTGCTGAGGAAACCCTTGAACTCGGGCCCGGTGGTGTGGAGGCGTTCCAGGGCTTCGTCGAGTGTGCCGCTCGTCGTATCCATGGACCGAGGCTAGGACCGGGCCCCGGGGCCGGGTAACGGGCCGCGGACGGATCCCCAACCGGCCGGTGGGACTACGGCCTTGGTCTTACGGCGGGTGGTGGAACGCGGCAGGGGGCGCGGTGCGGCCGGCCGGCGGGCGGGGGTGCCGCGCGGCCACGAGCAGGGACGCCGGCGGCGCGACGGGGCGTTGTCAGTGGTCGGTGCGACGCTGAAGTCGACGGGTGAGGCGCTGAAGTGGGCGGGTACGGAAGGGGGTTGGGTTGGTTCAGGGCGTGCAGGGTGTGCAGGGCGGGTGGGGGGGGGGCTCGGTCATGCGGACCTCGGATGCGGATTCCGGACGGGAATCCGGACGGAGGGTGTCGGGTTTGGGCGGGAGCCTGGACGGCATGACGCGTGCGCGTGGACGACGGAACGGGAGCGGTGCGGGGGCCGGAGGCGAGGCGGTCGGTTGGGCGGCCGTGGAGGCGGCGGTGCCGGAGTTCGCCGCGCTGGTGCGGGAGCGGTTCGGACTGCACCGGCACCACGTGCTGGCCACGCTGCGCAAGGACGGCGCGCCACGACTGACCGGGCTGGAGGCGGACTTCCGCTACGGGGAGCTGTGGCTGGGCATGATGGCGGGCTCGCGCAAGGTGCAGGACCTGCGGCGGGACCCCCGGTTCGGACTGCACGTCAACCCCGGCGGCGGGACGGACCTGGCCGGGGGTGACGTGCGGGTGTCCGGGCGGGCGGTCGAGGTGAGCGATCCGGGCCTGACGGCGCGGTACGCGGCGGCGGTGCAGCCGCCGGAGCCGTTCCATCTCTTCCGGGCGCTGCTGACGGAGGTGGCGCGGACGTCCGTCGAGGCCCCGTTCATGAAGTTGGAGGTCTGGCGGCCGGGCCGGCCGCTGCGGACGATGCGACGGACGTCGGAGGATCCGGAAGTGCTGGAAGTGCTGGAGGTGCTGGAGGGCTGAGTTGGCCGGGGAGGGGGTGCGGTCGGTCGACGCTGCGTCAAGGGGGTGGAGCAGCCTCGCACTTGGGGGCGGTCGCCCGGGTGCGGTCAGTGTGCGGCGTGCAGGCGGTGGCGTCCGGCCGCGTGCGGTTCGTGGGGGCGGTGCAGGCCGTGCGGCTCGCGCTTGCGGTGGGTGCGGAAGACGTAGAGCGAGACGAGGAACATCGCGAAGAACATCCCGATGCCCCACGCCACGGAAGCCAGCACCGACGGCCGGCTGCCGCCGAGGGAGTAGAGCCAGCCCATCGACGCCCCGAAGAGCGCGCCGTAGGCCAGGGCGCGGGACTCGGTGAGCATGCTCGACTGGAAGTGCGCCAACGTGACGCCCAGGATCCCGGTGACCACCGCCGCGATCAGCCCGAGGAGCGCGGCCTGGCCGCCCTTGGCCCCGTTGGTGTGGTCCATCCAGATCGTGTAGCAGCCGAAGCAGAGCGCCGCGATGATCGGCAGCGTCACGGTGAGCGGGGCGCGGCGGATCGTGTCGGCGACGGAGCGCCTGGGGGCGGCGTGCTCGGCGGGGCCGGAGGCCGACGCGCCGTGCTCCGGCTCGACGGTGCCGTGCGAGCGGGCGGCCCGGGCGCCGGACGGTTCGCCCCGGCGGGCGGGCTGGTCGCCATGCGCGTGCTGGTCCATGACGGGCTCCTCTCGTTCGCCCTTCTTCCTGTCCAGGCGACACCCGGGCACCGGCGCCGGCAACCGGAGCGGCCCCGCGGGCGAGGGGAGCGGCCCGCGCGGCGCCGGAGCGTCCGCCGGTCCGTCCCGCGCCTACCGCAGGTCCTTCTGGTACCAGGCGACGTCCCAGTAGCGGTCGAACTTCCGTCCCACCTCGGTGAACGTGCCGATGGGGCGGAAGCCGAAGCGGGCGTGCAGCCGGACGGACGCCTCGTTGGGCTGGGCGACCCCGGCGTAGGCGCGGTGCACGTCCTCGTCGGCCAGCGCCGCGAAGAGCGCCCGGTACAGGAGCGTGCCGACGCCCCGGCCGCCGGCCTCCGGCGCGCAGTACACGGTCGTCTCCACGGAGGTCACGTACGCGCCCTTGGGGCGGAAGGCGCTGCTGGTCGCGTAGCCGAGCAGGGAGCCGTCCCCCTCTCCCGCGGACCGCGCAACCAGAAGGCGGTGCGGACCGTCTTTGGGGTGGGAGAGCAACCACGGGCGACGTTGGTCGGGGCTGAAGGGCTCCGTGTCGAATGTGATGGCCGTCTCACGGACGTAGTGATTGTAAAGATCCGTAAGGGCTGTGAGGTCCGTCTCGGCGCCCGCTCTGACCTGCACTTCCCCGCGCTCAGGCGACATCTGTCCTCCCTCGTGACGGCGCAGGGTACTGCATGATCAGAAAAATCGAAGGACGGCTTGGGAATTCTGTCCGGATTCCGGCCGTTGTTTCCTTCGGACGGGTCAGCCGGTTGGCCGCACGCGGTCCCCAGGCCGACGACCCGCTCCACTGTCCCGCGACCGACTCAGCGCTAAGGGAGCATCCGCATGGCAACCCGTGCCGTCGCCCGTCGTCAGGCCAGCACCACCGGCTCTGGCCAGGCCAACAGCGTTCGCGCAGCAGGCGGAGACATCGCCGACCGCGACCTGGTCGGCATGTACCTCGACGAGATCGCGCGCACGCCGCTGCTCGACGCCGCCAAGGAGGTCGAGCTGTCCCAGACCATCGAGGCGGGCGTCTACGCCCAGCAGATCCTGGACGGCGAGATCACCGAAGGCAACGCCGCCGGCGCCCAGCGTGAGGAGCTGGAAGCGCTGGCCGCCGAGGGCGAGCGCGCGAAGGACGTCTTCATCCGGTCCAACCTGCGCCTCGTCGTCGCCGTCGCCCGCCGTTACCCCCGCGCCGGCCTGCCGCTGCTCGACCTGATCCAGGAGGGCAACGCCGGTCTGGTGCGCGCCGTCGAGAAGTTCGACTACGCCAAGGGCTTCAAGTTCTCGACCTACGCGACGTGGTGGATCCGCCAGGCCATCACCCGCTCCATCGCCGACCAGTCGCGCACGATCCGGCTCCCCGTCCACCTCGTCGAGGAGCTGGGCCGGATCCGCCGCGTGCAGCGGGAGTTCAACCGCGAGAACGGCCGCGACCCGGAGCCGGAGGAGGTGGCCGGCGAGCTGGGTTCCACGGCGGCCCGCGTCACCGACGTCCTGGACTGGGCCCGCGACCCGGTCAGCCTGAACATGTCGGTCGACGACGACGGCGACACCCAGTTCGGCGACCTGCTGGAGGACACCTCCGCGGCCTCGCCCGAGCAGTCGGTGCTCACGCTGCTGCGCAGCGAGGAGTTGGAGGACCTGATCGACCGCCTCGACCAGCGCACCGCCTCGATCATCAAGGCCCGCTACGGCATCGACGACGGCCGCGAGCGGACGTTGACGGAGGTCGGCAAGCAGCACGGTCTGACTCGTGAGCGGATCCGCCAGATCGAGAAGCACGCGCTGCTGGAGCTGAAGCGGATGGCGCGGGACACCGGGTTCGACGCGGCGGCCTGAGCCGCGTCCCCGGGGCGGGCCCGCACGACGGTGACGTCGGGCGCGCGGGGTTCCGCGGTGGCCCGCCGGTGACGTCAGGCCCGCGGTGATGCCGGGCCGGCGGTGACGTCGGCCCTGGGTGCAGGCGTTTTTTGGGCGAGCCCCGGTGCCGTGACGGCGTCGGGGCTCCTTTGTGTCCGCGGGGTCGTGTCCAAGGGGTGGCGTCCACGGGTTCGTGTACGAGGGCGTGCTGTGTGCCCGGGTGGGCCCACGCGTGCCCGGAGGGGGCCCGTCATGCGTGATCATGCCCGTTTGAGTCCGATTGGATGCCCGTATCTGTTTACTTGGGGATGGTGTGGGCGTAGCATCCCGGTGAAACCACAGGTTCGGGCATGGAACGGACACGGACGCAGATGCAGAGGTACGCCCCCGAGCGCCAGCAGGAGATCCTGCGGCTCGCCCGTGAGCGCGGGCGGGTCGACGTGCTCTCCCTCGCCGAGGAGTTCCAGGTCACCGCCGAGACCGTCCGGCGTGACCTGAAGGCGTTGGACCGCGCCGGTCTCGTCCGCCGGGTGCACGGCGGCGCCATCCCGGCCGGCCGCCTGGACTTCGAACCCGACCTCGCCGAGCGGGACGCGGTCGCCGCCGACGAGAAGCAGCGCATCGCCCGGGCCGCGCTCGCCGAACTGCCCGGCGGCGAGGGCCCCGGCAGCGTGATCCTCGACGCCGGCACCACCGCGGCCCGGCTCGCCGCGGAGATCCCGTTGGAGGCCGAACTGACCGTGGTCACCCACGGCCTGCCGGTCGCCGCGCGGCTGGCGGACCACCCCGGCCTCACCCTCCACCTCGTGGGCGGCCGGATCCGGCACCGCACCCGGGCTGCGGTCGACGACTGGGCGCTGCGCGCCTACCGGGAGATCAACGCCGACGTGCTCTTCCTGGCGACCAACGGCTTCTCCCTGGAGGGCGGGTTGACCACGCCCGACCTCGCGGAGGCCGCGGTCAAGCGGGCGTTGATCGCCGCGGCCCGCCGGGTGGTGCTGCTCGCCGACTCCGCCAAGTTCGGGCAGCAGCACTTCGCCCGGTTCGGCGACCTCGCGGACGTCGACCTGCTGATCACCGACACCGGGCTGAGCCCCGAGGACGCGCGGGCCATCGAACGCGCCGGCACGGAAGTGGTCCGCGCATGACGCCGCCCCACGGGCCCGCCCGCCACGCCGCCACCGCCACGACCGCGACCCGCGTCGCCCACCCCACCGGACCGGTACACCCATGATCGTCCTCACCGTCACCCCCAACCCGAGCCTGGACCGCACCTACGAGGTCCCGGCGCTGGAGCGCGGCGCCGTGCTGCGGGCCACCGCCGACCGCGTCGACCCCGGCGGCAAGGGCGTCAACGTCTCCCGTGCGGTCGCCGCCGCCGGCCACCGCACCCGCGCCGTCCTGCCGTTGGGCGGTCCCGCGGGCGCGGCGCTGGCCGGGCTGCTGCGGGCCGAGGGCATCGACGTGGCGGGCGTCCCGGTCGCCGGCCAGACCCGTTCCAACATCGCCGTCGCCGAACCCGACGGCACCCTGACGAAGATCAACGCGGCCGGTCCGGAACTCACCCCCGAGGAGTCCGAGGCGCTGTTGACCGCGGTCGGCGAGGGCTCCGCCGGTGCCGACTGGATCGCCTGCTGCGGCAGCCTGCCGCGCGGCCTGGCCCCCGAGTGGTACGCCGAACTGGTCGCCAGGGCGCACCGCGCCGGTGCCCGGATCGCCCTGGACACCTCCGGCCCGTCCCTGACCGCGGCCCTGCGCGAACGCCCCGACGTCGTCAAACCCAACGCCGAGGAGCTCGCCCAGGCCGTCGGCCGCCCGCTGACGACCGTCGGCGACGCGGTCGAGGCCGCCGAGGAACTGCGTTCCTGGGGCGCCCGGGCCGTCCTGGCCTCGCTGGGGGCGGACGGGCAGCTCCTGGTCGACGCGGACGGCGCCCGCTTCGGCAGCGCCCCGGTCGCCGCCGTCCGCAGCAACGTCGGTGCGGGGGACGCCTCGCTCGCCGGTTTCCTCACCGCGGGCGGCAGCGGCGCCCCGGCGCTGGCCGCGGCGGTGGCGCACGGCGCGGCCGCCGTGCAACTCCCCGGCAGCCTGATGCCGACGCCCGCGGACCTGGCCCCGGAACGGGTCGTGCTGAGCGCCGAAGTGCCGCTCGGCCGGCCGCTGACGGAACCGGTCCCCGATCCGCCCGCACCCCGTCCCCACCGCCCGCCCGGCGGTACCGCGCGCAAGGGAGCCCGCGATGAGTGAGTTGATCAGCGCGGACCTGGTCGACCTCGACCTGTCCGCCGCCACGAAGGACGCCGCCGCCCGGTCGTTGGCGCAACGGATGGTCGCCGCCGGTCGGGTCACCGACCTGGAGGGGTTCCTCGCGGACGTCGCCGCCCGCGAGGCCCAGATGCCCACCGGGCTGGACGGCGGCATCGGCATCCCGCACTGCCGCAGCGCACACGTCACGGAGCCGACGCTGGCCTTCGGGCGCAGCGCGGCCGGCATCGACTTCGGCGCCGCGGACGGCCCGGCCGACCTGATCTTCCTGATCGCGGCTCCGACGGGCGGCGACGCGGACCACCTGTCGATCCTGTCGTCGCTCGCCCGCCAGTTGATGGACGAGGCGTTCACCGGCGCACTGCGGTCGGCGGTCGAGCCGGCGCGGGCGGCGGCACTCATCCGGGGCGAACAGCCGGAACAACAGCCGGAGCAACAGCCGGAAGAGGAGCCGCGGTCGGAGTCGGAGTCGGAGTCGGAGTCGGCTCCGGAGCCGACGAGTCCCGAGGTCCCGTCCGCCGCCCCCACGGCCACCCCTGAGGCCCCGGCCCCGGCCCCGTTCCGCATCGTCGCCGTCACCTCCTGCCCCACCGGCATCGCGCACACCTACATGGCCGCCGAATCGCTGGCCAAGGCCGCGCGGGCGGCCGGGGTCGAACTCACCGTCGAGACCCAGGGATCGGCCGGCTTCCAGCGCCTCGACCCGCAGCTGGTCGCGGCGGCCGACGGCGTGATCCTCGCGCACGACGTCGAGGTGCGGGACCGGGAGCGGTTCGCCGGCAAGCCGCTCGTCGACGTCGGGGTGAAGGCCGGCATCAACCGTCCCGCGGAACTCATCGCCGAGGTCCGCGAGAAGGCCGCCCGGGGCCCCGTCCCGGCCCCCGACGCGTCCGCCCGCCGCGCCGCCCCCATGGACGAGGGCGCCGGGGCCGCCGACGGCTACGCCACCCGGCTCCGCACCTGGCTGATGACCGGCGTGAGCTACATGGTCCCGTTCGTCGCCGCGGGCGGGCTGCTGATCGCCCTGGCGTTCGCGATCGGCGGCTACACCGTCGACAAGGCGCCGTCGGTCGCCGACCACTTCCTGTGGACCGAGTCGGCCAGCTGGGCGGCGCTGTTCTTCCAGGTCGGCAGCACCGCCTTCGGCTTCCTCGTCCCGGTCCTGGCCGGCTTCATCGCCTACGGGATGGCGGACCGACCCGGCCTGGTCCCCGGCTTCGTCGGCGGCGCCGTCGCGCTGACCGTCAACGCCGGCTTCCTGGGCGGGCTGATCGCCGGCCTGTTGGCGGGCGCGGTGGTGCGGGCGATCCAACGGATCGACGTGCCGCCGGTGCTGCGCGGCATCATGCCGGTGGTGGTCATCCCGCTGCTCTCCTCGGCGGTGGTCGGCTTCCTGATGTTCCTGGTGGTCGGCAAGCCGATCGCCGCGCTCCAGGAGGCCCTCACCGGCTGGCTGTCCGGCCTCTCCGGAGCCAACGCCGTCATCCTCGGCGTGCTCCTGGGCCTGATGATGTGCTTCGACCTCGGCGGGCCGCTGAACAAGGTCGCCTACGCCTTCGCGGTCGGCGGCCTGGCCAACCCCAACCCGGGCAGCCTGAAGGTGATGGCCGCGGTGATGGCGGCCGGCATGGTCCCGCCGCTGGCGATGGCGCTGGCCACGACCGTGCGGGGCCGCCTGTTCACCCGGGCCGAACGGGAGAACGGCAAGGCCGCCTGGGTCCTCGGCGCGTCCTTCATCACCGAGGGCGCCATCCCGTTCGCCGCCGCCGACCCGCTGCGGGTGATCCCCTCCGCGATGGTCGGCGGGGCGGTCACCGGCGGCCTGTCGATGGCCTTCGGCTGCACCCTCCGCGCCCCGCACGGCGGCGTCTTCGTGGTCCCGCTGATCGGCCAGCCGCTGCTCTACCTGCTCGCCGTCGCCGCCGGCACCGTCGTCAGCGCCGCCCTGGTCGTCCTCCTCAAGAGCCTCCGGACCCCGGCGGCCGGAACTCCGGGCACGGACGGACCCGCCGCCGACGCCCCGCACCCCCAGGTGAGCACGCACCGAGAGGTAACCACCCACTAAGAAGTAGGTACTTGTCCGGAACTGCCCTCCCGCCAAAACTGATCGGCAAGTGATCAGCAACTGATCGGCAAGTGATCAGTGCGAAGAACGAGGCGGGGGGCAGTTCCGTGATGTCGACGGAGAACACGGGCCGGGCGCAGACGGCCGGGGAACGCACGAGTGCGGGAACGACGCCGGAGAACGTCGCGGTGCTCGGCCTGGGGGACATGGGCAGGGCGCTGGCGTCGGCGCTCCTGGCGGCCGGCCACCGGGTGACGGTGTGGAACCGCACGGCGCACAAGGCCGATGCGCTGGTGGCCGAGGGCGCCCGGCGCGCCGCGTCCCCGGCCGCGGCGATCGCCGCGAGCGAGGTCGTGATCGTCTGCATCCTGGACTACGCCGACATCGCGCCGCTGCTGGCCGACGACGGCGCCGGTGCGGCGCTTGAGGGCCGCGTCGTGGTGAACGTGACCAACGGTTCGCCGGCCGAGGCGCGGGTGCTCGCTGAGCGGGTCGCCGGGCTCGGCGCGCACTACCTCGACGGCGGCGTCATGGCCGTTCCGGACATCATCGGGCAACCCCAGGCGTTCGTCCTCTACAGCGGCGCCGAGGCCGCCTTCGCGGCGCATCGCGGGGTGCTGGACGCCATGGCGCGAAGCGTCTACCTGGGCGCGGATCCCGGGGCGGCGCCGCTGCACGACCTGGCGCTGCTGACCGGGATGTACGGCATGTTCGGTGGATTCCTGCACGCCGCGGCCCTGGTGCGGTCGGCGGGCGGGAACGTCGACGCGTTCACCCGGGACCTGCTGGTGCCGTGGCTGCGGGCGATGGCCGACAGCCAACTGCTCGCGATGGCGGCGCAGGTGGCGGCCGGGGACTACGGTGCCACCGGCTCCCACCTCGCCATGCAGGTCGCGCACGACGGGATCGGCGACGTCAGCCGGGCGCAGGGCGTCAGCACGGAGCTCTTCGGTCCGCTGTGGGAGCTGATGAAGCGCCGGGTCGCGGACGGGCACGGCCACGAGAGCCTCGGGTCGGTGGTGGAACTGCTGCACGCCGGGGCACCGCCGGCGTGACCCGCCGCGCGCACCGGGCCGCACGCACGACGAGGCGGTGACCGCTCCTCCCGGAGGGCGGTCACCGCCTCGTGCGCTCAGCGGGTGCGGCCGGCGGCCGTCAGGAGGCGCTGCCCGCGGTCCACTCCGACCAGGACATGTTCCAGCCGTTGAGGCCGTTGTCGGGCTTGACGGTCTTGTCCGGGGAGTTCTTCACGATCACCACGTCGCCGATCAGCGAGTTGTCGTAGAACCACTTGGCCGGGGTGTCGCCACCGCCGCCCTTGTTGTCCTCCAGGCCGACGCAGCCGTGGCTGGTGCCGGTGCGGCCGAAGATCGAGGAGCTGCCCCAGTAGTTGCCGTGTATGAACGTGCCGGAGGACGACAGGCGCATGGCGTGCGGCACGTCCTTGATGTCGTACTCGCCGCCGAAGCCGACCGTCGAACCGTCCATCCGGGTCTGCTCGAACTTCTCCGAGATCACCATCTGGCCGTTGTAGGTCGGGTGGTCCGGGCTGCCGCCGGAGATCGGGACGGACTTGATGACCTTCCCGTCCTGCTTGACGGTCATGGTCTGGGTGTTCATGTCGACCGTCGAGACCTGCGAGCGCCCGATGGTGAAGGACACCGTCTTGGACTGCACGCCGGTGATGCCCTGGCCGCCCTTCACGCCGTCCAGGTCGATCTTCATGGTGACCTTGGAGCCGGCCTTCCAGTAGTCCTCGGGCCGGAAGTCCAGCCGCCGCTCGCCGAACCAGTGGCCGACGACCTGCTGGCCGCTGCTGGAGGTCACCGTGATGTGGGACTGGACGTCCTTGCGGTTGCTGATCGACTTGTCGAAGTTGAACGACACCGGCATGCCGACGCCGACGGTCTTGCCGTTGTCGGGCGTGAACGAGCCGATGAAGCTGTTGGCCGACGAGACCGTGGTGAAGGTGGCGTTCTCGGTCGCCGGGCGGCCCTTGGCGTCCTTGGCGTTCGCCACGATCTTGTACTTGGCGCCGCGGTCCAGCTGCGCCCCGGGCTTCCAGGACAGGCCGTCCGACGATATGGCGCCGGCGACGTCCTTGCCGGTGTCGACGGCGGTGAGCTTCACGTCGGTCAACTTGCCGCCGGTGACCTTCACCCCGGTGTCGTTGATGCTGGCGTCGGTGGCGCCGTCCTTCGACGTGACCTTGATCTTGGCGTCGGAGGCGTCCTTGGCGGCCGCGGCGTCCGCGCCGGCCTGACCGTTCTTGCCGTCGCCCTGCCCCGCCTCGGCGTCGCCCCCACAGGCCGTCAGCGACAGCGCGCCCGCGGCGAGCAGGGCGGTGAGCGCCAGGGTGCGGCGCATCCGCCGGTTGCGGCGGGGTGCGGCGGAATCCCGCGCCTCGTGGTGAAGCGGCTGGTGGTCGGTGCGGGACTGGGCGGGCGCGGGGTTGTCCAGCGATGTCACGAGCTGCTCCATACAGGGGTGTTGTGATTCCGTGCTGGTAAACAGCACCAACGGGTGGATTTGGTTGCGGATACGGTCCTGTTGTGACGGAGGTCACAATCTCGACGGCAGGGGTCGGTCGTCCGGCCCTGCCAACCAGGTTCGCAGTGCCGCGCCGTCTTCGTCCAGGCGGGGTGGCGCACCGGGTTCGGTCACCGGCGTGCCCGACAGCCGCAGCGGGCTGGCCACTTGGGGGATCCGCCCCGCCCCGACCTGGACGATCGGGTCCAGCCCGAGCCGCGCCGCCAGCTCCAGCGCCTCCGACACGGTGTTGACCGGCCCGCACGGCACCGAAACCGCCGCCAGCCGCTCCGCCCAGCCACGCGGAGTGTCGGCGACCAGGCGATCTTCCAGTTCTTTGACCAGTTCTGTACGGTTTTGCACCCGATCCTGATTCCGACGGAACCGCACGTCCTCCGCCAACTCCGGCGCCCCCAGCGCCCCCGCCAGCGCCCGGAACTGCCGGTCGTTGCCCACCGCCACGGCCAACAGCCCGCCCCGACACGCCAACGTCTCGTACGGGGCGATGCTCGGATGCCGGTTGCCCATCGGCCCCGGGTCCCGCCCGGTGGCCAGATAGCCGGACGCCTGGTTCACCAACGACCCCAGGAGCGACGAGAGCAGGTTCACCTCCACCGCCTGCCCCGCGCCGGTCCGGTCGCGATGCCGCAGCGCCGCCAGGATCCCCGTCGCGGCGTCCTTGGCGGTCAGCACGTCCACCAGCGCCACCCCCGCCTTCAGCGGCGCCCCGCCGGGCTCGCCGGTGATGCTCATCAGTCCGCCCACCGCCTGGACCACGAAGTCGTAGCCGGGCAGCGCCGCCCCCGCCCCGGAACCGAAACCGCTGATGGTGCAGTGCACCAGCCCCGGGTTGGCCGCCAGCGTGGCCGCGGGGTCCAGGCCGTACTTGGCGAGCGAGGCGGGGCGGAAGTTCTCGATCAGGACGTCCGCCCGCCGGGCCAATTCCCGGGCCGCGGCCGCGTCCTCGGGATCGGCCAGGTCCAGCGCCAGCCCCCGCTTGGAGCGGTTCGCGGCGTCGAAGTACGCCGCGGTGCCGTCGTCGGCGAACGGCGGCCCCCAGGAGCGGGTGTCGTCCCCGACCCCCGGCCGCTCGACCTTGACGACCTCGGCGCCGAGGTCGGCGAGCGTGGCGGCGGCGAGCGGGCCGGCCAGGACCCGGCTGAAGTCGGCCACGAGGACGCCGTCGAGGGCGCGGGGGGCGGTCCGGTGGTGTTGCCGGGGCACGGGCGAACTCCTCACGTCGGGGACGGGGTGCCGCCATCGTTGGCCGACCCCCGCGCCGCGGGGAAGCCGCCGCGGTGTCCAACGGCCGGCGCGGCAGTGCGCCGGTCCGGCCGGTGGCGCGCCGGAGCGGGAGGGGAACGCCGGCGACGGACCGCAGAGTGGAGGAGCGCTACGCGTGTGGTGTCTGGAATGCTGGGAAATGTCATAGGAGATGTGTCACTTACCGATTTACAACCCAAGATCCCCTGTTGGAAGCCCAGACGCGTGGTGTCTACTGGGGCTTGCCCAGCGCCCACTTGTTCGGGAGGAACAGCATGGTCCCCTCCGTTTCGATTCTCCAGCAGATCGGCCTAGGCGTTCTGCTGGTCGTCGTCGTCCTCTGGGCAGTCGGCCTGGTCAGACTCACCCGGCGCGGCACCTACGGCACCCCCACGTCCTACGGGCGGCGCCCACCGCGCTCCCGGGCCCGGCTCGACGCCGTACCGCGCCAGACCGGCCCCGGCGGCCCGCCCTCCGAGAACGTGGACCTCACCCCCGCCGAACGCCAGGCGTTCGACGACCTCGTGCGACAGCTCAGCAGCCGCAGTTGACCCGGCGCCGGCCGACCGGGCTCGCGCCCCACGGGTGCGCCCGGCTCACTGCACCGGCCCCAGCTTCAGCAGCGCCAGCGCCGCGAGCATCTGGACCGACACCGCAGTCGCCGCCTTACGGGTCGGCAGGTGGTGCTGACCGCGTATCAGCAGCACCGCGAGGAAGTAGCCGAACCCCCAGGTCGTCCAGGTGGCGGCCTGCACGAACGTGGAACTCGTCGGCAACCAGGCCGCGATGAGCAACCGCGGCAGGTCCGTCACCCAGAAGACCACCACGAACAGACTCGCCGTCGGCGCGAACCGCCCGTTGCCCCCGAGCGTCCGCGCTATCGCGTGCGCGACCGCCCCCAGCGCCAGACTGGCCAGCAGCACGATCGCCTCGGCCATCCCGGCCAACTGGAGCGCCGCCGTGTGGTTGGCCGCCCACTGCGCCCGGAACGCGTCCACCGACACGATCCCGATCCCGCCGCTGATCAGGCACAGCAGCACCGCCGCGCCCCACGCACTGCGGTCCCGCGCCTCGTCGAACACGTCCACCGGCCGGTACCAGAGCCCGAGTATCAACCGGTGCCACCACAACCGGCGGCGCCGCACCGGCTCCTGACGGACGGACTCCCGACGACCGGCCGGCGGGCGGGCGCCCCCGGGGCCGGGCGGTGCCGGCTGCACCAACGTGGGCGGCGGCGGGGGCGGCGGCTCCGCACCCGACGGCGCGGCGGCGCGCCGGCCGGACCGTGGCGGGGGCGGGGTGGGGGGCGGCGATGCGGACATACGGCCGTTTCTACCACCGGGCCCACCGGGGCCCGACGCGCGGGCACCGGTGGGCCCGGGACGGCCACCGGGTGGTACCGGGCCGGCACCGAGGGGCACCGGGCGAGGCAAGGCCCCGTCGGCCGGCCCCGGATGAGACGCTCGACCGGTGACCCTTCAGACACCGGACCACGACGAGGCCCACGGCGGCGGGCTCGGCAGTCGCCTCAACTGGCTGCGGGCGGCGGTCCTCGGGGCCAACGACGGAGTGGTCTCCACCGCCGGACTCGTCGTCGGCGTCGCCGGCGCCACCGACTCGCAGGCCACCCTGCTCACCGCCGGACTCGCCGGCCTGCTGGCCGGATCGATGTCCATGGCGGCCGGCGAGTACGTGTCGGTCTCCACCCAACGCGACTCCGAGAAGGCCGCGCTGGCCCTGGAGAAGCGCGAGCTGGCCACCGAGCCGCAGGCCGAACTGCGCGAACTGACCGAACTGCTGGAGGGCAAGGGCCTCGGCCCCGAACTCGCCCGGGAGGTCGCCGAGCAGCTGACGGACCATGACGCGCTGCGCGCGCACGCCGAGGTGGAGCTGGGCATCGACCCGGACGACCTCACCAACCCCTGGCACGCGGCGGGCGCCAGCTTCCTCGCCTTCACCGCGGGCGCGCTGCTGCCGCTGCTCGCCATCGTGCTGCCGCCGACCGGCCAACGCCTGTGGATCACGGTGGTCGCGGTGCTGGCGGCGCTGGCCCTGTGCGGCTGGACCAGCGCCCGCCTGGGGTCGGCACCGGTGGGCCCGGCGGTACTGCGCAACGTGGCCGGCGGCGCACTGGCCATGGCGGTCACTTATGTGGCGGGCACGCTGCTGGGGGCGGTAGGGGCCTAGGACCGCTCCGGGGCGTCGTCCGCCGGCGGGCCGTAGAGGTCCGAGTACGACGGGAAGAGGCCGCCGGGGCCGTCCACCGAGGTGGCGGCGTGGGCGGCCTTGACGATGGCCCGGGTCAGCACGTCGGCGCCGGCGGCGAGGACGTCGTTGAGGGCGCCGGCTTGCAGGTGGACGCCGAAGACGGGGTCGGCCAGGGCCTCCGCGGTGGCCAGCGGGCGGGCGCCGGTGGCGACGGCGAAGACCGCGTCGCCGTCGTTGAGGAGGTGCACGGGGCGCAGGGCGCGGGCCAGGCCGTCGTGGGCGGTGCCGGCGAGCTTGTGGGCCTGCGCGCGGGTGAGGTCGGCGTCCGTGGCCACCACCGCGAGGACGGTGTTGAGGGGCGGGTGGACCGACGCGGCGGACCGGCCGGCGGAGATCTCCCGGGCCCGGACGAGGCGGCGCCGGGCGGTCGCGTGGACCGCGGGGTCGGGGAGCTGGGTGGGGGCGCCGTAGAGGGCGCCGGTGTGCGGGTCGGCGAAGGAGCCCGCGGCGTTGACGGCGGCCAGCGCGGCGACGGTTATCCCGGACGGCAGCACCGCGCTGGCGGTGCCGATGGCGCCCTTGATGCCGCCGCTGACCGCGCCGGTGCCGGCGCCGACGTTGCCCTGGGGGACCGGCGCGCCGGGGGTCGTGCGGGCGGCGGCCTCGACGGCCGCGCGGCCCAGGGCGGCGTCCGGGCGGGCCCGCCAGTCGCCGCCGCGGCCCAGGTCGAAGAGGGCGGCGGCGGGAACGACGGGGACGACCTGGGCGGGGTCGGGGCCGACCCGGAAGCCGCGGCCCTGCTCCTCCAGCCAGCCGGCGACACCGGCCGCGGCGTCGAGGCCGAACGCGGAGCCGCCGGTCAGGACGACCGCCTCGATGCGCTGGACGAGGTTGCGGGGGTCGAGGGCATCGGTCTCCCGGGTGCCCGGGCCGCCGCCGCGCACGTCGACCGCCGTGACGGCGCCGCCTTCGGGGGCGAGGACGACGGTGGTGCCGGTGAGCCAGCCGTCGCCGGTGCGCTGGGCGTGGCCGACCCGCAGGCCGGAAACGTCGGTCAGGGCGTCGTGCGGGCCCGGGGGGTGAGGGGTGGCCTCGCCCCCCTGGTGCCGCTGGTGCTGCCGCGCGTCGGTCATGGGGCCATGCGTACCACGCGCGCAGCCCGTTCAGTGGCCGGCCGGCCCCATCACGACGACCGGGTGGAGCGCCGGGTCGAGGGTGCGCAGCAGTTCGCGCATCACCTCCGGCTTGAGGCTGACGCAGCCCTGGGTGGGGCCGTCGTGGTCGACGTGCAGCCAGACGCCGCCGCCCTTTTCGTCGCCGAGCGGACGCTGCCCGTCCAGCGGGGAGGTGCCGGGGACGCGGTTGTAGTTGATGGCGATGACGTAGTCGAAGGCGCCGGCCAGCGGCTCGCCCTCGACGCCGGTGCCGTGGGCGACGAAGCTGCGGTTGTGGTCGTAGGGCAGCTTGGTGCCCCCGGGGGCCGGCAGTCGCCCGCCGGCGTCGGTGAGGGCGTAGACGCCCTCGGGGGAGCGCAGGTCGCCGTAGTGGTGGTCGCTGGTCCAGCCGTGGGCGGCGTTGTGCGCGGCCCAGCCGGGGCCGGCCTCCCAGAAGTCCGAGCCGTCCTCGCGGGTGTACAGGACGACCCGCGACTCGTACGAGTCGGTGGCCTTGCCGGTGACGACGAGGACCTGGCGGGCGTTGGCCGGTATGCGCTTTCGGGCGGCGTCGCTGAGGTCCGGGATGGCCCGCAGGCCGCGGGCGGTCTGGGGTGCGGCCTGTGCGGGCGCCGGGGTGTTCGGGCTGGACGCCGCGTGGGCCGAACCGCTCTTGGCGTCCGGTCGGCCGCTGTGGTCGTCGCCCGAGGCCGGCCAGGCCCACAGGGCGGTGCCGACCAGGGTGGAGAGCGCGAGGCCGCTGACGGCCTTGCTGCGCCGGGACAGTCTCCTGCGCGCACGGGACTGAGCGTGGCGGGCTGCCATGTCTGGCGTCTCCTCAGGTACGGGCGGGTGGACGGCCCGTGGGACACCGTGAACGGCGGACCCCCGGGCATAAAAAGGGCAATCTGCACCCTACCGCGTTCCGGCCGGGCCGCTTCCGCGGGCTGTGGTGAACGGTAGAGGGCAGCAGGACGACGCCGCACGCCGGGTGAACCTTTGGCGGGGGAATGCGCCGATTGGCCGGACAGGCGGGGTGGAGAGGGCGCTCCGGAGGGTGCCCCGGGGGCGCGGGAGGCCGCCCCAAGTTGGCCGGAATGCGGCCCAAGTCTGCCCCGTGTGCGGTGAGTTGACGCGCTATGCGCGCGTTCGGCGGATGCGGGCGCGGGGCGCGGGGCGGGACGGGCGCGCGCACGGCCGTTCGGCACGCTAACGGGGGACGGCGCGGCGGGCCGCGCGTCGCTCGCGCCCGTGCGCGCCGTGCGGCGACCGGAGGGCCGCTACTCCTCCGCCAGTGCGGTGCCCTGGCGGGCCGTCAGGGTGATCCCCACCGCCACCGTCACCGCCGCCACCAGCCCTGCCGCCAAAACCGCCGCCGACCCCGCGAACGTGCAGGCCAACACCGCTACGGCGGCCACCGGCAACACCAGTTGCTGGGCCGGCCCGCGCTTCTGGTGGCGGGAGTGGATCAGCCACACCGTGACCAGGTAGAGCGCCGCCGGCACCGTGACGCAGGCCGCCGCCGCGTGCGCCGACAGGTGGGCCCGGCCGGCCGACTCCTCCACCGCGATCTCGATGCCCGCGCCGATCGCCGCGGCCGAACCGAACACCAGGTAGTGGCCGTAGCCCCACAGGAACGCCTGCTGGTTGGAGCGCAGGTGGAGGTGGATGGGGACGGCGAAGTAGATCCAGTACGCGGCGAAGACCAGCAGCAGGCCGCCGGCCGCGATCGGCAGCAGGACGGCCAGGTCGTGGTGCTCGTCGAGCGCGGACTGGACCGCCACGGTCGCCGCGGAGACCGTTTCGCCCAGCACGATGAGGGTGAACAGCCCGTACCGTTCGGCGATGTGGTGCGGGTGCCAGCCGGTCGGCCGGTCGCGTTCGGCGAGCGCCGGGACCGACAGCTCCAGCGCACCCATGACGATGAACACCCACGGGGCGTCGGCCGGCGGCAGGAGCAGCAGCGCCGCCCAGCCGATCTGGCAGAGGGTCACCCCCGAGGCGTAGCGCAGGGCGGTCCGCCGTTCCGCGCCCCGGGTGTCGTGGGCGGCCCGCAGCCACTGGCTGACCAGCGCCAACCGCATCACCACATAGCCGACCCAGACGATCCGGAAGTCCCCGGCGGTGAAGGCCCGCGGCACGCCCGCGGCCAGGACGAGCACCCCGACGATCTGAACGAGCGTCACCACCCGGTACAGCGGGTCGTCGGTGTCGTACGCCGACGCGAACCAGCTGAAGTTGAGCCACGCCAGCCAGATGGCGAAGAACACCATCAGATAGCCGACGACGCCGTGCCCCGGATGGCCCTCGGCGAGCGCGTGCACCAGTTGGCGGCCGGCCTGGGCGACCGCCACCACGAAGCAGAGGTCGAAGAACAGCTCCAGTGGGGTGGAGGCGCGGTGCGACTCCGCACGACCGCGCGCACGCATCAGAACCGGCACGGTGCACCAGCCCCTCTCGTCGACCGCTGATGGGGTGGCACTCAGTACAGCGCGGGCGCGAGGGCGGCGGGGGCAACGGGCCCGCGGCGTGTCGCGGGCCCGCGGCCTAGTCCGCGACCGCCTCCACGATGGAGGGGAAGGCGGCCGTCGGCAGCACCCGGGTCAGCCGGAAGCCGCTCGCCGCCAGCAGCGCGGCGAACTCGTCCGCGTTGCGCTCCTGCCCGTCGAGGACGGCCAGCATGGCGATGTCCATCGTCTTGCCGAAGTGCGGGGCGTTCCCCGGCGGCAGGACGGAGTCGACGACCAGCAGGCGGCGGCCGGGCGCCATCGCCGCGCGGCAGCTGCGCAGGATGCGGCGGCAGGGCTCGTCCGGCCAGTCGTGCAGGACGTGCTTGAGGACGTAGACGTCGCCGCCCTCGGGGACCGCCGCGAAGAAGTCGCCCTCCTGGGTGCGCCAGCGGCCCTTCAGGTCGTCGGTGTCCAGGAGGTGGTGGGCCAGCGGCGGCGCCAGGTCGAAGAGGACGCCGCTGACCTGCGGACGGCGCCGGAGCACCGCGCGCAGCAGGCCGCCCCGGCCGCCGCCGACGTCGACGACGGTGCCGGTCTCCGGAAAGGGGTAGGCGGCGGCCACCGCGTCGTCCGCCGGGGCGGCCAGGGAGGCCATGCCGTCGTCGAAGAGTTCCCGCTTGGCCGCGTCCGACGCCAGGTGGGTGAACAACGGTGTACCGAAGAGCCGTTCGAAGGCCGCGCCGCCGTGCGCCACCGCCTCGGTCAGGCCGGCGGAGGTCCGCAGGAACAGGTCGTCGGTGAGCATCATGACCGCCGGGTGCAGCGAGTCGGGCACGTCGGTGCGCAGCTGCCGGGCGGCCGGGGTCAGCTGGTACGCGCCCGCGGCGTCCTCCCGGAAGACGCCGCGGGCGGCGAGGTAGCGCAGCACCCGGCGCAGGTGGGGGGCGTGGGTGTCGGTGGCGGCGGCCAGTTGCTCGGGGGTGCGCGGGCCCACCGCGAGCCGGTCGGCGATGCGGTAGTGGGCGGCGGTGCGCAGCGCGGCGGAGAAGAGGTGGCCCAGGGCCTGGTCCATGAGGTGGGTCGCGAGGTCGCCGGGCTCGTCCGCCGGTCGGGTGGGTGAAGTGGCCAACGTCAGCCTCCGGTCGTCGGCTTGGGCCTGCGCTGCGCCACGTCGCAGGCATGGTGATCCACGGTTGCAGGCGGTGGCGGTGGTGTCACGGGGGGAGGGGTGGTGAACCGCTGGGTACCGGCCAGGGCGCACGGGGCGGCCGGCGGCGCGGACCGGCGCGCCAGGGGGCAGACGGCGGCGTCCGCGCGTGGTCGAATGCGCGTATGAGCGACCGTGACCCTTCCTCCCCCGCATCCGTCCTGGAACCGCTCGACGCCCGCCTCGCGGACCTCGTGGCGCTCTACGAAGACCTGCACCGCCACCCCGAACTCGCCTACGAGGAGACCCGCACCGCCGCCGAGGCGGCCCGCCGGCTGACCGCGTACGGCTACGACGTCACGACCGGCATCGGCGTGACCGGCGTGACCGGCGTGCTGCGCAACGGCCCGGGGCCGGTGGTCCTGCTGCGCGCCGACATGGACGCGCTGCCGGTCTCCGAGAACTCCGACGTGCCGTACGCCTCGACCGTCCCGGGGCGGATGCACGCCTGCGGGCACGACGTCCACGTGACGTGCCTGCTGGGCGCCGCCGACCTGCTGGCCGCCGGCCGCGCGTGCTGGTCGGGGACGCTCGTGGTGCTGTTCCAGCCGGCCGAGGAGGCCGGCAGCGGCGCCCGCGCCATGCTCGACGACGGCCTCTACAGCAAGCAGCTGGTGCCGGTGCCCGACGTGGTGCTGGCGCAGCACGTCGCCCCGTTCGGCGCGGGGCTGATCGCGTACTGTCCGGGCGCCTGCATGGCCGCGGCGGACACGCTGGAGATCACGTTCCACGGGACGGGCGGCCACGGGTCGCGGCCGGAGACGACGGTGGACCCGATCCTGATGGCGGCGGCGTTCGTGCAGCGGGTGCAGTCGGTGGTGTCGCGGGAGATCGCGGCGAAGGAGCAGGCGGTGGTCACGGTCGGCTCGTTCCACGCCGGCGACACCGCCAACGTGATCCCGGACCGGGCCGTCGTGCGGCTCAGCGTCCGCAGCTTCGACGCGAACGTGCGGACCGCGGTGCTGGCGGCCGTCGAACGGATCGCGCGGGCCGAGGCGGCCGCGTCCGGCGCGCCCGAGGAGCCGGAGACGACGGTGCTCGACTCGTTCCCGGTGACGGTCAACGACGACGCGGTGCTGGCGGCCGTCACCGCGGACTTCACGCGGCACTTCGGCGACCAGCGGGTGTTCGCCTTCGACCCGGCGACCGGCAGTGAGGACGCCGGCCTGTTGGCGACGGCCGCCGGGGCGCCGCTGTACTACTGGTGGCTGGGCGGCTGGGACCCGGACGCGTTCCGCACCGCGCTGGCCGCCGGGCGGCTGGCCCAGGACATCCCCTCCAACCACTCGTCCCGCTTCGTGCCGGTCGCCCGGCCGACCCTGTCCACGGGCGTGCAGGCGCTGACGGTGGCGGCGTTGGCGCAGCTGGGCCGGGCCTAGGGCAGCGGTCGGGCCCCGGAGGTCCCGCCGGGCACCGGGGCGAACGGCTCGTTGACCTTGTCCTTGGGGGAAGGCCCAGCATCGGTGGGGCCGGGCGCGGTGCCCGGCACGAGGAGGACGGACGCCGTTCGTCGGCGGCGCGCGGAGCGCAAAGGAGCACCGGGTGGACGGGGAACTGCTGACGATCGGGGCGTTCGCACGGGCGTCCCGGCTCTCGCCGAAGGCACTGCGCCTGTACGACGAACTCGCCCTGCTGACCCCCGTCCACGTCGACCCGCACAGCGGCTACCGCTACTACGCCCCGGCCCAGTTGGAGCGGGCCCGGTCGGTCGCCTGGCTGCGGCGGCTCGGCATGCCGTTGGCCCGCATCCGCGAGGTGTGCGGGCTGGCGCCGGCCGTCGCGGCCCGGTCGGTCGCGGCGTACTGGGCGCAGGTCGAGACCGAGTTCGCCGCCCGCCGGGACCTGGCCGCCTTCCTCGTGGACCAGCTGGAACGGAAGGACACCACGATGACCGAACCCCACGACCCCACCGCCCCGTTGACGCTGCGGTGCGCCGCCCTGACGGACCGCGGGCTGGTCCGGCCCGCCAACCAGGACGCGGCCCACGCCGGCCCGCGCCTGCTGGCGGTGGCCGACGGCTACGGCCCCGGCGGGGGGCCGGCCGCCACCGCCGCCGTCGAGGCGCTGAAGGACCTGGAGGGCCAGGAGGTGGGCGCGGACGACCTGTTGGCCGTCTTGGAGGAGGCGGCCCGGCGCGCCCACCGGGCCGCGCCGTCCGCCGGCGAGTCGACCGGCAGCACCCTCACCGCCGTGCTGCGCTCGGGTGCGCGGCTGGCGCTGCTGCACGTCGGGGACTCGCGCGCCTACGTGCTGCGCGACGCGGGGCTGGTCCGCCTCACCCACGACCACACCCTGGTGCAGTCCCTCGTCGACGAGGGCCGGCTCACCCCCGAGGAGGCGTCCTCGCACCCGCAGCGCGCACTGCTGTCGCGGTCCTTGGACGGGGGCACCGACTTCGCCCCGGACCTCCACCTGCTCGACGCCCGCCCCGGCGAGCGCTACCTGCTGTGCACCGACGGCCTGACCGCCGTCGTGCCGCCCGAGGCGATCCGGGCGGCCCTCGCCGGCGCGGCCACGCCCCACCAGGCCGTCGCCGACCTGGTCCGGCTCGCCCACGAGGCCGGCGCCCCCGACAACGTCGGATGCGTGGTGGCGGACGTGGTGGAGGCGGCAGCGGCGGCCTGAGCGGGGCGGGGGCGGGGCGGGCCCGTACGGGGTGCCCTTAGGGGGTGTGCGGGCCCCTTGCCAGATCCCTGCCCGGCGGGGGCGCGGTCGATCCGCGCGCCCCGCCGGGCGGTGGCCCGCCCCCGGCCGCTACGCCCGCCCCTTCAACATTCCCTGGAAGTAGAGCTGCGGCAGCCCGTAGCGCTTGAGGAACCACATGTCGGTGCGCTCCCGGGTGGTGTCGAGGAAGGGGATCGACGGTGCGGGGCGCAGGTCGTAGTCGAACTCGGCCAGCAGCATCTTGTGCCGGGCGGTGACCAGGGGGCAGGAGGTGTAGCCGTCGTAGCGGGCGGTGGCGGGCCGGCCGCGGAGCCCGGCGAGGAGGTTGGCGACGAGGACCGGGGCCTGCTTGCGGATCGCGGCGCCCGTCTTGGACGTGGGCAGGTGGGCCACGTCCCCCAGGGCGTACACCTCGGGGAAGTCGGGGCTCTGGAGGGTGTGCGGGTCCGTCTTGACGTAGCCGTGCGGGGAGCCCGGATCCGCCAACGGGCCGTCGGCGAGCCACTGCGGGGCGCGCTGCGGCGGGACCGCGTGCAGCAGGTCGTAGCGGACGGTCTCGGTGCGGCCGGTGGCATGGTCGGTGAGGACGGCGGCCCGCCCCGGGCCGTCCAGTTGGGTCAGTTCGGTCTGCAGCCGCACCTCGATGCCGTAGCGGCGGGCGGCCCCCTCCAGGGCCCGGGCGAAGACCGGCACCTTGAAGAGGCTGGGTTCCGGGAGGGCGAGGACGGTGCGGATGTTGCCCAGGACGCCGCGCTTGCGCCAGTGGTCCGCGGCCAGGTACGCGATCTTCTGCGGTGCGCCACCGCACTTGACCGGCCCGGACGGCATGGTGAACACGGCCGTTCCGCGCCGCATCCGGCGGATCAACTCCCAGGTGTACGGGGCGAGGTCGGCCCGGTAGTTGCTGCTCACCCCGTGGTGGCCGACGGCCCGGGCCAGCCCCGGCACGCCGTCCCAGTCGAGGTGCAGACCGGGCGCCAGGACCAGCCGCCCGTAGGAGAACACCCGGCCGGTGGCGGTGGTGACCGTCCGGGCCACCGGATCGACGGCGGTGGCGCGCTCCCGCAGCCAGCGGACGCCGGGCGGAATGACCTCGGCCTCCGGGCGCAGCGCGGCGCGCAGCGGTGCCTGGCCGCCGCCGACCAGCGTCCACAGCGGCTGGTACCAGTGCGTGTCGGCGGGGTCCAGCAGGGCGACGTCCCGGACGCCGGCGCGGCGTAACCGGGCGGCGACGGTGATGCCCGCGGTACCGCCGCCGACGATCAGGACCTGGTGGTGGACGGGGGTGGCGGCGGGCGCGGGGTCCGCGTCGGCGGCGGGCCGGGTCATGCGGGTCTCCTGACTCGTGGGTGGTTCTTGGGGGTTGGGGTTCCGCAAGGGCCGGGGGCGCGGGGCGCTCCGGTGTGCTCCCGGGCACCGGTGCGGGCCGGGGCGCGGGCCCGCGGTGGGACGTCGTGGCGTCCGGGCGGCGGTCTCACAGGCCGGGCAGCGTGCTGGCCGCCATCGCCAGCGCGAGGACGGTGACGAGGGCGGCGAAGGAGGTGCTGAGGGTCTGCGGGCGCAGGTGGCCGGCGAGGCGGTTGCCGAGGTGGCTGCCGACCGCGGCGCAGGCCGCGAGGGTGGCCAGCAGCGGCCAGTCCAAGGACCCGGTCCCGGCCCGGGTCGCCAGCGCCACACCGGAGTTGACCAGGATCACCAGCAGCGAGGTGCCGACGGCGACCGGCATCTCCAGCCCGAGGACGAGGGTGAGGGCCGGCACCACGACGAAGCCGCCGCCCACCCCGAAGAAGCCGGTGAGCAGCCCCACCGCTGAGGCGGTCAGGACGGTGCGCAGCGGACGGGTGCGAGGGGCGGCCGGGACCTCGGGCCGGTGCCCGTACTCCGCGGGGCGCGCCGGCTCCTGCGCGCGCCGCCCCTCCCGTAAGCGCGTCGGCCACCCTCGGGGCGTCGACCGCGGCGCCGGCTCCTTGGGGGGCGCCGGCTCCGGTGCCCCGTCCCCCGCGGTGGCCCGTACGCTCCGCCGTCTCCCGCGCAGCACCATTCCCGCCGCCACCACCAGCATCAGCACCGAGAACGCGGCCATCAGGACGCCGGGGTCCAGGGCCGCGCTCCAACGGGAGCCGGCGTAGCTGCCGGCCGTCCCCAGGGCACCGAACGTCGCGCCGGCGGCCCAGCGGACCCGGCCGGCCCGGGCGTGGCAGAGCAGCCCGCTGACCGCGCCGACCGCGACCACCACCAGGGCGCCCGCGGTCGCCGCGTGCGGCGACTGGCCCATCAGATAGACCAGCGCCGGCACCGCCAGCACCGAACCGCCACCACCGAGCGCGCCGAGCAACAGGCCGATCAGCAGCCCGCAGGGCAGCGCCGTCGCGGCTATGAGGACGGACACGGCGGCCCGTCAGACGGACGGCGCCGCGGCGCGCGGGGCGAGGGCGACCGCCCGACTGGCGTCGGACCACTCGGCGACGAACGCGAAGCGGTCGCCGCGGACCACCGTCTCGCGCCACTCCACCACCCGCTCGCCGGCCCGGCCGATGCGTTCGATGGCGAACGCCGCCTCCCGGTCGGCCAGCCCGAGCAGCCACGCCTGCCGCACGTCCGGCAGGAACGGGGCGATCCGCTCGCGTCCGCCGGTCACCTTCACCCCGCAGCGCCGGGACAGTTCGCCGTAGAGCGAGGTGTGTCCGAAGTCGGCGCCCAGCAGCGGCTCGGCGAGGTCGGCCGGGAGGTACGCGGTGTCGTGGGCCAGCGGTTCGCCGTCCGCCAGGCGCAACCGCTCCAGGACGACCAGCGGCGCGTCCGGGATCAGTCCCAGGTGGCCGGCGACCGTCGCGTCCGCGGTCCGCTCCAGCCGCAGCACCTCGCTGTGCTGGTCCACGCCCTGGGCCTCCAGGTCGCGGAAGAGGCTGTAGAGGGAGCCGAGCGGCTGTTGGATGCGGCGGGCGTCGAGGCGGCTGGCGCGGCCGCGTTCGGCGATCACCAGGCCGTCGGCGCGCAGTTTGCGCAGCGCCTCCCGGACGGTGTGGCGGCTGACCTCGTACTCGCCCGTCAGCCGGTGCTCGGCCGGGAACTCCGCGGTGAACGCGCCGGCTTCCATCCGGCGGCGCAGGTCGTCCAGCAGCTGCGCCCACAGGGGCAGCGGGGAACCGCGGTCCAACGGGCGCGGCCCGTGCGCGTCGCCGTCGCGGTCGGCGTCGTGCCGGGGCATCCGGCCGTACGCGCCCGTCGGTTCGGGCTGGGGCGGCGTCATGGCGGTCCTCTCGTCCGTGGTCCGGCCCGCGGGGAGGGGTCCGGCTTGTCCCCCCGCCAACCGGATACTTAATGTACGTACATCCGTGCATCCGCACAACAGAGCGACATGCACGGTGCATTCAGCCGTCCACGCTCCCAGCCCGAGCGAGCCGAACCGCGCACGGGCGCCGCGCACCCCTGGAGGCCCGACCGTGCACTTCGCGCAGTACTACCTCGACTGCCTGTCCCAGGCGTCGTACCTGATCGGTGATCAGAACACCGGACGCGCCGTCCTCGTCGACCCCCGCCGGGACGTCGACGAGTACCTGGCCGACGCCGAAGCGGCCGGCCTGCGCATCGAACTCGTCATCGAGACGCACATCCACGCCGACTTCCTCTCCGGACACCTGGAGGTGGCCCGGGCGACCGGCGCCGAGATCGCCTTCGGCGCCGCCGCCGAAACCGGCTTCCCCATCCGGCGGTTACGGGACGGCGAACGCATCTGCCTGGGCGCCGCACCCCGTAAGCCGTCCGACCCGGAACCGGGGGCGGACCAGGGGGCGGACCAGGGCGCGGACCAGGGCACGGAATCCGGCGTCACCCTCACCGTCCTCGCCACCCCCGGGCACACCCTGGAATCCCTCTGCCTGGTCGTCCGCGAGAACCCCGACGACGCGACCCCGTTCGGCGTCCTGACCGGCGACACCCTCTTCGTCGGCGACGTCGGCCGCCCCGATCTGCTCTCCGCCGCCGGCCACACCCCGCAGGACATGGCCGCGCGCCTGCACCGCTCCCTGCACACCAAACTGCTCACCCTCCCGGACGCGACCCGGATCTTCCCCGCCCACGGCGCCGGCTCGGCCTGCGGCCGCAGCATCTCCACCGAGACCAGCTCCACCATCGGCGACCAGCGCCGCCTCAACTACGCACTCCAACCCATGACGCAGGACGCCTTCGTCCGACTCGTCACCGCCGAACAACCCACCGCACCCGGCTACTTCGCCCACGACGCGGCCCTCAACCGCGACGGCCACCCCCTGCGGGACCCCGCGCCACCGGCCCCGCTCACCCTGGTCGAGGCGCTCACCGCCCGCGACGAGCAGGGCGCCGCACTCCTCGACTGCCGCCCGGCCGCCGACTACGCCCGCGCCCACCTGGCCGGCTCGCTGCACGTCGGCCTCGACACCCGGTTCGCGGAGTACGCCGGCAGCGTGGTGGCCCCCGGCACCCCGATCGTGCTGCTCGCCGCCCCCGGGACGGAGCACGAGGCGCGCCTGCGGCTCGCCCGCATCGGCTACGACCGGGTCCTCGGCCACCTGCCGGACCCGGCCGGCGTACTGGCGGGCGCCCCGGAACGCACCCGCCGCAGCACCCGCCTACGCCTGGCCGACCTGCTCGAACGACTGCCCCTGGACCCGGCGGACGGCATCCAGTTGATCGACGTCCGCAACCCGGCCGAGTACGCGGCGGGCGCCCTGCCCGGCGCCCGCAACATCCCGCTGGCCGCCCTGCTGGACCGGCTCGACGAGCTGGACCCGGCCCGCCCGGTCGTCCTCTACTGCCGCAGCGGCAACCGTTCGGTGATCGCCGCGGCACTCCTGGAGGCGCACGGCTTCGACGACGTCAGCGACGTCTCGGGCGGCTGCCCGGTGCCCCTCCCCGCCTGACCCGTGGGGGAGGGCCCCGGCCCTCCCCCACACCCACGGCCACGCCTCATCCCCGCCGCCGTCCGCGGCCCGCAACGCGGCGCCCAGGCGCCACCGTCACGGCCGCCACCGCCGCCGCCAGCACCGCCCCCGCCAGGCACCCCACCGCCGACAGCGCCAGGGAGGGCAGCACGCCGCCGGTGGCCCCCGCCCCCGTAAGGGCCAACCCCAGCCCCGCCGTCACCGTCAGAACGGACTTCGTGACGCCCGAAGCCTCCCCGGCGCGTTCCCGACGGACCACCGCCTGGGTCCCCGTGAGGGCCAGCCCGCCCGCCACCCCCAACGCCACGGCGGCGCCCGTCGACGCCACCACCAGGACCGACGTGCCGGTCGCGGCCCCGGCCACCCACAGCGCGCCCCCGGCGCAGGCCAGGCACGAGGCCATCACCGACACGGCCGCCCCGGGCCGCACCCGCCCGGCCACCGGCCCCCCGACGGCCAACGCCACGGCCGGCGCCAAGAACGCCACCCCCGCACCCGACGCGCCCCACCCGCGCCCCTGTTGGAGCGTCAACGGCAGGACGTACAGCAGCGCCACCGTCGCCGCGTTGGCGACGGCCCCGGCCGCGGTCAGCGTCACGTAGGGCAGGTTCCGGAAGAGTGCGAGGTCCACCAGCGGTGCGGGGGACCGCCGTTCGGCCCGGACGAACAGCGCGCCCAGCAGCACCGCGCCCGCCGCCCACCCCCATTCGCCGACGTGCTCCAGCCACCGCGCCAGGCACACCAGGGCACCGGTCGCGGTCCACGCGCCCGCCACGTCCAAGGGCGACTGCGCCGCGGACGCGTCCCGGGACTCGTCCGCCCTGCGGGCCAACCACGCCGTGACCGCGGCGAACGGCACCGTAAGCCAGAACACGGCCCGCCAGGACGCCGATTGGGCCAGGACGCCCCCGAGGAACGGGCCGCAGACGGTGGCCGCCCCGGCCAGGCCCAGCGCCCGCCCGGTCGCCCGCCGCCCGTGCCCCGGCGGCGCGGCGTTGGTGAGCAACGCCAGCCCCGCCGGCATGATCAACGCGCCGCCGACGCCCTGCGCCACCCGCGCCGCCACCAGGAACGGCAGCGTCGGAGCCATCGCGCACAGTGCAGCGCTCACACCGAAGAGCACTGCTCCGAACGTCAGCATCCGCCGTCGCCCGTAGAGGTCGGCCAACCGCCCGGCCGCCGGCATCAGCGCGCCGGCGGCGAGCAGGTAGCCGCTGACCACCCACGGCACCGCGGCCGGCGAACCGTGCAGATCGGCCCGGACGACGGGCAGCGCCGGATTGAGCGCGAAGGAGTCCAACTGCACGCAGAACGCCCCGACGGCCAACGCCGCCTGCGCCCAACGACCCCGGGGACAAGGACCGTTCACAGGAGGTACGAACACGGCGCCGACGACCCGCCTCTCAACACACCGAACGAAGAACCACAGAAGGAAGGAGAAGAGGAAGACAAGAGAGGAGAAGAGAGAGGGGTGAAGGGCACCGGACCGGGGCAGATAGAGGCGGGAACGCGCCGCGCCACCACACGGGGTGCGAGAAGGGGCCCGGCGTCGCCCCGTAGAGTCGGTACGGTCGGTCCCCAGAGGGGCCGTACAGCGGACGTTCAGCGATCGTTGATCGCTGGTCCCCATGCTGATGCGCATGTTGCGCCGTGTGATCTCAGAGCATGCAGATGACGCCCGAGAAGTGCAAGAGCCGGATGCGTCGCAGGTCGCCCTCACCTGGAGCGGGGAGCCGGGCCGTCTGGAGGAGCTGACGCACGGCATGCTCCTGGAACAGGCCGACCGCGCGGCCGCCGCACTCGCCCGCTACGGGGTGCGCGCCGGCGACCGGGTCGCGGTCCACCTGCCGCTGGTCCCCGAATCGGTGATCGCCACGCTCGCCTGCGGTCGCCTGGAGGCGATACGCACCACGCTGCCGGTCTCGCTCACCGTCCCGGAACTGGCCGCGCGCATACGGGAGACGGGGATCCGGGTGCTGATCACGGCCGACGCGGCGTTCTGGGACGGCGCCACCCGGCCGGTGAAGCCGATCCTGGACCACGCACTGGCGCGCACCGCCACCGCGGGCAGCCCGCAGCACACCGTCCTGGTGGTGAACCGCTGCTCCCGCCCGGTCTCCTGGAAGCCCGGCCGCGACAAGTGGTGGCACGAGGCCCTCGCCACCGACTGACCCACCGACTGACCCACGCGCTACAGGCCGCGGTCCCCACCGCGGCCTGCGTCACGCTGCCGACCGCCCCGACACCCCGCCCACGAACGCCCGCCCCGCCCAGCACACGGTGATCACCCAGCCCCCTCAGAGGCCGCCCACACCACGGCAAGGCATCCCGGCCCCGGCTCCCTCGGACAGCTCGTTCCGGCCGCCGGGACCTGGGTACTCCTCCGGCTCCGCGTCTTCGTCCGGCCCCGGGCACTCACCCAGAATCGGGCGCGCGCCCGGACTTGGGCACTCATCCGGACTCGGGCGTCCGCCCCGCCCCCCGCCGACGCAACGGCCCCCACACCGACGTAATAACGGCACCGCGGGCATGGACCTCCCAGGCACCGCCACCCACGGAACGCCACCCACGGAACGCCACCCAGGGAACGACGCCCCGCGCCCCCACACCCCGATGCGCCACCCAGCGGGCCGGGCCCCGGAAGCGCTCCTAGCGTGGGCCTTCCCGACCCCGTACGGAAGCCGGGTAGCGATGCCGAAGCGTGAAGCCCGGGGCCATCACCCCCACCCCCGCCCCCACCCCGTCCCCCTCTCCCTCCCCGGTTCTGCGCGTGGGCGGGCGCTCGGGCGGCGGTGCGCCGAGCACGGACCGCCCACGCGCCCGCAGGACGCGCACCGGCCCCACCCGATACCCACCCACGAGAACGGCAGCCGGAGCACCTAGGCCCGGCCCTCGCCCTGCCCGCCCGCCGGCCGTCGCCGAACCGGCCCACGCCGAACCAGCCACCGGCTCACCGGAAACCGCAGAACCGGACCGCGCTCAACCGAACACCGGTTGACCAGACGCCGCCCCTCCGGCTCGCCGCCCCTCTGCCCCTCCCCTCCCCGCCCCTCCCCGCTGTGCCCCTCCGCCCCTCCCGCCGCCCCCGTCGACCGGCGTCATGAACGACCCGGTGCGCCGGGCAAGCGTGGTGTCCGCCCGTACCCTGGAGGGGTGAGCACCACGTCCCAGCCCCACGCCGAGCCCGAGCCGATCGCCCGGGGCGGCCGGGGCACCCGAACCGGCGATCCGAGCCCGACGCCCGACGCCGTAGCCCCGGCCGAGGCTCCGGCTCCGGCCGCGACCGAAGGGCCCGCAGCCCAGGCCGAGGCCCCCGCGGCGCCGGCCGGCGGCGAGCCCGCGGTCACCGCGCGGCCGGCGCCGAGGAGCGCCGCCGCCCTGATCTTCGACGACCCGTTGAGCCAGCAGTCCTCGGACGACACCGATCGCGGCTGGGGCGAGCGCGCCACCGGCACGGACAGTGCCGCCGACCTCGCCCGCTTCCTCGACGAAAAGCCGCCCCACCACCTCTGAGCGAGGCGACGGGGCGGCTTCGGCCGTCCGTAGCGCTCGCTACTGCTGCGTCTTCTGCGTGACGATCGCCGCCGCCGCCGCGGCCGTCGCCGGAACGGCCGAGGTGCCGTTGCGCTGGGCGATCAGGGCGTCGCGGATCTCGGTGAGCAGCTCGATCTCGGTCGGGGCCGCGGTACCGTCGTCGGCCGGCTTCTTGGCGTCTTGGCGGGCCTTCCACTTGTTCATCGGCAGGATCATGAGGAAGTAGACGACGCCCGCGGTGATCAGGAAGGTCAGTGCCGCGCTGAGCACCGAGCCCCACAGGACGTAGATGCCGTCCACGTACAGGCCGGTCTTCTTGTCCACCGTGCACGTGCTGAGGCAGGTCTGGTAGTTGTCGAGGTTCTGCGAGCCGAAGGCACCGACGATCGGGTTGATGACGCCCTTGACCACCGCGTTGACGATGCTCGTGAACGCCGCACCGACGACGACCGCCACCGCGAGTTCGATGACGTTGCCGCGCATCAGGAAGTCCTTGAATCCCTGAAGGACGCTCTTGTTCTCGCTCACCTGACAGCCTCTTTCCACGCTTGCTTTGGACGGTGCACCGACAATCAGCACCGCAACTTACGGCAGGGCGGGGCGGAGGTGTCCAATCGCGCAACCCGAACCGGCGATCGACCAGAGCGTCAGTGCGGATTTCCGTACTGGTACGACGGATCCCGGGGGTCGGGCCGTGCCGAGGGCGACTCGTACGGGGCGGCCGGGCGGCCGGGCGGGAACCGGGAGCCGTCGGTCGGCGGCGGATCCGGCCGCTCGACAGGGCCCGTGCGGCGGCGATTGGTGCGGCGGTGCCGATAGCGGCTTCGGTATCGGTGGTGCGGGCGCGCCAGGAGGTGCGGCGCGCGGCAGGTGCCCCGCCACTCGGAGAAGTCTGGCGTGCCCGATCGGCGGACGCCACTCGATCTTGGCCCTGGTCCGCCATGGTCATCGCCCCCCTGAGGTCGCCGCGGCGGGGCAGCCGGTGGGAGCGGAAGCGGTGCGCGCCGGGTCCTGCGACAGGCCGGTGGCCAGTGCTGCGGCGGTCGTTGCCAGGGCGAGGGTGAGCAGTCGCCGCCGTGCCGCCCCGTGCCATCGGATGGGGCCGAGCCCGCCCACGCGGACGGGAGTGAAGTGCGGCACTTCACATTGCAGGGGAGTGGGCAAGGCCGGGGGCGACGGGATCGCCGGGACCTTCGGGGGCGCCGAGGCCCGCACAGCCGTCACAGCCGTCGCCGTCGTCACAGCCGTCCCGGTCGTCGCCGTCGTCAGAGGGGTCAGCAGGGGGCCGGGCGCCCAGGGCGCCCGGGGCGTCGGAGGGAAGGTCGCGGAAAGGTGGAGGTGAGGCATGGTCGTCACCGCCTGGGGTGCGGAAGCGGGACCGGCGTTCGGACCCGCACTCACCACCGTGCCGCACGACGCGACGGCCCGCTCCGGCCTGTGGACGAACCCGCGGTTGTGGACAACTCCGTCACCCGGTAGGGGTGTTCGAGCCGTCGCCGTCCCGGCCGGTGCTGCTCCCGTGCTTACGGCAGCTCGATGCCCAGGTCCCAGCCCTGGTGCGCGTCGGCGCACCGGCACCCGCGTTCTTCGTTGGAGGGCAGCGCGCCGACGGTGTCGAAGAGGACCTCGCGGAGCCGGCTGATGTTCTCGCCGAAGACCTTCAGGACCTCCTCGTGGGAGACGCCCTCGCCGGTCTCGGTGCCCGCGTCCAGGTCGGTGACCAGCGTCAACGAGGTGTAGCAGAGGCTCAGCTCGCGGGCCAGGACGGCTTCGGGGTGGCCGGTCATGCCGACCACCGACCAGCCCTGCGCGGCGTGCCAGCGCGACTCGGCGCGGGTGGAGAAGCGCGGGCCCTCGATCACCACGAGGGTGCCGCCGTCGATCGGCTCCCAGTCCCGGCCGCTGGCGGCGCCCAGGGCGGCGACGCGGCCGGTGGGGCAGTACGGGTCCGCGAAGGTGAGGTGGACGACGTTGGGCACGCTGCCGTCCGGAAGCGGTTCGCCGTCGAAGTAGGTCTGGACGCGGGACTTGGTGCGGTCCACGAGTTGATCGGGGACCAGCAGCGTGCCCGGGCCGTACTCGGGGCGCAGGCCGCCGACCGCGCTCGGGCCGAGGACCTGCCGCACGCCGAGGGAGCGCAGGGCCCAGAGGTTGGCGCGGTAGTTGATGCGGTGCGGCGCGAGGTGGTGGCCGCGGCCGTGCCGGGGCAGGAACGCGACCGAGCGGCCGGCGATCTCGCCGACGAACAGGGAGTCGCTGGGAGGCCCGTAGGGCGTGTCCACAGTGACCTCGGTCACGTCGTCCAGGAAGGAGTAGAAGCCCGACCCGCCGATAACGCCAATCTCCGCCTCAGCCATGCGGTCACACTATCGGGGCGTGCTGGCGGTCCGCTGGCGGGCTGTCGGATCCGCCGGAGCCCGAGGGGCCGCGCCGCTTGGCTCCGGGCCAACGGGCTCGGTTCGCGGGCCCGGGCCGGAACGCGGACGGGCCCCGCCGTCCCTGGTGGGGGAGGCGGGGCCCGAAAGTCCGGTTGCCGGTGTCGTCGCGCGCCGGGCTGCTGCCGCGGGTCAGGCGGCCGAGCCGGAACTCGCCGGGGTCGACGACTTCGACGCGCCGTCGGAGGACGAGGACGAGGACGACGAGGTGGCGGGCGTCGACGTCGAGGGGGTGGAGCTGCTCGACGACGAGCCGTTCGACGGCGTCGAGGAGTTGCCGGCCGGGCTGCTGCTGGACGACGAGCCGCGGCTGTCGTTGCGGTAGAAGCCGGAGCCCTTGAAGACGATGCCGACCGCCGAGAACACCTTCTTGAGGCGTCCGTTGCAGCTGGGGCACTCGGTGAGCGCGTCGTCGGTGAACTTCTGCACGGCCTCAAGGCCCTCGCCGCACGCGGTGCACTGGTACTGGTAGGTCGGCACTTGACTTCCTCCTGGCACTCTCACTCATTGAGTGCTAACGACGCTCCATCTTGCAGTATTCCCGCGCGCCAGTCCACCGTGAACGTCGCACGGTGACCGACTCCACGCCCGTGCGCGGACCCGCCGGGGCGTTCGCTCAGGCGTGGCTCAGCTCGCGTTCGCGCTCGTCGGTGGGGGTGTCGGCGACCTCCGCCGACCCGGTGACGACCTTGGACGTGTGGGGCATCAGATGGGCCCGCAGGCTCAGCAGGACCACCAGGGCCAGCGCGGTGCCGGCCAGCGGCACCAGGAAGCCGGAGCTCGGGCCGAAGCGGTCCGCCAGCTGGCCGGCGGAGGTGGCCGCGGCCGCCTGGCCGAGGGCGACCGCACCGGTCAGCCAGGTGAACGCCTCGGTCCGGGCGGCGGCCGGGACCAGCGACTCGACGAGGGTGTAGCCGGTGATCAGCGCGGGGGCGATGCACAGGCCGACGACCAGGCCGACGGCGCCCAGCAGCGGCAGCGCGGTCACCGCCCACAGCGGGGTGGTGGCCAGGGCCAGCAGCCCGTAGGCGACGAGCAGGCGGCGGCGGGGGCCGATCTTCCAGGCGATGGCGCCGCAGGCGATGCCGGCGAGCATGTTGCCGCCCGCGAAGACCCCGTAGAGCACGCCGTTGAGGCCGGGCTGGCCGATGCTCTCGGTCAGCGCGGTCAGCGAGACCTGCATGCCGCCGAAGACCGAACCGATGCCGAGGAACGCCACGATCAGGACGCGCACGCCGGGGATGGACAGGGCCGAGACGCGGAGGTGGGCGTCGGACCGGTCCCGGTGGACGGGCGGCTGGGTGCGCCGCTGGGAGGCGAACAGCAGACCGCCGGCCAGCGACAGCACGGCCTCGGCGATCAGGCCGGCGGCCGGGTGGATGCCGGTGCACAGGGCGGTGGCCAGGACCGGGCCGACGACGAAGGTGAACTCGTCGGTCACCGACTCGAAGGCGGCGGCGGTGGGCATCAGCGGGCTGCCACCGAGCTTCGCCGCCCAGCGGGCCCGCACCATCGGGCCGACCTGCGGCGTCGAGGCGCCCGTGGGGACGGCCACGGCGAGCAGTGCCCACAACGGGGCGTGCGCGAGGGCCAGGACGATCAGCGCCGAGACGCCGGCGACGTGGACCAGGACGCCGGGAACGAGCACGGCGCGTT
This sequence comes from Streptomyces lunalinharesii, assembly GCF_039532155.1. Taxonomy (NCBI): domain Bacteria; kingdom Bacillati; phylum Actinomycetota; class Actinomycetes; order Kitasatosporales; family Streptomycetaceae; genus Streptomyces; species Streptomyces lunalinharesii. The sequence continues at coordinate 39,160 of NZ_BAAARK010000032.1, forward strand.
GGCCGAAGCGGTCGGCGAGCTTGCCGCCCTGCGGGGCGAACAGCGCCATCGAGACGCCGGTGGCGGCGGAGACCGCGCCGGCGGTGCCGTAGGAGCCGGTGGTGGACTGGACCAGCAGGACGATGCCGATGGTCAGCATGGCGAACGGCTGCCGGGCCAGGAAGCCGGGCAACAGGAAGGTCCACGCACTGGGCGTGCGCAGCAGTTGTCCGTAACCGGGACGGGGGTCCTTGACCGCGGATGCCACGGCCGGGCCTTTCTGCCGCCTGGTAGCGCTGCCCCGAGAGGTCGTCCCGGTTACGCGCCGAGAGCTGTCCTCTCGCGCAGGACCGAGTGATACCGCATGGTCCGCACCGAAAGGGGTGGCTGCGTGTGGCAGGGGACCGCGGCCGCCGAGCGGTCGCGCCAGCTCTGCGTCAGGCAGAGTTGGTTCGTGATCCGTACAAATTTCCTTCTCGATTGTACAGGCAAAAGGCAAAGAAGCCCTGGGATTAACCAGGGCTTCCCGCAGATTTCCTTGCTATCGGTGGAGAGATAGCGCACATACGGCGCCCGGTCGGGCAAGCGGGGCGGGCCCGCTGCCCGTCGGGTCAACCGACCCCGCGCCGCCGGCCGCGCTCCGCCGCTCCCTCCTGGGGGCGCCGCTGCGCACCGGTCCCCAGCCAGCCGGCCAGCTTGCCGCCCTGGGACACCGCCTGGAGCCGCCGCTCGGCCGCGTCCCGCACCGGGTCGGTGGCGACCACCAGCAGTTCGTCGCCGCGGCGCAGCACCGTGGTGGGGGACGGCACGAAGCTGGTGCCGTCCCGCACGACGAGGGTGACCGCGGCGCCCGCCGGCATCCGCAGCTCGCCGACCTCCACGCCGTGCATCAGGGAGGTGGGGCCTATCGACGTGGACAGCAGGTGGCCGCGCAGCCGCTCCAGCGGCGCCGACTCGATGCCCAGGTCGGCGGCCTCCTCGCCCTCGCCCAGCTGGAGCCGGCGGGCCAGCCACGGCAGCGTCGGGCCCTGGATGAGGGTGTAGACCACGACCAGCACGAAGACGATGTTGAAGACCGTCTCGCTGCCGGGGACGTCGCTCACCATCGGGATGGTGGCCAGCACGATGGGCACCGCGCCGCGCAGCCCGGCCCAGGACAGCAGGGTCTTCTCCTGCCACGGCACCCGGAAGGGCAGTAGTGAGGTGAAGACCGACAGGGGGCGGGCGACCAGCGTGAGGATCATGCCGATGAGCAGCGCCGGCACGATGTCGTCGAGCAGGTTGTGCGGGGTGACCAGCAGGCCGAGCAGGACGAACATGCCGATCTGGCCGATCCAGCCGAGTCCCTCGGCGAAGCCGCGGGTGGCCGGGGCGTGCGGGAGTTTGGCGTTGCCGAGGATGACCGCGGCCAGGTAGACGGCGAGGAAGCCGGAGCCGTGCGCCAGCGCGCCGGCCGCGTACGCGGAGACCGCGATGGCCATCACCGCGATCGGGTAGAGGCCGGAGGCCGGTAGCGCCACATGCCGCATCCCGTACGCGCCCAGCCAGCCGATGGCCAGGCCGACGGCGGCGCCGATCGCCAGTTCCAGCGCTATCTCGCCGAGCAGCAGGTACCAGTGTTCGGCCGGGCCGGCGGTGGAGAAGGCCACGACGAGGATGACCACCGGGGCGTCGTTGAAGCCGGATTCGGCCTCCAGGATGCCGGTCAGCCGGGACGGCAGCGGCACGCTGCGCAGCACGGAGAAGACCGCCGCGGCGTCCGTGGACGACACCACCGCGCCGATCAGCAGTGCTTGGCGCCATTCGAGGCCGGCGAGGTAGTGCGCGCCGGCAGCGGTGACCCCCACGCTCACCGCGACGCCGAACGTGGACAGCACAGCGGCCCGTGGGAGGGCCGGTTTGATCTCCTTCCACTTGGTGCCCAGGCCGCCTTCGGCGAGGATCACCACCAGTGCGGCGTAGCCGAGGAGTTGGGTCAGTTCGGCGTTGTCGAAGATGACGCCGCCGACGCCGTCCTGCCCTATCGCGATGCCTATCCCCAAGTAGATGAGCAGGCTGGGGAGCCCGCTGCGCGAGGAGAGTCGTACTGCGGCCACCGCGATGAGCAGTACGAGTGAGCAGATCAGCAGGAGTTCGTTGAGGTGTTCGACAGTCAGGAGCTGATCCTTCCACGCGCCTTGGTCGGGATGGGCTGGTTGTCCTTACCGTATCTAGTTACTGACCCTAACAATTTACCATTGCTTGAAAGTTTAATGTGCTCGGCGGTGACTCCGCGTAGGGGTCGTCAAACCGGTGCGCCTATGGTTGCTCCAGCACTCCCACCCTGCCCCTCGAAGGACAGAGATGCCCGCCAACAAGTCCGGTCCAGCCCCCAAAAAGAAGAGAGGGCGGCGAGGCCGCCTCGTCGCGCTCACGGTCGTGCTGCTGCTCGTGGCGGGCATCGGCTTCGGCGCGTACTGGGGCGTCAGTACCGTGCGCGCCTCCTTCCCGGAGACCACGGGGTCGCTCAAACTCCCGGGCCTGACCGATCCGGTGGACGTCGTGCGTGATGCCAACGGCATTCCGCAGATCTACGCCGACACCGACGAGGACCTCTTCCGGGCCCAGGGCTACGTGCAGGCGCAGGACCGCTTCTGGGAGATGGACGTCCGCCGCCACATGACGGCCGGCCGGCTCTCCGAGATGTTCGGCAAGAGCCAGGTCAAGACGGACGAGTTCCTGCGCACCCTCGGGTGGCACGAGGTGGCGCAGAAGGAATACGACACCAAGCTCTCCGCCAGCACGAAGAAATACCTCCAGGCGTACTCCGCCGGTGTCAACGCCTACCTCAAGGACCACCAGGGTTCGGCGCTCTCCCTGGAGTACGCCGCGCTCGGCTTCACCAACGACTACAAGCCCGAGCCCTGGACCCCGGTCGACTCGGTGGCCTGGCTCAAGGCGATGGCCTGGGACCTGCGCGGCAACATGCAGCAAGAGATCGACCGGTCCCTGATGACCAGTCGGTTCACCCCGCAGCAGATCGCCCAGCTGTACCCGGAGTACCCGTACCAGCGGAACCGGCCGATCGTCGACGGCGGCAGCGTCGACCCGGCCACCAAGGAGTTCGACCCCAAGGGCAACAGCAACAGCAACACCGGCACCAACAGCGGCACGGGCAAGGGAACCGGTACGGGCACGGGCACCGGCGCGGGAACCGGTACGGGCACCGGGACCGCGGGCAACGCCACCGCCGGCGTCCAGGCGCAGCTCTCCTCGCTCTCCAAGACCCTCGGACAGGTCCCGGCGCTGCTCGGCCCCAACGGCAACGGCATCGGCTCCAATTCCTGGGTCGTCTCCGGGGAGCACACCACCACCGGCAAGCCGCTGCTCGCCAACGACCCGCACCTGGCTCCGCAGATGCCCTCGCTCTGGTACCAGATGGGCCTGCACTGCCGCACCACCGGCCCCAAGTGCAACTACGACGTGGCCGGCTTCACCTTCTCCGGGATGCCCGGCGTCATCATCGGCCACAACCAGGACATCTCCTGGGGCATGACCAACCTGGGCGCCGACGTCAGCGACCTCTACCTGGAGAAGATCAACGCCGACGGCTACCTCTACGACGGCAAGCAGCAGCCGTTCCTCACCCGCCAGGAGACCATCAAGGTCGCCGGCGGCGAGAGCCGCAAGATCACCGTCCGGTCCACCAACAACGGCCCGATCGTCTCCGACCGCGACGACGAGCTGGCCGGCGTCGGCAAGGACGCCCCGGTCACCAACGGCGCCCCCGACCGCGGCGACGGCTACGCCGTCTCCCTGCGCTGGACCGCGCTGAGCCCCGGCAAGTCCATGGACGCCGTCTTCGAGCTCAACCGCGCCAAGGACTGGACCAGCTTCCGCAAGGCCGCGGCCGACTTCGAGGTCCCCTCGCAGAACCTCATCTACGCCGACACCAAGGGCAACATCGGCTACCAGGCCCCCGGCACCATCCCGATCCGCGGGAAGGGCGACGGCACCTACCCGGCGCCCGGCTGGGACCCGGCCTACCAGTGGAAGGGCGTCATCCCGCAGAGCGCCCTGCCGTACGAGTACAACCCCAAGCGCGGTTTCATCGTCACCGCCAACCAGGCCGTCACCAACGCCAAGTACCCGTATCTGATCACCAAGGACTGGGGCTACGGCGCCCGCAGCCAGCGGATCACCGACCTGATCGAGTCCAAGATCAAGGACGGCGGCAAGGTCTCCACCGACGACATGCAGTCGTTCCAGACGGACAACAGCAGCGAGATCGCCCGGCTGCTCACGCCCTACCTGACGAAGATCGACATCAAGGACAAGTACGTCCGCGACGCCCAGCAGCTGCTCAACGGCTGGGACTTCACCCAGGAGCCGGACTCCGCCGCGGCCGCCTACTTCAACGCGGTCTGGCGCAACACCCTCAAGCTCGCCTTCGGCAACAAGATGCCCAAGGAGCTGCGGGTCCAGGGCCAGTGCCTCTACGTCCGCCCGGCCAGCGACACCGGTCCGGCCGACGACCAGAACAAGCTGGTCCGGGAGTGCGGCGAGCGGACCGGCGACACCGCCCAGCCCGACGGCGGCGACCGCTGGTACGAGGTCGTCCGGAACATCCTCGACGACCCGAACAACGCGTGGTGGCACACCGAGGACCGGCCCGGCCACCCCGGCCTGAAGAACCGCGACCAGCTCCTCGCCCAGGCCATGAAGGACGCCCGCTACGAGCTGACGTCCAAGCTGGGCAAGAACATCGACAACTGGGCCTGGGGCCGCCTGCACCAGATGGACCTCACCAACCAGACCCTCGGCAAGGAGGGCCCGGGCTTCCTCCAGAGCCTGCTCAACCGCGGGCCGTGGAACCTCGGCGGCGGTGAGGCCGCGGTCGACGCCACCGGCTGGAACGCCGCCGGCGGCTACAAGGTCACCTGGGTCCCGTCCATGCGGATGGTGGTCAACCTCGCCGACCTCGACAAGTCCCGCTGGATCAACCTCACCGGCGCCTCCGGGCACGCCTACGAAGCCCACTACTACGACCAGACCGACAAGTGGGCCAAGGGCGAACTGCTGCCCTGGGCGTTCAGCGAGGACGCGGTGAAGAAGGCCGGAAAGGACACCCTGACCCTGTCGCCGTAACGGACGGCAGAACCACCACCGCATCGGGCGGGCCGGACACCTCCGGCCCGCCCGACGGTGTTTCACGTGAAACACCGCGCCGCGGGACGACGGTCAGTGCCGGAAGCGGTGCACCCCCGACGGGGTCACCGCGGCGTGCACCCGGCGGTCGTGCGGTTCGGCCGGGACCGCGTCCACCACCTCGTCGTCGTAGAGCAGCACCACCAGCGACGTCCGCCGGCCGGACCGCTCCAGCCGGGCCAGCACCCGGTCGTACGAGCCGCCGCCCCGGCCCAGCCGCAGCCCGGTCCGGTCCACCGCCAGCCCCGGCAGCAGCACCACGTCCGCCCCGGTCACCGCCTCCGGGGTCAGCCGCGGCCCGTCCGGCTCGCGCAGCCCCCAGGCCGCCGGCACCAGCCGCTCGGGGCCCTCGTATACGGCCCAGTCCAGGTCGTTGTCCGGCAGCAGCACCGGGAGCAGCACCCGCACCCCGGCCGCCCGCAGCGCGTCGAGCAGGGCCCCGGTGTCCGGCTCCCCACCGATCGACACGTACGCGGCAACGGTCGGCGCGGCCTCCACGGGGTGCCCGGCACCCGCCGCCGGAGCCGCCGTCCGCAGCTCGTCCAGCTCCCGCACCCGCCGGGCCAGCGCGGCGCCCCGGGCCGCGACGACATCGGCCGGCAACGCTCTCCTCACCTCCAGGAGACGCCGCCGCAACCTGCGCTTTTCCTCGTGCTCAACACTCATCGTGGGCCTCGCTCGGGCTCTCATGATCTCTTAACCGGACGCTCATCACCGGTCCGTGCGGGCCGGTTAGGGTGGCGCGCATGACCCCATCGCACGCACGGATCAGCAAGGCTGTCATCCCGGCAGCAGGGCTCGGCACCCGGTTCCTGCCGGCGACCAAGGCCACGCCCAAGGAAATGCTGCCGGTCGTCGACAAGCCCGCCATCCAGTACGTGGTGGAGGAAGCGGCCGGGGCCGGACTCACCGACGTCCTCATGGTGACCGGTCGGAACAAGCGCCCGCTGGAGGACCACTTCGACCGCAACTACGAGCTGGAAGAGGCCCTGCACCGCAAGGGCGACGGGTCCCGGCTCGCCAAGGTCCAGGAGTCCAGCGACCTGGCCACCATCCACTACGTCCGCCAGGGCAACCCCAAGGGCCTCGGCCACGCGGTGCTCTGCGCCGCGCCGCACGTCGGCGACCAGCCCTTCGCGGTCCTCCTCGGCGACGACCTCATCGACCCCCGCGACCCCCTGCTGCGCCGGATGATCGAGGTCCGCGAAGAACACGGGGGATCGGTTGTCGCCTTGATGGAGGTGGATCCGGCCAACATCCACCTCTACGGCTGCGCGGCCGCCGCTCCCACCGGCGACGACGACGTGGTCACCGTCTCCGACCTGGTCGAGAAGCCCGAGCCGGCCGAGGCGCCCAGCAACCTCGCCATCATCGGCCGCTACATCCTCGACCCGGCCGTCTTCGAGGTGCTGCGCAAGACCGACCCCGGCCGCGGCGGCGAGATCCAGCTCACCGACGCCCTCCAGGTGCTGGCCGCCCACCCCGAACTGGGCGGCCCGGTGCACGGCGTGGTCTTCAAGGGCCGCCGCTATGACACCGGTGACCGCGGCGACTACCTGCGTGCCATTGTCAGACTGGCATGCGAACGTGAGGACCTGGGCCCCGACTTCCGGGCCTGGCTGCGCAGTTACGTCACCGAGGAGATGTAGGACGTTGAACGGCACCACCGACCAGGCCCACCACCCTGACCGCGTCTGGTCGGTGGCCGACCACCTCGACGACATCCTGGCCAAGCTCCAGCTGCCGGCCCCGGTCAGCCGGCAACTCCTCGACGCCCAGGGCTGCGTCCTCGCCGAGGACCTCACCGTGCCGCTGCCGCTGCCGCCGTTCGACAACAGCTCCATGGACGGCTACGCGGTCCGCGCCGCCGACGTCGCGGCCGCCACCGAGGGCTCCCCGGTCACCCTCACCGTCATCGGCGACGTCGCCGCCGGCAGCGGGGAACTCCCCACCGTCGAGCCCGGCCAGGCCGCCCGCATCATGACCGGCGCCCCGGTGCCGCCCGGTGCCGACGCGGTGGTCCCCGTCGAGTGGACCGACGGCGGCACCGGCCTGGGGCCGGCCGCCACCATGCGCGCCCACAGCCACGCCCCGCAGGACGCCGGCGGCGAGGTCCGGGTGCACCGCCCGGCCGCCGACGGCGCCCACGTCCGCCGGGCCGGCAGCGACGCCCGCGCCGGTGAGCCGGCCCTGTCCGCCGGCACCGTCCTCGGCCCCACCCAGCTCGGCCTGCTCGCCGCCCTCGGCCTGGACACCGTCACGGTCCGCCGCCGCCCCCGGGTCGTGGTGCTCTCCACCGGCAGCGAACTGGTCCAGCCCGGCGAGCCGTTGGGCCCGGGCCAGATCCACGACTCCAACAGCTTCCAGCTCACCGCCGCCGCCCGCGCGGCCGGCGCCCTCGCCTACCGCGTCGGCGCCGTCGCCGACGACGCGAAGACGCTGCGCACCACCCTGGAGGACCAGTACGCCCGCGCCGACGTCCTGGTCACCAGCGGCGGCGTCAGCGTCGGCGCCTACGACGTGGTCAAGGAGACCCTGGCCGGCCTCGGCACCGACGAGGGCCGGGTCGAGTTCCGCAAGCTCGCCATGCAGCCCGGCAAGCCGCAGGGCTTCGGCCTGATCGGGCCCGACCGCATCCCGCTGCTCGCCCTGCCCGGCAACCCGGTCAGCTCCTACGTCTCCTTCGAGCTGTTCGTCCGCCCGGTGATCCGCACGCTCATGGGCCACCCCGAGGTGCACCGCCGCCCCGTCCCCGCCCGCGTCACCGCGTCGCTCGGCTCCTCGCCCCGCGGCAAGCGGCAGTTCCTCCGCGGCGCCCACGACCCGGTGGCCGGCACGGTCACCCCCGTCGGCGGCACCGGCTCCCACCTCATCAAGGCCATGGCGCACGCCGACGCCCTGATCGTCATCCCCGAGGACACCACCGAAGTGCCCGCCGACGCCGTCGTGGACGTCCTCCCGCTCGGCCCCTGCTGACCCGCCCGCCCCGGGCGGGCGGGAGCGGGCGGCCCGTAGCGAATGCCCTAAGGGGCCCAGCGGTACGGTGTCGTCCCACAAACGGCAGTATGGACCGGGAGAACGATGAGCAGCGGTCAGCAACACCTCACCCACCTCGACGCGGCCGGCGCGGCCCGCATGGTCGACGTCTCCGACAAGGACGTCACCGCCCGCACCGCCCGGGCCCGCGGCCGCGTGCTGGTCGCGCCGCGCGTCGTCGAGCTGCTGCGCGGCGAGGGCGTCCCGAAGGGCGACGCCCTCGCCACCGCCCGCATCGCCGGCATCCTGGGCGCCAAGCGCACCCCGGACCTGATCCCGCTGTGCCACCCGCTGGCGGTCTCCGGCGTCACCGTGGACCTCGCGGTCGCCGACGACGCCGTCGAGATCACCGCCACGGTCAAGACCACCGACCGCACCGGCGTCGAGATGGAGGCGCTGACCGCGGTCTCGGTCGCCGCGCTCACCGTCGTCGACATGGTCAAGGCGGTCGACAAGGCCGCGGTCATCTCCGACATCCGCGTCGAGGAGAAGACCGGCGGCAAGTCCGGCGACTGGCGGCGGCCGTGAACCCCGCCCGCGCCCTGGTCGTCACCGCCTCCAACCGCGCCGCCGCCGGCGTCTACGCGGACAAGGGCGGCCCGCTCCTCGCCGAGGGCCTGACCGCCATGGGCTTCGCCGTCGACGGCCCCCAAGTGGTGCCCGACGGCGACCCGGTGGAGGCCGCCCTGCGCGCCGCCGTCGCCGCCGGCTACGACGTCGTCCTCACCACCGGCGGCACCGGCATCTCGCCCACCGACCGCACCCCCGAGGCCACTCGCCGGGTCCTCGACTACGACGTCCCCGGCCTCCCGGAGGCGATCCGCGCCGCCGGCCGCGCCAAGGTCCCCACCGCGGCCCTCTCCCGCGGCCTGGCGGGCGTCGCCGGCCGCACCCTGATCGTCAACCTCCCCGGCTCGACCGGCGGCGTGCGCGACGGCCTGGCCGTGCTCGCCGAGATCCTCCCGCACGCCGTCGACCAGATCCGCGGCGGCGACCACCCCAGACCTTCCGGGAGCCCCAGCTGAACACGCCCTGGCCGGTGGTCCTGACGGACGGAGACGTGTGCCTCCGCCCCATAAAACTGCGTGACCAACGCCCCTGGCGCGAGGTCAACCGCCGCAACCGCGACTGGCTGCGCCCCTGGGAGGCGACCGTCCCGCCGCCCCCGCCGGGCGCCCCGGTGCCGCACCGCCCCACCTTCCGGCAGATGGTCCGTCACCTACGGGCCGAGGCGCACGCCGGTCGGATGCTGCCGTTCGTCGTCGAATACCGCGGTCGCCTCGTCGGACAACTCACCGTCGCCGGCATCACCTGGGGCTCGATGTGCTCGGGCCATATCGGTTACTGGGTCGACCGGGAAGTCGCCGGCCGCGGCGTCATGCCGACCGCCGTGGCGCTCGCCGTCGACCACTGTTTCCGCACCGTCGGACTGCACCGCATCGAGGTCTGCATTCGGCCGGAAAACGTCCCCAGTCGACGCGTGGTGGAGAAACTCGGCTTCCGCGAGGAAGGTCTCCGCCCGCGCTACCTCCACATCGACGGCGCCTGGCGCGACCACGCGGTCTTCGCGCTGACCGCGGAGGAAGTGCCGGAAGGGCTCCTCGCCCGCTGGCAGAGCCACCGACCCGGCACCTCCGGCCGACCCGACGCATCCCACAAATAAAAAACCTGTTCGAATTAATCGGTGACCGACGCTGCATTCACCACAACTTCATCGCAACAATCACAAAAAAAGTTCGAGATATCAGCCAGATCGTGCGACACACCGGCCCAATTGGCGGATGGCCCCACGGAAACCCCTCTACCGTGTGAGTTGTGAGAAGCAGCGGCCTCATCTACGCAGTCATCGTCGGGGCCTGGGCCGCCTATTTGGTGCCGATGTGGCTCCGTAGGCAGGACGAGCTCAACGAGGCCCGTCCCACCGAGCGCTTCAGCACGGCCATCCGGCTCCTGTCGGGGCGCGCAGCCATGCAGCGCCGCTACGACAAGGAGCACGGGGCGCGCCCCGCCGACGATGCGGCCGAGGAGCAGGAACCGGACGTCACGGACGACCCGCCCGGCGCCCGGTCCTTCGTCGACCCCGCACCGGCCCCGGCGCCCCCGGACGACATGCCCACCCGCGCCCAGGTCGCCGCGCCCCTGCGCCCGTCCCTGGCCGAGCGCACCAAGCGCGCGAAGGTCCTGGCCCGCCGCCGGCGCACCATCACCGTCCTGTTCGTCGTCTTCACCGCCGGCGCCATCGCCGTGGCCGTCGGCGGGCTGCCCTTCTTCTGGGCCCCCGCCCTCCCGGCCGTGCTGCTGACCGCCTACATCCTGTACCTGCGCGCCCAGGAGCGCCGCCGCTTCACCTTCACCATGGACCAGCGCAAGGCGGAGGCGGCAGCACGACGACTGCGGGAGGGTCGCCCCCGCCCTCGCCAGGCGGCCGACCAGCCGCCCGCCGCCGACCACCAGTCCGACGCCCGCGCTGACGCCGCCGAGATCGCCCCCGAGCCGTCCCGCCCGGCGCCGCCCCCGCACGCCACCGGTGCCCGCGCCCTCGTCGAGGAGACCGACCACGCCGAGTGGGTCGACCAGCAGCGCGAGCGCCCCCGGCCGGCCGCCGGCAGCTGGGAGCCCGTCCCGGTCCCGCTGCCCACCTACGTGACCGCCCCGGTCGCCCCGCGCGCCACCAGTCACGTCGACCTGGACGCCGACGACGCCTGGAGTTCCGCCCGCTCCAGCTCCGTTCCCGAGCGCCCGCGCCCCGACGCCTCGCAGGACCGCCCCACCCACCCGGGCCGCCGTGCCCGCGGTCGCACCCCCCTCTTCGACCAGTACGAGGACGAGGACCGCCCGCGCGCGGCGAACGAGTGAGGCCCACCCGCTGACCAGCGCCGGAAGCGATTTCCGAGCACGGCGAACGAGATGCTAGAGTTTCACTCGTCGCAAGGGCCTGTGGCGCAGCTGGTAGCGCACCTCGTTCGCAACGAGGGGGTCAGGGGTTCGAGTCCCCTCAGGTCCACCGACGTCAGAGCCCCTGCCGGAGAGATCCGGTAGGGGCTCTCTCTCGTCGTGCGGTAGTGGGGTGCAGCGACTACTTGGGGGGTTGTGCCGAGCTTGCGCGGTGCCCGTGCCCGTGTCGTCCGCGTCGGTTTCGATGGGGTGTGTGTGCAGGGCGGGGAACCAAGGGAGGCGACAGGCTCTTGCGGGTGCTCGGGGGTTCGCTGGCAGGCGCTGCGAACGGCCAGGTCAGAGGGGGTGGCTGGCTGGCTTGCCGCTGAAGCGGGGGGTTGCCGTCGGGGCGGTGGAGAGCATTGGACGCGGACGGCCGCAGCCAACGGGACGCAGGTAGGCGCATACTGGGGGCAATGACAAAGCCCGATGCACCGAAGCGTCATTTGCCCACCAGCCCCTTCAAGGCCCCGGTCGCGCTCGCGCCCAAGCACTTTGCCAAGGGCGACCAGGTCACGCACGACATCTATGGCCTCGGTCGAGTGATCGACGTCGAGGAGGGAATCGCGGCGCTCGTGGACTTCGGTTCGGCGCAGATGCGGATCCTGAGCCCGTACGCCAAGATGACCAAGCTGTAGGACCGTCGTGCCCGGTTACGGCATGCCAGGCCCCTTCGGGGACCCGCAACGAAAGGGAGATCTCTCATCGACGTGACGTCGCTGTTCTCCGCCCCGGAAGGGCAACCCCGCTGTGTCACCGCAGCATCGCCGCCTCCGACGACAAACCCCTTCCAGGCCCCGGACTTCGGGGACGACGAGACCTTCCTGCCCGAGGAGATAAAGGGGCCCGCCTCGTAGTTCCCGAGGCGGCCTGGCTGCGCTGTACGGGCGCGAAGTACGGCAACCGTGATGGCTTCCGGTGACCGTCGTCGTCCTGTGCAGGCCGGGTGATCGGGCGGGAGGGTCTTCGCACCCCCGCCCGTAGTTCGCAATGAGGGGGCAGGGGGTCGAGTCCGCTCAGGTCCGCTGTGTAGTAGAGCCCCCACCGGGAGATCCGGTGGGGGCTTTTTGCATGTGGTTACGGGGCGAGGCGGGTGAGGGCGTCGAGGGCGGTGGTGGGGCCGTCTTCGGTGGTGAGGTGGTGGGCGGTGGTGCGGGCGCGGGTGCGCAAGGACGGGGTGGTGGTGGCCTCGGTGAGGGCTGCGGCGAGGCGGGTGGCGGCGTCGTCGGGGGTGAGGGTCTTGGTGAGGGTGGTGACGGGGAGGGCGGGGGTGGCGGCGCCCAGGGCGGCCAGGCGGGCGGCCCAGAAGGGTTGGTCGGCGGTGAACGGGACGGGGACGGACGGGATGCCGGCGCGGAGCGCGGCGGCGGCGGTGCCGGCGCCGCAGTGGTGGACGGCGGCGGCGACGCGGGGGAAGAGGAGGGCGTGCGGGACCGGGGTGGGGACCGTGAGGACGTCGTCGGTGGGGGCGTCGGCGGCGGTCAGGCCGGCGTTGCCGGAGAGGAGGAGGCCGCGCAGGCCGGCGCGGCGCAGGGCGCGGACCGCGATGGTGCTCAGGCGTTCGGCGTCGGCTGCGGCCATGCTGCCGAAGCCGATGGAGACCGGGGGCGGGCCGGCGGCGAGGAAGTCTTCGACGGCGGCCGGGAGGTGGGCGTCCGGTGCGAGGTGGGGCCACCAGTAGCCGGTGACGTCGAGGCCGGGACGCCAGTCCGCGGGGCGGGGGACGACGCGTTCGCTGAAGCCGTGCAGGACGGGCCAGTTGGCGGCCTCGACGCGGCGCCGGACCGCGGCGGGGGTGGCGGGCGGCAGGCCCAGGTGGGCGCGGAGGGCGCGGGCGGCGTCGGTGTGGAGGCGGTCCACGACGCGTAGGGAGAGGCGGCCGGCGGCGCGGTTGCCCCAGCCGCCGAGCCGGCGACCGCCGCTGAGGACGGGGGAGAAGGCGCGGGTCGGCGCGGTGGGGACGAGGTAGGCGCCGGCGGACGGGAGGCCCAGGGCCTCGGCGACGTGCCAGCCGAGCGGGGCCGTGGTGGTGGACAGCAGCAGCAGTTCGGTGTCCGGGGCGACGGCGTCGGCCAGGCCGGTGCCGAGTTGCGCGACGAAGGCGGCGGCGCGCTGCATCAGGGCGCGGCGGGTGGTGGGGGTGCCCGGGGCGTCGCGGTCCGCGCGGTGGGCCGGGGTGCCGCCGGGCAGGCTGCGGAAGCCCAGGCCGGCGGCGCGCACCAGTGGGGCGTGGCTGTCGTGGGTGGCGAGGGTGACCTGGTGGCCGGCGGCCCGGAGGCGGGCGCCGAGGCCGGTGTACGGGGCGACGTCGCCGTGCGAGCCGGCGGCGGTGAGCAGGATGTTCATGGGGCGGCCTCGGGTCGGGGGGCAGCGGGGCCGGTCGTGGGCTCGGCGGTGGGGGCCGGGGGCGACTGGCGGACCGCGTTGGCGTGGACGGCGGTGCGCAGGTACGGGGCGAGGCCCGGGCGCTGTTCGGCGGGCGGGACGAGCAGGGCGAAGGCGCGGGGGTCGGCGGCGAAGTCGTCGGCGATCCGGCCGTGCATGTCGGTGGGGCAGGGGGTGAACCAGCGGGTGAGGTGGCGGCGGTGTTCCTCGGCGAGGTCCATGGCGCGTTCGCCGTCGGCCGGTTCGCCGGCGTCGAAGGCGGCGGTCAGCCGGGCCCGCCAGGCGGCGGCCTCGGCCATGAGCTGCGCCCAGTCGTCCTTGGTGTGCGTGGCGGCCCGGGCCATGGAGTGGCGGTAGCCGTCGCTCTCGCGCCACCTGTGGTCGGCTTCGGTGGCGTAGGTCAGGTCGAAGGCGATCTCGCCGAAGACCTCGAAGCGTTCCTGCGGGGTGAGGCGGACGCCGGTCTGCTGCACCTCCATGGCCTGCTCGGCGACCTCGACCAGGCGCTGGAGCCGGTGGATCTCCTCGGTGAGCCGGCGGTGCCGGGCGCGGAGCCGGGCGAGGGCGTCGGCCTGGGGGTCGGCGAGGATCGTGGCGATCTCGTCGAGGGGAAACCCGAGTTCCCGGTAGAAGAGGATCTGTTGGAGCCGGGCGAGGTCGGCGTCGCTGTAGAGGCGGTAGCCGGCGGGGCTGCGGTCGCTGGGGCGCAGCAGGCCGGTGCGGTCGTAGTGGTGCAGGGTGCGCACGGTGACCCCGGCGACGGCGGAGACCTGGCCTACCGGGTATCCCATGGGGTGCCTTTCGCTGGTGGGTGGTGGTGCGGCGGGGGTGGCGCCGGACGCGGTGTGGATCAAGGGTGTGGCCTGACGTGACGTGAGGGTCAAGGGGAGGCGGCGGCGGGCGGTGTCGGTATGTGAGAGGGGAACGTCGGATCGGCGGGACCGCCGTTACATTTGTCGGGAAACAGGTATTCGCTCGCGTGTGCGCATCCTGTACGAGCTTGTGTGCACAGCGTGCACCTGGTGCGCAGCCCGTCCGCCCGTCCGTCCGCCGCTGCCCGAGGACTTCGTGAGACCAGCAATCCGCACCGCCCGAGCCACCTGGGCCGTCGGCGCCGCGCTGCTCGCCGTGCTGCTCGCCGTGCTGCTCGCGGGGTTGCTCGGTGCGGTGCTCACGGGGTGCGGCGGGCCGGCTCCGCTGCTGCGGGACGAGGGGCCGCCGGTGGCGCCGTCCGCCCCCGCGCGCAGTGGTCCGGTCTATGCGGCGGGCGACGCGGGGCAGCCGCTGGAGCGCCCGGACGCGCTCCCGCTGGGCGACACCGCGCGGCTGACCGGGCTGCGCTGGAAGTCGTGGGGCGGGCCGACCGCGGTGGCCGCCGGCGGACTGGTCGGGGACTGGTGCGCGCCGCAGTGCGTGCGCACGCCGTACCAGGTGACGGTCACCTTGAGCGGACTGCAAAGACAGCGCGGATTCGCGTACTACTCCAGCGCCGGGGTGGTCGCGCCCGAGGTGCACGGCGCGAAGGCCGCCGAGCTGGGGCGGGTGAGCCTGCACCTGCCCGACGTCGAATAGCTCGGACGGTCCGCCGCCGGGCCCGGGCCGGGCGGCGGGCGGTGTGCTCGCGGGCGGGGTCGCGACCGGGGGACGAACGGAACGGAGAAGGGAACGGATGGGGCTGCGCGTCAAGATCGGTATCGCCATCGCCGCCACCGCGGCGGTGGTCGCGGTGCTCGTCGGCGTGCTCGTCCACCACCGCACCGTCAACGCGCAGCTCGACCTGTCCGGGCACACCCTCGACAGCCGGTTGCAGACCACCGTCCAGGACCGGGCCGCGGGCATCGACACCGGGCGGGGGCTGATCAACCCCAAGGACCTGCCGGGCCCGCTGCGGGCCCTGGTGGAGCACGGTCGGCGGGGCGTCTACCTGGAGCTGGGCGGCCGTACGCCGTACCTGTGGGCGGCGACGAAGCTGGGGCCGGACATCGTCGCGCTCAAGCGCCCCTACGACCGGGAGCAGCAGACCGTCCGGGCGCTGGACCGGATGCTGTGGGCGGCCGGGGCGGCCGGCACCGGGCTGGGCTGCGTGGTCGGGTTGCTGGTCGCGCACCGGCTCGGGCGGCGGCTGACGGTCTCGGCGGCGACCGCCCAGCGGATCGCGGAGGGCGATCTGGGCGCCCGGCTGCCGCGCACCGGGAACGACGAGATCGCGCAGCTCACCGCGGCGGTGAACACCATGGCGGAGACGCTGGCGGGCCGGTTGCGGGCGGAGCGCGACGTCACTGCGAACATCGCCCACGAACTGCGGACCCCGGTCGCCGGGCTGGTGACCGCGGCCGGGCTGCTGCCGCCGTCCCGGCCCGCCGAGATGGTGCGGGAGCGGGCCGAGCGGGTGCGCGGGCTGATGGAGGACGTGCTGGAGGTGGCCCGGCTGGACGCCCGCACGGAGGAGGCGGACCAGGAGGTGCGTCCGTTGGGGGAGCTGGTGCGGCGGGCGGTTTCGGCGTCCGGCCAGGCCGGTGGCCAGGGGGGCGGCACCGCGGCCGGGACCGGCGGGAGCACGGCCGGGCGGGGGGCTCCGGGTGCGGAGCGGGCGGCCGGCCCGGCGGCGGTGGACGGCCCGGCGGCGGTGGACGGTCCCGTACGGGTCCGGGTGCTGGCCGACGGGTTGGTGGAGACCGATCCGCGGCGGGTCGAGCGGATCCTGGTCAATCTGATCAGCAATGCCCGGCGGCACGGCGCGGAACCGGTGACGGTCGAGGTCGACGGCGGGCTGATACGGGTGCGGGACGCCGGGCCGGGCTTCCCGGAGGCGCTGTTGGCGCACGGTCCGCAGCGGTTCCGTACGAGCGGCGGCCGGGGCGGGCCGGGGCTGGGCCTCGGGTTGACCATCGCCGCGGGTCAGGCCCGGGTGCTGGGCGCCGGGCTGCGCTTCGCCAATCCGTCCGCGGGCGGCGCGCAGGCCACCGTCGACCTGCGGGGGGCGCTGTGCCCGGAGCGGGACGGCGGGGCCGGGGGTGCTGGCGCGACCGACGGGGCGGCCGGGGCCGGGGAGAGCGGAGCGGGCGGGGCCGCGGACGGGCGGTGAGCCGGCGGAGGCGGAGGGGCGGTGAGCCCGGGCGGCCGGCCGCGGACGTCCGTCCCGCACCGCGTCCGTCCCGCACCGTCCGTCCGTACCGTCCGCCCCAAGCCGGCGGCTCGGCCGGCCCGCCGGCTCACGCCCCCGGGAAGCGGTCCTCCAGGACGGAGTTCAGCAGCGCCCGGACGTCCTCGCGGTCCAGGCCCTCGACCCGGGCACGCTCCATCCAGGCGCGCAGTTCCTCGCGCAGCACGGCGTCGGCCGCGGAGTCGGGCCGGGCCAGGGTGCGGCTGACGAACGTGCCGAGCCCGGGCCGCGGCTCGACCAGGCCCTCGCGCTCCAGCTCCCGGTACGCCTTGAGGGTGGTGTTCGGGTTGACCTTGGTCGAGGCGGCGACCTGTGCGGCCGTGGGCAGCCGGTCGCCCTCGACCAGGATGCCCAGCCGCAGCGCCTGCTGGACCTGCTGGACGATCTGGAGGTAGGTGGCGACACCGCTGCGACGGTCGATGCGGAACTCGACGGCGCTCACCACCTCTCTGCCCTTGTCGTCGGTTCGGTGCGGCCGGTCCGTCCACGGGGGCCGCGCCGGCCGACCGCTTGATGATCGGGCCGTCCGTGGCGGGTGTCAAAGCGCCCCCCGCGGCGCGGCCGGTCCCGTTTCAGAGCGGCCGCCGGCTGGCCCGCCAGACCACGAACGCCAGCACCAGGGCGGTCAGCGCCAGCAGGATGCCCGCGCCGAGCCACTGCATCCCCGGCATCTGGTCGAAGTCGTAGTACTGGGTGACGTGGTTGACGATGCCCTTGGCGGCGCGGCAGGCGTCGGGCTTGGCGTCGCCGACGCAGGTGCTGAAGCCGAAGAGCCGGCCGTCGGCGGTGGCCACCCAGTCGTCCATCGAGATCGCGCCGCGCGGCACGCCGGGGCCGTCGCCGTTGACCGGGTAGGTGAGGGCGTGCAGCGTGCCCAGCTTCGGCCGCACCTTGTCCTCCCAGATCACGTTCACCACCACCACGGTGAACGCGGTGGCCACCATCGCCGGGATCATCCGCTTGATGAGCTTGCCGAGGGCGATGCCGCAGGCGGTGAAGAACAGGGTCTTGGCGACCAGCACCGGGCCGGTGACGTCGAACGGGCCGCTGCTGAGCCAGTCGCCGCCGACGATCAGCTCGTGGCCGGGCGACCAGAGCCACTGGAAGACCAGCGACAGCAGGGTGGTGCAGGCCGCCACGAGCACCAGGGGCACGGCGAGCGTGCTGGCGAGCCAGCGGCCGCGGCTCACGGACTGGGTGGTGACCAGCTGGAGGGTGCCGCGCTCCAGCTCGGAGGAGATCAGCGGGGCGCCGAGGAAGGCGGCGACGATCAGCGGCACGGCTTGCAGGAACTGGATGTCGGACTCGAACGTCCCGCCGAACCGGATGCGGAAGTCGTCCCCGAGGGAGTCGGCACCGCCGGTCTTGGCGCCGAGGAAGTCCATCAGGCCGATCCGCTGGTACGAGAAGAGCGCACAGGCGGCCAGGGTGACGAGGATGCCGGTGAGCAGCGCGGCGCGGTGCCGGCGCCAGACCAGCCAGACGGTGCCGCGCAGCGGCCCGGAGGAGGCGCCGGCGGCCGTGCCCGCCTCGGGGGTGGTGGTGGCGGTGCTCATGCCGCGGTCTCCTTCAGGGCCTCGTCCATGATCAGGGCGGGTGCGTCGGGGGAGCGCATGCAGGCCAGCAGGATCTCCTCCAGGCTCGGCGGCATGGCGTCCCAGGGGGCGTCTCCGGGGGCCCCGGAGTGGCTGGGGAGCGGGCCCTCGGGTCGGATCAGGGCGCTGAACTGCCGTCCGCTGACGCGGGATTCGACGACGGTGTGCCGCTCGGTCAGCTCGGCGGGCACCCGGTCGCCGACGGCCCGTCCGGTCACCAGCATGTGCGCCGGCACCAGGGCGTCGGTCGGGCCGGCCATCCGCAGCCGCCCGCCGGCCAGCACGAGGAGGTAGTCGCACATCTCCTCGACCTCGGCCAGCATGTGGGAGGACATCAGCACGGTGGTGCCGTGCTCGGCGACCTCCGCCATCAGGAGCCCGGACAGCTCGTCGCGGGCCAGCGGGTCCAGGTCGGACATCGGCTCGTCGAGGAGCAGCAGCTCGGGGCGCTTGCCGAAGGCGACGGCGAAGGCGACGCGGGTGCGCTGGCCGCCGGAGAGGGTGCCCACCCGGGCGTCGAGCGGCACGTTGCCGGAGCGGACGATGCGCTCGGCCACCGACTGGTCCCAGCGCGGGTTCAGCTCGCGGCCGAGCCGGAGCGTCTCGGCGACGGTGAAGCGCGGGTAGAGCGGCTTGTTCTGGGCGAGGTAGGCGACGCGCTTGAGGACGGCGGGGTCGCTGACCGGGACGCCGCACAGCCGCAGGTTGCCGGCGGACGGCTGGAGCAGGCGGGCCGCGATGCCCAGGAAGGTGCTCTTGCCGGCGCCGTTGGGACCGACCATGGCGCAGACGCGCCCGGCCGGGAGCCGGAAGGAGCACTCCTGGAGCGCCCACCGTCGGCGGTACTGCTTCCCCAGGTCCTCGGCCTCGATCGCCCAGGGGCTCGGGTCGTGCATGGTGGATCCCCCCTTTAACTAATTGATTAGTGGAATGAGTATGGGGAGGGGGAAGGGTGCATGTCAAAGCGCAAGATGCCGGGGCCGTCGGCGGCGGCCGGCCGGGATGTGCGGCTACGCGTCCCCGACCAGCGGTTTCGCCATGCAGCGGCTCGATTCGTACGTCCGGTAGTAGCCGAACTTCTCGACGAGCGCGTAGCCGCTGGACGCGTACAGGGCGAGTGCTTCGGGCTGCGCGGTGCCGGTCTCCAGCACCATCCGGATGCGGCCCGCGGCCCGCGCATCGGCTTCGAGCGCGGCCAGGATCCGCCGGGCCAGCCCCCGGCCGCGAGCCGTCGGCACCACGAACATCCGCTTGATCTCGGCGTCCCCGGCGGCGTACCCGGAGGTCGGGTCGTCCTGGACCCGCCAACCGCCGGTGGCCAGCGGCTGCCCGTCCTCGTAGGCGATCAGGTACAGGCCGTACGGCGGCAGGAACATCTCCGGCGCCAGCGGGGTCACGTCCCCGTCGCCGCCGTACCGCCGCGCGTACTCCTGCTGGACCTCTCCGTCGAGCCGGAGCGCGTCGGGGTGGTCATAGCGGACGGGGCGTATCTCCATTCCACGAAGCGTACGGAAGCGACGCGCGGGGCGGAAGCGACGGTTCGGACGGCTGGGTGGGGCGGTCGAGGGGGTGCGGTGGCCCCGTGCCTGACCTGCGGAAACGTGCGGCGCCCCCACGGGGGCGTCGTCGTGTGCGGTGGCGTCAGCTGTGCGTCTGCTTCGCCAGGGCCACGAGGTCGGTGAATGCCTGGGGGGTGAGGTCCAGGCGCGGGCCGTCCGGGATCTTGGAGTCGCGGACGGGGACTGTGCCGTGGGTGGCTACGAGGTTGGTGGCGACCTCGATGCATGATCCGCCGCTGCCGCTGTGGGAGGACTTGAACCAGCGGGGGGATTCGGTCGTCACAGGGATCCCTTTCGTGGCTGATCGATGCGTCATGGAGCGTACGGGGGCATGGAAGGGGGCCGTGGTCAGCTGGGGATCTTGACGAAGTTGATCAGCTCCGACCACGCGTCGGCAGTCAGCGCCAGGCGCGGGCCGGCAGCGTTCTTGCTGTCGCGGACGAGGACCTCACCGGTACTCCGGGCTTG
Source organism: Streptomyces lunalinharesii (assembly GCF_039532155.1). Classification (NCBI taxonomy): domain Bacteria; kingdom Bacillati; phylum Actinomycetota; class Actinomycetes; order Kitasatosporales; family Streptomycetaceae; genus Streptomyces; species Streptomyces lunalinharesii. The sequence continues at coordinate 59,466 of NZ_BAAARK010000032.1, forward strand.
CTTCGGCGCCCATTCAAGGCAGGCACCGCCCCCGTCCTGGTTGCTGTAGGAGGACTTGAACCAGCGGGGGGATTCGGTCGTCACGGGGATCCCTTTCGTGGCTGATCGATGTTCCACGCAGCGTACGGACGTGCTGGGCGGGGCGGAAGCGACAGTCCGGCCGGGTTGGGTGGGTCGGACGGGGAGGTCGCCTTCTGGCGTGGAAACGTGCGACGCCCCCGCCGGGGAGCCTTGGCGGGGGCGTCGTCGGGTGCTCCGGCTTCAGATGCGCGTCTGCTTCGCCAGGGTCACGAGGTCGGTGAATGCCTGGGGGGTGAGGTGCAGGTGCGGGCCGGCGGGGTTCTTGCTGTCCCGGACCAGAACCTCGCCAGTGTGCCGGGCGTGCTCCGGAGCCCATTCGATGCAGGCGCCGCCGTTGTTGCTGTACGAGGAGGCGATCCAGCGGGGGGAGTCGGTTGTCACGGGGTGCCCTTTCGTAACTCATGAACCATGGCCACAGACGCCGCCTGAGAGAGCGCTTCGGCTTGTAGCTGATGGTATGCCGCCAGGAGAGGTAGGACGGAGGGGCTTTCCCGCTCAAGGTGTCCCCGCTGCGCAGACTCGGCGTAGGACACGAGCGAGCGGTCTGGCAGCGTCAGTACGTACAACGGCAAGTCGAACGGGCGGTGCTCGCCCATGCTGTAGGGCGCGATCTGAAACACGCTGTTCGGTAACTCGGCGAACTCCAGCAGGCGTTCAAACTGAGCTTCCATGACTTCACGACTGCCGACGGGGCGTCGGATGCAGCTCTCGTCCAGGACGGCGAAGATCAGTGGCAGGCGTGTCCGATCCAACGCGGTTTGACGTTCGGCGACGATTGATACGCGTTCATCCGCCTGCTCAGGCGTGATCGCACCCCTCTTGACCGCGCTCGCGGCGAGGATCGATGCGTACGCGGGTGTCTGCAACAGCCCCGGGATGACGCCCACTTCATACAGGCGGATCTCTGCCGCCTTCGCCTCGGCGGCCTTGTACTCCGGGAAGCCCTCCAGCAAGCTGCCGTGCTTGATCTCGCGGTACTCGCTCTCGAAGGTGTCCGCTGCGCCGGTCAGACCGAATGCCACGTCCGCGCTACGCGAGAACCGAAGAGTTGGAGGCTTCCGGGCAGTTTCGACCGCCGAAATGTGCACGCTCGAATATTCCGTGCGGTCGGCCAAATCATCTTGAGTCCAGCCGCGTGACTCCCGCAGGCTGCGTAAGCGCGCCCCATAGGCGGCCTGCGGTGATGCTTCCGGGTTCAACTCCCGACGATTCAAGGACTGTTCACCGACCCTTCGTTCCCTTCCAGCAAGTTGAAGGTTGCCCAGGCGCGGTCCACTCTGAACCTCCCCAGTAGCGATCCCGCTACGGAGAGCAAGGAGGGCTTGATGACCAGTCCTGTTCGTACGCCCTATTCGGCGTGTGCTGATGAAGGAGCGGGGCTCGATGCCGCGTTGAAGGGGGTGGGGATCGAGGCCCCGGCCTGCACGGTGTCCGTGACGGAGGACGGGGGCGTCAAGGTGTCCCGGGTGGCGCCGCCGTTGCTCACGCCCAGTCAGACGGCTCGGCTGGCCCGCATCGTGCGGGCGGCGCGGGCGGTCGACGGGCGGTCGGACGACCTGAGTGCGCGCAACGCGGAACGGACCCGGCGGTCGTTGGGCCCGAACGCGGGCAAGCGGACCGATGGGAGCGGTAGGCCGTGCAGCGCCTCCTAGGGCGCCTGCTCGCAGCTCAGCGGGACGCCGCACCGCGGTCGGACCCGGTCGGTGACGACGTGCCGGTGCGTTGCCCGGCCGGTCGGCACGACATGGCGATCTGGGGTCCCGCGGTGTACCGGTGCGACGAACACGGCGTGACGCTCGTCGTCCACTCCCCGCCCCCGTCCCCGCCCCCGTGCCCGTCCCCGAAGACTCCCGACCTACGAGAGAAGGAAGACCCCGTGTTCATGGTTTCCAGCGCCGACGGTGGCGACAAGCTTCCCGGCCGGCCGTACCCCGGTCCCCACGAGCCGCCGACCCCCGACGGTGGCCCGGGCGTTCCCAACCCGCCCAAGGTCGGCTGAACATGGCCGACGCACACCAGGAGCGCCCCGGCCGTAGCGGGCTGGGGCGTGCCCTCATGTCCGCGGGCGCGCTCTGTGCCGACTGGGCTCCCGCCTACGCCGCCGTGCCCCGCACCGCGTTCCTGCCCGACCTGATGTGGCCGTGGGACATGCGGGCCGGCACGAGCGTGCCCGTCTCCCGGACGGACGACCCGGAAGCCTGGCGCGCGTACGCGGACGCCGACTGTCCGATCGTGACGCAGTGGGACGACGGCGCGCACACCGGGACCGCGCCCGGAAGGGTCGCCACCAGTTCGGCGTCGATGCCGTCGGTGGTGTTCCGCATGCTGCGGGACCTCGATGTGCGCCGCGGGCACCGCGTCCTGGAAATCGGGACCGGCACCGGCTGGAACGCGGGTCTGCTGGCGCACCGCGTCGGGTGGGGGAACGTGGTCACGGTGGAGGTCGACGGGGCCGTGGCCACCGCCGCGCGGGCGGCGCTTCAGCGGTTCGGCAGTCCGGTCGAGGTCGTGCACGGCGACGGCTTCGAGGGGCACCCCGCGGGCGCGCCCTACGACCGTGTCGTGGCGACCTGCGGCCTGCGGGCGCTCCCCCACGCGTGGGTGGCGCAGTGCCGGCCGGGCGGGGTGATGGTGGTCCCCTGGGGCACCCACTTCGGCAATGGTGACGCGGTGGCCCGGCTGGTCGTGAGTGACGACGGACGGAGTGCGTCCGGCCGGTTCACCGGCCCCGTCGAGTTCATGAAGCTGCGGGCGCAACGCCTGCCGCGGGTCGTCCACCGGGACCACGTGCCGGGCAGTGTGGCCGACGGGGACGAGAGCGCCACGTCCGTCGCGGAGGACGAGTTCGTCGTGGGGCCGTTCGACGTGCTCCGCTTCGTCCTGGGGCTGCGGGTGCCGCAGTGCCTCCAGGTGGTCGCGGCGAAGGAGGACGGTGCACGGCCGGTCTGGTTGTACGGGCTGGGGGACCGGTCGTGGGCCTGCGTGCAGTTCCGGGAGGGCCGGGCCGCGCGGGTCTGGCAACACGGGGACCGTCGGCTCTGGGACGAGGCGGAGGCCGCCCTCCGGTGGTGGACGGAGCGCGGCCGGCCCGCGCACGACCGCTTCGGCCTGACCCTCGGGGCCGACGGCGCGCGGGCGTGGCTGGAGCACCCGGGGAACGCCTGGCGGCTGTGACGTCGCCGCCGCCGGGCGCCGCGGCCGGCGGTCGGCCGGGGTGGACGGTCCGGACGCGGCGGGTGCGGCGGCGGGTAGGGTGCCGGGATGCTGACCGTGACCTCTGTGAACGTGAACGGGCTGCGGGCCGCGGCCAAGAAGGGCTTCGTGCCGTGGCTGGCCGGGACCGACGCCGATGTGCTGTGCCTCCAGGAGGTGCGGGCCGAGACCGCCCAGCTGCCGGCCGAGGTGCGGGAGCCGGCGGGCTGGCACGTGGTGCACGCGCCGGCCGCCGCCAAGGGCCGGGCCGGCGTCTCGCTCTACACGCGGCAGGAGCCGGAGCGGGTGCAGGTGGGCTTCGGGTCGGCGGAGTTCGATGACAGCGGCCGGTACGTGGAGGCCGACCTGCCGGGCGTGACGGTGGCCAGCCTCTACCTGCCCTCCGGCGAGGTCGGCACCGAGCGGCAGGACGAGAAGGAACGCTTCATGGCGGAGTTCCTGCCGTACCTGGTCGGGCTGCGGGAGCGGGCGGCGGCGGCCGGCCGCGAGGTCCTGGTCTGCGGCGACTGGAACATCGCCCACCAGGAGGCCGACCTGAAGAACTGGAAGGCCAACCAGAAGAAGTCCGGCTTCCTGCCGGAGGAGCGGTCCTGGCTGTCCGCCGTGCTCGACGCGGAGCAGGGCGGCTACGTGGACGTCGTCCGGGCCCTGCACCCGGAGGGCGAGGGGCCGTACTCGTGGTGGTCCTACCGCGGGCGCGCCTTCGACAACGACGCGGGGTGGCGCATCGACTACCACGTGTCCACGCCCGGGCTGGCGGCCCGTGCGGTCAAGGCGTACGTGGAGCGGGCGACCAGCTACGACCAGCGGTGGAGCGACCACGCGCCGGTGACGGTGGCGTACGGGGCGTAGTCCCACCCGCGCCGTTCGCGGATCCGGCCCTCCGGGGGGTTCAGCCCTCCCGGGGGGCCGGCTGCTCTTGCGCGGCCTGAGGGGGGCCGGGGGAGTGCGGAGCGGGCGCCCCGCCGGTCAGCAGGGTCTCCAGTTCGGTGCGGATGCGGCGGTCCATGGCCATGGAGAGTTCGGCGTCGACGACGCCCTTGGCCAGCGGGCGGAGGTTCTCGACGCTCTCGGTGGCCCGGGGCAGGTCCTTCAGCGTGGGGACCAGGTGGGTGCGGATGAGGGTGGTGAAGATGTCGGCGAGGGCGTCGGCGTGCGCGCGGACCCGGGCGCCGGCCTCCAGCACCGCGGCCAGCGGGACGCCCTGGGCGATGAGGCTGGTGGAGACATCCAGCAGGCGCCGGCTGATGTGCACGAACTCGTCGCCGTCCACCGCCAGGTAGCCCAGGGCCAGGGAGGCGGTGAGGTTCTCCGGGGTGACCTCGCCGCTGAAGTGGTCGGCCAGTTCCTCGGGGGTGAGGCGGACCGGGGTCTCCTCGGACCAGGGGGTCAGCAGCGGGCTGGGCAGGCCGAGGAGTTCGCCGACGTCGCGGCCGGTCTCGAAGGCGGTGAGGAGTTCGGCGATCCCGCCGAGGGTGTGGCCGCGCTCCAGGAGGGCGGCGACGGTGCGCAGGCGGGCGAGGTGGTGCTCGTTGTACCAGGCGATCCGGCCCTCGCGGCGGGGCGGCGGGATGAGCTTGCGCTCGCGGTAGAAGCGCAGGGTGCGGACGGTGATGCCGGCTTCCCTGGCGAGGTCCGCCATCCGGAACTCGCGTTCCTTCGCGGGGTCTTCGGGCGTCGCGGGCGGGCCGTCCGCCGCGTCGCCGCGGGGGCCCGCGTTGCTGGGGGTCTGCGCTGCCGCCTGATCTGCCACGGGGCCAGCCTATGCGGGGCGGCTCCGCCGGGGCTGTGAGGTGACCGGAGGTAACTTCCTGCCGCCGCACCCCTACCGCTCAGTACGGGACTGCCTTACGCTCCAACCGTGCCAATCGTGCCAGTGATTGCTGGCGCGATTGGGAGACGGTGGAGCGTCGATGCGAGAGGTGGCGGCATGGCCGACGACGGGCAGCGGCACGTGCGGGTGGCGGTGATTGGATCGGGGTTCGGCGGCCTGGGCGCCGCCGTACGGCTGCGGCGGGCCGGAATCACCGACTTCGTGGTCCTGGAACGGGCGGACTCGGTGGGCGGCGCCTGGCGGGACAACACCTATCCGGGATGCGCCTGCGACGTGCCCTCGCACCTGTACTCGTTCTCGTTCGCGCCCAACCCGGCGTGGCCGCGCAACTTCAGCGGCCAGCGCCACATCCGGGCGTACCTGGAGCGGGTGGCGGACACGTTCGGGCTGCGGCCGCACCTGCGGTTCAACGCCGAGGTGCGCCAACTGACCTGGAACGGCGAGAAGGCGTGGTGGGAGGTCGAGACCGCGCAGGGGTCGTTCACCGCCGACGTGGTGGTGTCGGCGGCCGGTCCGCTCGCCGACCCGCAGATCCCCGACGTCCCGGGGCTGGCGGACTTCCCCGGCAAGGTCTTCCACTCGGCGCGCTGGGACCACGACTACGACCTGCGGGGCAAGCGGGTCGCCATGATCGGCACCGGGGCCTCCGCGATCCAGATCGTGCCGGCGATCCAGCCCGAGGTGGGGAAGCTGACGGTGTTCCAGCGGACCCCGCCGTGGGTGATCCCGCGGGCCGACCGGCGGATCAGCACCGTCGAGCGGTGGCTGCACACCAAGGTGCCGGCCACCCGCCAGCTGCGCCGCCAACTGCTGTGGACCATCCGGGAGTTGCAGGTCAGCGCGTTCACCAAGCGGCCCGACGAACTGGGGCTGGTCGAGACCCTCGCCAAGGCCCACATGCGCCGGGCGATCAAGGACCCGGCGCTCCAGGCCCGACTGACCCCCGACTACCGCATCGGCTGCAAGCGGATCCTGCTGTCCAACACCTGGTACCCGGCGCTGGCCCGACCCAACGTGGACGTGGTGTCCTCCGGACTGCGCGAGATCCGGGGCAACGTCCTCGTCGCGGCGGACGGCACCGAGGTCGAGGCGGACGCGATCGTCTTCGGGACCGGCTTCCACGTCACCGACATGCCGATCGCGCAGCGGGTCACCGGCATCGGGGGCACCACCCTGGCCGAGGAGTGGAAGGACGGCATGGAGGGCCTGCGCGGCGCCAGCGCGACCGGCTTCCCCAACTTCCTCACCATCATCGGGCCCAACACCGGCCTGGGGAACAGCTCGATGATCCTGATGATCGAGGCGCAGCTGAACTACCTCGTCGACTTCATGCGCCAACTCGACCTGCTCGGCGACCGGATCGCCCTGGACGCCCGCCGGTCCGCGGTGGACGCGTGGACCCGCACCGTCCAGCAGCGGATGACCCGCACGGTCTGGAACACCGGCGGCTGCGACAGCTGGTACCTGGACGCCAACGGGCGCAACACCACCGCCTGGCCCGGCACCACCGCGGAGTTCCGCCGCGCGACCCGACAGGTGGACCTCGCCGAGTACGAGGTGATCCGGCCGCCCCGGACCGAACCGGACGACGAACCGGCCCGGACCGGCACCGGCCGCGCGGCCACCGAGGAGGTGGCGGCATGAGGCGGCCGGCGCACCTCACCCAGGGCCGCTACGCCCCGCCGGTGCCCCGCAGGACGCTGGACGTCACCTCCGCCGACGGCTCCCGGCTGTACGCCGAGGTCCACGGGCCCGAGGGCGCCCCGACGGTGGTCCTGTCGCACGGTTGGACCTGCTCGACCGCCTTCTGGGCGCCGGTCGTCCGGGACCTGGCCGACACCCACCAGGTGGTGCTCTACGACCAGCGGGGACACGGGCGCAGCCCGGCCGTCCCGCCCGCCGGCCACAGCACCCGCGCGCTCGCCGACGACCTGGTCGCCGTCTTGGAGCAGACCCTCGCGCCCGGGGAGCGGGCCGTCATCGGCGGGCACTCCATGGGCGGCATGACGATCATGGCGGCCGCCGAGCGGCCGGAGCTGCGCGCCCGCGCCGCGGCGGCCCTGCTGTGCAGCACCGGCAGCGCCGACCTGGCGTCCGAGGCCCGGGTGTTCCCGCTGCCCACCCCCGGTGGCCGCCGCCAGGCGCACCGACGGCTGCTGGGCTCCCGCGCCCCGCTCGGCCCGGTCTCGCCGCCCGCCAAGTGGGCCCTGCGGTACGCCACGCTGGGCGCCGGGGCGAGCGCCGAGCAGATCGAGGCGTGCGCACGGATCGTGCACGCCTGCCCGCCGGGCGTCCGCTTCCGCTGGGGCCACGTGCTGTACGAACTGCAACTCACCCGCTCGGTCAGCCGGTTGGAGGTACCGACCGCGGTCCTCGTGGGCACCGCGGACCGGCTCACCCCCGTCGTACACGCCCGCCGGCTGGCCTCCGTCCTCCCGCAGTGCGTGGGACTGACCGAGCTGCCCGGCCTCGGGCACATGACCCCGATCGAGGACCCGGACGCGGTCGCCGGGCGCCTGCGGGACCTCGTCCGCGACCACCTGGCCACCGCCCCGGCCCCCCGGGGCGAGCGTCCGGCCCGGCAGAAGAAGGAGAAGACGGCGTGAACGGAAGCAAGCTCGACGGGCAGGTCGTGGTCGTCACCGGCGCGGCGCGCGGGGTCGGAGCGCTGTTGGCGCGCAAGCTGTCGGCGCGCGGCGCGACCCTGGCACTGGTCGGCCTGGAGCCGGACGAACTGCGCGAGGTCGCCGCCTCGTTGCACGGCCCGGCCCACCACTGGCACGCCGACGTCACCGACCACGAGGCGATGGCCGAGGTCGCCGAGCAGGTCAAGGTCCGCTTCGGCAAGGTCGACGTGGTGGTCGCCAACGCCGGCGTGGCGACCGGCGGCCCGTTCGTGCACTCCGATCCAGTGGCCTGGCGGCGGGTCATCGAGGTCAACCTGATCGGCAGCGCGGTCACCGCCCGGGCGTTCCTGCCGGTGCTGATGGAGTCCCGCGGCTACTTCCTCCAGATCGCCTCGCTGGCCGCGCTCACACCGGCGCCGATGATGAGCGCGTACTGCGCCTCCAAGTCGGGCGTGGAGGCGTTCGCGCACAGCCTGCGCGCGGAGGTCGGCTACCAGGGCGTCCGGGTCGGCGTCGGGTACCTGAGCTGGACCGACACCGACATGGTGCGCGGCGCCGACCGGGAGGACCTGATGCGGGAGTTGCGCGCGCGACTGCCCTGGCCGTCCAACAAGACCTATCCGCTGGGCCCGGCCGTGGACCGCCTCGTGGCCGGCATCGAGCGCCGTTCCGCGCACGTCTACGGGCAGTGGTGGCTGCGCGGCATGCAGTCGGTGCGCGGCCATCTGCCGTCGCTCATCGGGACGGTGGGGCAGCGCGAGATGCGGCGCTTCGGGGACCGGCTCGACGGGTTCCGGCCCGGGCTGGTCGGCGCCGGTGGCGAGGCGGACGAGAAGGCCCGGCTGAACGGGTAGGGGCCGGCCGGGGGGCGCTCCGACCTGCGGTGGGCCACGGAGAGTGTCCGAATGTGATCGAAATGCGACGAATGTCGGTTCGTGTCACGCTGGTCGAGCCTGATCCCCAACACCCCCACAGGAGTGACCAGCATGGGCATCGAAGACCAGTTCAAGGACAAGGCGCAGCAGCTCAAGGACGAGGCCAAGCGGCGGGCCCAGCAGGGCCAGGAGCGCGGCAAGCAGCAGGGCCAGGAGCGCGGGAAGCAGTCCCAGGAGCGCGGCCAGCAGTCCCAGGAGCGTGGCCAGCAGGCCCGCGAGCGCGGCCAGCAGTCGCTGGACGACGTCGAGGACCGCTTCGAGAGCTGATGCCCGGGCGTCCGCAGTGACGGACGCCTGACGTCTTGAACGAGGGTCGTTCGTCCTCGTGGAGAGGCGCATCCGGTGACCCCGGGTGCGCCTCTTCGGCGTGCCGTGACCGGTATCCGGGTATCCGGCCGACTGCCGGCGACCGGCAGTCGGCCGGCAGGCGACCGGATCGGTGGATGGGCCGGATCAGTGGGCGCCGCGCGGGGGCAGCGAGGGGCGCCGGCGGTCCGGCACGTCGGAGAGGTCCGGCGGGTCCGCCGCGGGGTGCCGGTCCAGGAGTTCCAGCGCGGTGCGCACCGCGACGCCGAGCTGCGGGTGCCGGCCCTCCGCCCAGTGCAGCGGGGAGCGCAACGCCTCGATGTCGACCTCGACGCCGTGGTTCTCCACGCCCCACCCGTAGAGGTGGAACCAGGCCGCGTTCATCGGGACGGTGATCTGGGTGCCGTCGCCGAGCCGGTGCCGGCCGGTCATGCCGACCACCCCGCCCCAGGTCCGGGTGCCGACCACCGGCCCGATGCCCTGGAGCTTGAAGGCCGCGGTGATCATGTCCCCGTCGGACGAGGTCATCTCGTCGGCGAGCGCGACCACCGGGCCGCGCGGCGCGTTGCTGGTGTACGACACCGGCTCGGCGTCCCGGGTCAGGTCCCAGCCCATGATGGTCCGGGTCAGCTTCTCGATGACCAGCTCGGAGATGTTGCCGCCGGCGTTGCCGCGCACGTCCACGATCAGCGCGGGCATCGCCACCTCGCGCCGCAGGTCGCGGTTGAACTGCGCCCAGCCCGAACCGCCCATGTCGGGGATGTGCAGGTAGCCACACCGGCCGTCGCTCAACTCCCTTACCACGGCACGCCGTTTGGCCACCCAGTCCTGGTAGCGCAGCGGCCGCTCGTCGATCAGCGGGACCACCGCGACCCGCCGGGCGTGGCCGTTGCCCGCCGCCTCGGGGGCGAGGGCGTCCGCGGCGTCGTCCCCCGGCGACGCCGGGGTGGCCGGCGGGGCGAAGGTCAGCTCCACGGTCGTCCCGCCCGCCGCGGCCAGCAGCGGGTACGGGCCGGTCACCGGGTCCACCGGGCGGCCGTCGACGTGGGTCAGCGCACTGCCGTCGCGGATGCCCGTGCCGGCCAGCGGTGAACGGGCCTTGGAGTCCGAGGACTCACCGGGCAGGATCCGCTTGACCACCCAACGCCCGTCCCGGTAGACGAAGTTGGCGCCGAGCAGGCCGATCGGGCGCTGGTAGTGCGGCGGTCCCTCGTTGCGCCGGGCGCCGCTGACGTAGGCGTGCGAGGTGCCCAGCTCGCCCAGCACCTCGCGCAGCAGGTCGGCGAACTCGTCCGGGCTGGCGACCCGTTCCAGCAGCGGCCGGTACTGCGCCAGCACGTCCTCCCAGTCGATGCCGCACAGCTTGGGGTCCCAGAAGTACGCCCGGACGATCCGGCCCGCCTCGTCGAACGCCTGCCGCCACTCCGCCTCCGGGTCCACGTCGTGCAGGATGCGCCGCAGGTCCAGGTAGACCGTGGTGTCGCCGTCCGCCGACTCGGTGGCCGGCACCGCGCGCAGCTCGCCCTCGTCGTTGACGACCAGCCGGGTGCCGTCGCCGCTGAGCGCGAACCCGTCCAGGGAGCTGGTGAGTTCGGTGCGCCGGGCCTTGGTCAGGTCGAAGTGCTCCAAGGTGGGCCGGCCGGAGGTGTCGGCCGGGTTGGCGAAGGTCTCGCCCAGCGCGCCGGAGATCGGCCAGCGCAGCCACACCAGGCCGCCGCCGCTGACCGGTTTCAGCGCGGAGTACTTGGACGCGGCGACCGGGAACGGCGTGACGCGGTTCGCCAGCCCCTCCACCTCCACCAGCACCGGACCCTCGCCGGGCGGGGGGCTCTCGTCCGGATCCAGCCCGCCGGCCGCCGGCCGCCCCTCCGGGGACAGCGCGAACGGGGACGGCGTCGCCGACGACAGCGGCACCAGGTAGGGGCGGCACCCCAACGGGAACGACAGGTCGCCGGTGTGCACGTCGTAGACCGGGTCGAAACCGCGCCAGGACAGGAAGGCGAGGTAGCGGCCATCGCGGGTGAACACCGGCTGCTCGTCCTCGAAGCGGCCGTTGGTGACGTCCACGACGTGCCGGTCCGACAACCGGGCCATCTTGATCATCCGCAGGCTGCGGCCGATGCCCGGGTGCGACCAGGTGAGCCACCGCGAATCCGGTGAGAAGGCCAGGTCGCGGACCGGGCCGTTGCCGGACCGGGCCACCTCGGTGACCTCCTGGACCGGCCCGCCGTCGCCCGCCGCGCCCTCCTCCGGCGGGCCCGTCTCCACCAGCAGCAGCCGCCCGTCGTGGGTGGCCACCGCCAGCCGCTCGCCGTCCGGCGCGGAGACCAGCTCGTGCACCCGGCCCACCGCCCCGGCCGCCAGCCGGCGCGGGGTGCCCGGACCGCTGGCCCGCGGCAGGTTGGCGACCTCGACGGCGTCCTCGCCCTCGGCGTCCGTCACGTACGCGATCCGCCCGGTGGCGCCCAACATCACCGGCAGCCGCACCCGCACGCCCGGGACGTCGTGGATGGTGCGGGCCGGGCCGTCGCGGTGGGTGAGCCAGTACAGGCTGCCGCGGACCCCGACCGCGCTGGCCCGTCCGGTGGCGTCCACCGCCAGGCCGGTGACGTGCGAGGCGGCTGGCACCTGGTAGCTGCGGCGGCCGGCCCGCGGCCCGCCGAGGCGCACCGCGAGCTTCCGCGGCACCGCCGCCGGCGACAGGTCGTCGATCAACCACAGGTCGCCGGCGCACTGGTAGACGATCCGGGAACCGTCGGTCGAGGCGTGCCGGGCGTAGAAGTCGCGGTGGTCGCTGTGCCGGCGCAGGTCGGTGCCGTCCGGCAGGCAGGAGTAGACGTTGCCGACGCCCTCGTGGTCGGAGAGGAAGGCGATCCGGCCGGCGGTGAACATCACCGCGTCCAGGTGCCCGGCCAGGTCCGGCAGCAGCCGGGTGCCGTGCAGCCACATCCGGCCCATCGCCCCGCCCCGGTAGCGCTTCCAGGACGCCGGCTCGTGCGGCGGCTTGCCGCTGAGCAGCAGGGTCCGCCGCTCCCCGGCGAGGTCGGCCAGCGCGATGTCGGCGACCGGCCCCCACGGCAGCTGGCCGCCCGGACTGCCGTCGGTGGGCAGGCAGTAGGCCCACGAGTAGTACGAGAACGGCTGGCCGTGCGAGGACACCGCGAGGATCTGCGCCTGCCCGTCGTGGTCCGGCGGCGTCCAGCCGCAGACCCGGGCGTCGGTGCTGCCCCAGTACGTGAGCCGGCGGGCCGGCCCGCCCGCCACCGGCACCAGGTGGATCTCCGGGTCCAGGCTGCGCCAGGTGGTGAAGGCGATCCGGGTGCCGTCGGGCGAGAACCGCGGGTGCCCGACCCGGGTCCGGTCCACGGTCAGCCGCCAGGCCCGGCCCGGCTCTGCCCCGTCCGGCACGAGCGGCGCCAGCCACAGGTCGTCCTCGGCGGCGAAGCAGAGCAGGTCGCCGTGGAGGTGCGGGTAGCGCAGGTACGAGCCGGGCGGCCGGTCCGGGCCCTGTGGCACGCGGCGCAGGCGACCGCGTGGGGCAGCGCCTTTTGTGGTTCCCGGCTGCTCCCGCCCAGGGGGCGGCCCGGGCGCCTCGTCGGGGCGACTGGTGTCACAGGTGTCGGTCATAAAGAATCACGCGGCCACTCGTCTGGGTGGTTCTCGTCAGATCGGTCGAAAGGTGCTCTCGCGGGGGCGCATCGTTGTTCTGGGTACGGGTTTTCGGATGTACGGGTGGGGGGCTGGCATGACGCGGAGAGTACGGGCGATGGCCGGTCCCTTCACGGTGTCTGCGCCGCGTGGTGCCCGAATCCGCGACCGGCTTAGGCTGCCCGCCCACGATGCGGAGGTGCTGTGCCAGGTCGGTCGGCATCTTGGCCATCTGGCCCGTGTTGATCTGGCTGAGCGGGTCCGCATCGGCGACGTCGCAGCCAAGGAGACCCGGCGGGCGGACCGGAAGAAGCTTCTGACGGCGCGGTCGTCCTCTCGTTGGGCCGGGGCCATCACCCGCGTCAGCGAGGACCAGTACCAGCTGTCGAAGCGGTGCCTGTTGGACGAGAGGGCTGGTCTGCGCCGGGCGGTTCGTAAGCTGACCGCCCGTTTGAAGGCGGAGTGCGGACGCCGTGAGCAGGGGGCGCGCGGGTACACCGATCAGGCCGAACGCTTCGAGAAGCAGCGCCGCTTGAGTGCGATCACCACACGTCTGACTGCCGTCGAGCGGCGTATCGAAACCGGCCGCCCGGCGGTCGTCGTGGGTGGTCGGCGGTTGGCGAAGGTGCGGCACAACCTGCCCGACGCAGGACTCACCGAGCATGAGTGGCGGCGGCGGTGGCACGCGGAGCGGATGTTCCTCACCGCCGACGGTGAGTCCGGCGCCCCTTATGGCAACTACACGATCACGGTGGAGCCGGACGGCGGCGGCGTGACGATCGTGCTGCCTGCCCCGTTGCGGCACCATGCCAACGAGCCTCGTGGCCGCTACCGGCTCTCGTGCACCGCTCGTTTCTCTCACCGACGGGAGGAGTGGCTGGATCGCGTGACCTCCCACAGGGCGGTGCGCTACGACATCGTGTACGAACCGGTGCGCGACCGCTGGTACCTCGACGCATCCTGGTCCACCGCGAAGGCGGCACCGTCCACCCCGGAGCAGCTTGCGGCGCGAGGGGCGCGGTTGCTGGGGGTGGACCTCAACGCCGACCATCTCGCAGCCTGCGTTGTCGACCCCCATGGCAACCCTGTGGGCGAGCCGTTCACCGTCAGCATGGACCTCAGTGGCCGTACCCCTCGGCGTGACGGGCGCCTGCGGACCGCGATCAGCGAAGTTCTCCACGTGGCGGAGCAGCACGGTTGTGCCGGTATTGCGATCGAGGACCTCGGCTTCGCCGTCGCCCGGGCCACAGGTCGGGAGACCATGGGGCGCGGCCGACGGGGCAAATGCTTCCGGCGCACCGTGGCGGGAATCCCCACGGCCCGCTTCCGCGAGCGCCTGCGCGGCATGGCCTACCACCGGGGCCTGACTGTGATCGCGGTCGATCCTGCGTACACGTCCCGCTGGGGGGGTCAGCACTGGCACCGGCCTCTCCAGCAACAGACCCACCAGACCACGGCCACCAGGCATCACGCCGCTTCTGTGGCCATCGGCAGACGCGCCCTCGGACACGGGGCACGGCGTCGGCCAGGTGTGACCGTCCGTCACCGGAGGATGGCGGCGCGGAGAGCTACCGGCCAGACCGTGCCACGCCCGCGGGCGTGTGGGGCCCCGAGCCCGCCCAGGACCCCGGGCACGCCACACCGTGGCGGCAAGACCTGCGGGAGCCGAAGCGACCAGCTCGTGCTGTTCCCTGTGCCCAAGACCGTTCGGGGCGCAACCGGACCCTGTCCGGCACACAGTGATGCGGCCGACACGGGCCGCCATCGCTAGGAACGGTGCATCGCTCACCCACCCATGGTTTCGGCGCCGCGGGCGGGCGGCAACTCGGCCTGTCCCCACGGCCCGCCCGGCCGGCGCGTTTCGGCCGCGCCCGAGGCGCCGCGCGCCGGGCCCGGGAACGGCACCCGTCACCCCCGGCCGGTGACGAACGGCAGCGTCGCGTACCGCCGCACGTAGTGGCCGTCCGCGAAGGTGCCGCCGGCCGCGTCCACCGCGAAGTCCGGGAAACGGCCCAGGAGTTCCGCCAGCGCGACCCGGGCGACCAGTCGGGCCGCGGCCGCGCCCAGGCAGTGGTGCGGGCCGTGGGTGAAGGCGAGGTGCTGCGGCCCGTCGCGGGTGAGGTCCAGCCGGTCGGCGTCCGGGCCGAACGCGCGCGGGTCGCGGTTGGCGGCGCCGTACAGCAGCAGCACCTTGCGGCCGGCCGGGACGGTGACGCCGTGCAGGGTGGTGTCGGCGGTGACGGTGCGGGCCAGGCACTGCACCGGGGAGGTCAGCCGGAGCAGCTCCTCGACGGCCGCCGGCAGCCGGGCGGGGGAGTCGAGCAGGGCGCGGCGCCGGTCCGGGTCGGCGGTCAGCAGCTCCGCGGCGCCGCCCAGCAGGCCGGTGGTGGTGTCGTTGCCGCCGGCGACCATGGTGAAGGCGAAGCCGAGGATCCGCAGCAGCGCGGTGCCGTCGTCCGGCGGCAGCAGTCCCACCAGGTCGGAGACGGTGTCGTCGGCCGGTTCGGCGCGCCGCCGCTCGACCAGCTCGGTGAAGTAGCCGAACAGCCCGCCCACCGCCTCGACCGCGGCCAGCGGGTCGCCCAGCGCGTTGGCCTCCACGATGGCGTGCGTCCAGCCGTCGAAGCGGCTCCGGTCCGCCTCCGGCACCCCGAGGTAGCGGCCGACGACGAAGCTGGGCAGCGGTTTGAACAGCTCCGTGACGATGTCGCAGCCGCCGCCGAGCGCGGCGATCCGGTCCAGCCGGTCCCGGACGAAGGCGCGCACGTCCGGCTCGATGGCGGCCACCCGGCGCGGGGTGTAGCCGCGGGTGACCAGCCGCCGGAAGTCGGTGTGTTCGGGCGGGTCCAGCATCACCATCGGGGCGGCGTCGGTGATGCCGAGCCGCTCCCGCTCGCCGTAGGTGAAGGTCAGGCCGCCGGCGGAGGAGAACCGCTCGGTGTCGCGGGCGGCGGCGAGCACGTCCGCGTAGCGGGAGAGCACCCAGTAGTCGCCGTCGTCGACGTGGTGCAGCGGATCGCGGTCCCGCAGGGCCGCGTACATGTCCCACGGGGCGCGCCAGCCCTCCCCGGCGCAGGGCGTGAACGCGGCGGGACCGGAGACGGGGGCCTGGGGTGCTTCCTGGGCAGCCATGGCCGGGAGGGTGCGGGAGCGGGGCCCAAGAGTCAATGGCGGTGCGGGGGTGGACGGGGGCGCGCGGCGGCGGCCGGGCCGTCCCGCATGGCGGGCGCTCTTGCAAGTTGGTTGCAGGACCCACATCATCGTCGGGTTGCGGCGCCGGAAGCGAAAGAAGTCTGAAGATGCACGTACCCGACGGATTCATCAACGCGCCGGTGTCGGCGGCGGCCGGGGTGGTCGCCGCCGCCGCGGTGGCGGTCAGCCTGCGCGGCGCCCGGCGCGAACTGGCGGGTGCCGGCACGGGCGGCGGCACCGGCGCGGACCGCACCGCGCCGCTCGCCGGGCTGGTCGCGGCGTTCATCTTCGCCGTGCAGATGCTGAACTTCCCGGTCGCCGCCGGCACCAGCGGGCACCTGCTGGGCGGTGCCCTCGCGGCGATCCTCGTCGGCCCGTACACCGGCGTGCTGTGCGTGTCCGTGGTGCTGCTGATGCAGGGCGTGCTGTTCGCCGACGGCGGGCTGACCGCGCTCGGCATCAACATCTCCGACATGGCGCTGACCACCACCGTCGTCGCCTACGGCGTCTTCCGGCTGCTGGTGAAGGTGCTGCCGCGCACCCGCCGCTCGATCACCGTCGCCTCGTTCGCCGCCGCCCTGCTCTCGGTGCCCGCCGCCGCCGTCTGCTTCACCGCCCTGTACGCCCTGGGCGGCACCACCGACGTGCCGATCGGCAAGGTCTTCACCGCCATGGTCGGGGTGCACGTGCTGATCGGCCTCGGCGAAGCCGTGATCACTGCCCTCACCGTCGGCGCCGTGATCGCGGTCCGCCCCGACCTCGTCCACGGCGCCCGCGACCTGGCCCGCCCGCTGGAGCTGCGCACCGCCCCGCTGGCCGGCACCGCCCCGGCCGCCGCGCCGGACCAGACCACCGCCGACGAGCCGACCCCGGCCTCGGCTCCGGCCTCGACCCCGACGCCCGCGCCCGCCGCCCCCCGCCGCTCGACCCGCCCGCTGTGGCTGGCCGGCCTCGCCGCCGCCCTGCTGTGCGCCGGCGGCCTCAGCTACTACGCCTCCAGCAGCCCCGACGGCCTGGAGAAGGTCGCCCACGACAAGGGCCTGGACAGCAAGACCGAAGCGCACGCCGCGGCCGACTCCCCGCTCGCCGACTACAGCGTCAAGGACATCGCCGACCCGCGGCTGGCCGGCGGCCTCGCCGGCGTCATCGGCGTCGCCGCCACCCTCGCCGTCGGCACCGGCGTCTTCGTCGTGCTGCGCCGCCGCAAGGCCGCCGCCACCCCGGCCGCCGACGCCGACGCCCCCGCCCCCGCCCCCGCCGAGCAGGGCTGACATGGGCGCGGGCCACGCCCACAAGCTCTACCGGGACGGCGCCTCCCCGGTCCACGCCCTCCCGGCGCACTGCAAGATCGCCGCGGTCCTCGGCTTCGTCCTGGTCGTCGTCGCCACCCCGCGCACCGCCGTCTGGGCGTTCGCGCTCTACGCGGTGCTGCTGGCGGCGGTCGCCGCGGCCGCCCGCGTCCCGGCCGGCTTCCTGCTCAGGCGGCTGCTGATCGAGGTGCCGTTCGTGGCGTTCGCGGTGCTGATGCCGTTCGTCGCCCAGGGCCCGCGCACCCACGTCCTCGGGCTGGACCTGAGCGTGGGCGGCCTGTGGGGCGCCTGGAACATCCTCGCCAAGGGGACGCTGGGCGTCGCCGCCTCCGTCCTCCTGGCCGCCACCACCGAACTACGGCAGCTGCTGCTGGGCCTGGAGCGGCTGAAGGTGCCGCCGCTGCTGGTCCAGATCGCCGGCTTCATGATCCGCTACGGCGACGTGATCACCGACGAGATGCGGCGGATGCGGATCGCCCGGCTCTCCCGCGGCTTCGAAGCGCGCGGCGTGCGCCACTGGGGCGTGCTCGCCAAGTCCGCCGGCGCCCTGTTCATCCGCTCCTACGAGCGCGGCGAACGCGTCCACCTCGCCATGGTCAGCCGCGGCTACACCGGCACCATGCCCGTCCTCGACCGGACCACCGCCACCCGCACCCAATGGACCCGTGCGGCCGCCCTCCCGCTCGCCGCACTGGCCGTCTGCCTCCTGGGATGGACCCTGTGAGTACCCCCGCCCCCGCCCCGTCGCTCGCCGTCGCCGGCCTCGCCTACGCCTACCCCGACGGCCACCAGGCCCTGTTCGGCGTCGACCTGACCCTCCGGCGCGGCGAACGGGTCGCCCTGCTCGGCCCCAACGGCGCCGGCAAGACCACCCTCGTGCTGCACCTCAACGGCATCCTCGAAGCCGGCGCCGGCACGGTCACCGTCGCCGGCCTGCCGGTCGCCAAGCGGCACCTCGCCGAGATCCGGCGCCGGGTCGGCATCGTCTTCCAGGACCCCGACGACCAGCTGTTCATGCCGACCGTCCGGGAGGACGTCGCCTTCGGCCCGGCCGCCGCCGGCCTGCGCGGCGCCGCCCTCGACGCCCGCGTCACCGAGGCGCTCGACCGGGTCGGCATGACCGCCTTCGCCGACCGCCCGCCGCACCACCTCTCCTTCGGCCAGCGCCGCCGCGTCGCCGTCGCCACCGTCCTCGCCATGCGCCCCGAGATCCTCGTCCTGGACGAGCCGTCCTCCAACCTCGACCCGGCCTCCCGCCGCGAACTCGCCGACATCCTGCGCTCGTTGGACGTCACCGTCCTGATGGTCACCCACGACCTGCCGTACGCCCTGGAGCTGTGCCCGCGGTCCGTGGTGCTCTCCGGCGGGGTGATCGTCGCCGACGGCACCACCCAGGAACTGCTCTGCGACGAGGAGCTGATGCGCGGCCACCGCCTGGAGCTGCCGTTCGGCTTCGACCCGCGCTCGGTGACCCTGCCCGGCTGACCGCCCCGCCCCGCGGACGGATGTGAGGAAGGCCACGGCCCCGGTCCCTGTCGGCGCCCCTGGTCATGAGCATGGATCCCGGCGTTGCACCATTGATGGGTCACAAAAGCGACGGGAAAAGCGGGAAGCGGGATTCAGGGTGGACGTCCAGGGCACGGTCGAGGACGGCTTCGAGCCGGTCCGGGACGCCTTCGCAGCCAACTTCGCCGAGCGCGGCGAGCGCGGAGCGGCGGTGGCCGTCTACCGGGACGGCCGCAAGGTCGTCGACCTCTGGGGCGGCACCAAGGACGGCGACGCCGAACGGGGCGACGCCACGGCCGCCCCCTGGGAGCCCGGCACCGCCCAGATCGTCCGCTCCGCCACCAAGGGCATCGCCGCCACCGTCCCGCTCCTGCTGCACCAGCGCGGCCTGCTCGACCTGGACGCCCCCGTTGGCACCTACTGGCCCGAGTTCAAGGCCGCCGGCAAGGACCGCGTCCTGGTCCGCCACCTCCTCGCGCACCGCGCCGGCGTCCCCGCCCTGGACACCCCGCTCACCCCCGCCCAGGCCATCGACGGCGTCAGCGGCCCGGCCGCGGTCGCCGCCCAGGCCCCCGCCTGGACGCCCGGCACCGACCACGGCTACCACGCCCAGACCTACAGCTGGCTGCTGGGCGAACTCGTGCTGCGGGTCACCGGTCGCACCCTCGGCGCCTGGGTCGCCGACGAGATATCCCGGCCGCTCGACCTCGACCTGTGGATCGGCCTGCCCGACGAGGCCCGCCCCCGCGTCGGCCGCCTCGCCCGCGTCGCGGCCCCGCCCCGCCCCGCCTCCGCCGGCCTGCGGGCCCGCCCCAAGAAGTCGGTCGCCGACGCGTACGCCGACCCGACCTCCCTCACCAGCCGCGCCTTCGCCGCGATCTCCCCGGCCCCCGACGAGAACGCCGACGCCTACCGCGCCGCCGAACTCCCCGCCTCCGCCGGCATCGCCACCGCCCCCGCACTGGCCCGCGTCTACGCCGCACTGATCGGCCCGGTCGACGACCACCCCCGGCTCTTCGCCCCGGCCACCCTCACACTCGCCCGCACCGAGGAGTCCGCCGGCCCCGACCGCACCCTCCTCGTCGCCACCCGCTTCGGCCTCGGCTTCATGCTGCACGGCCCGTCCTCCCCGCTCCTCGGCCCCGGCTCGTTCGGCCACCCCGGCCGCGGCGGCGCCCTGGCCTTCGCGGACCCCGAGCGCGGGATCGCCTTCGGCTACGTCACCAACGGCATGCAGCCGAACGTGACCGCGGATCCGCGGGCGCAGGCGCTCGTCCGTGCGGTGGCCGCCGTGGGCGGCTGAATTCCCACGTTGTCGGGTTTGCCGCCGTGGGGCGTCTGTCTTTCGCCTTCGGCGGGGGTGGGGTGTGGGGCGTCGCCCCTTTGTCGTTCGTGGTGGCGGGTCCGGGGGCCGCGGGGTGGGTTGTCGGACTGCTGCGCTTTACGTCCGACAACCCACCCCGCAGCCCCCGGACCCGCCTGTGCGTGGGGGGCCGCGCCCCGGTGGGGAGTTGGGGAGGGAGAACCCTGGGCCTCGCGTGTGTGGAAGGGGTGTGCCCGGGTGGGGAGTTGAGGGAGGGAAAGCTTCGGGGGGCGGGAGGGTAGGTAAGCCTCATGAGGCGATTCGAGGGATACCGCGTACTGATCACGGGGGCCGGGCGGGGCATCGGCGAGGCCACGGCCCGGCGGTTGGCCGAGGAAGGGGCCCGGGTGTTGCTCACCGACCTGGACGGGCCGCGTGCCGAGGGGGCCGCGCAGACGATCCGGGCGGAGGGCGGCGCCGCGGAGGCGAGGGCCTGCGACGTCGGGGACCGGGCCGCGGTGGAGGCGGCCGTCGCGCACGCGGTGGAGCGCTTCGGCGGCCTGGACACCCTCGTCAACAACGCCTTCGGCTGCCACCCCGACGTCCCCCGCTTCGAGGACACCCCGGACGACGAATGGGCCGCCGACCTCGACGCCACCCTGACCGGCGCGATGCGCTGCGCCCGGGCCGCGCTGCCGCACCTGGCCGCCGCCGGTGGCCGCGGCTCGATCGTCAACATCGGGTCGGTCAACGGCATCCAGGACTTCGGCAACCACGCCTACAGCGCCGCCAAGGCCGGCCTGGCCAGCCTGACCCGCACCCTCTCCGGCCACGCCGCGCCCCGCGGCGTCCGCGTCAACCTCGTCGCACCGGGCACCGTCCACACCCCCAACTGGACCGGCCGCGAGGACCACCTCGAACGGGCGGCGGCCGTCTACCCGTTGGGCCGCGTCGGCCGCCCCGAGGACATCGCCGCCGCCGTCGCCTACCTCGCCTCCCCCGACGCCTCCTGGGTCACCGGCATCACCCTCCCCGTGGACGGCGGCATCCTGGTGGCCAACACCGAACTCCACCAAGCCCTCCACGACACCTGAGCCCCGAACACCAGGCATCCCCCCCGGGGCACACCCTCCACGCACGCCAGCCCCGGCTTCCCCCTCCCCCAACTCCCCACCGGGGCAAGCCCCTTCCATGCCCGCGAGCCCCAGGCTTCTCCCTCCCCCAACCCCCCACCGGGGCGCGGCCCACCACGCACAGGAGGGTTCGGGGGCGGAGGGGTGTGTGGTCGGACGTAAAGCGCAGCAGTCCGACCACCCACCCCGCAGCCCCCGGACCCGCCACCACGAACGACAAAGGGGCGACGCCCC
>NZ_BAAARK010000033.1:0-79431 GCF_039532155.1 Streptomyces lunalinharesii
TCCGCCCCCCCCCCCCCCCCCCCCCCCGCCCCCGCACCACAGCGGTCAAGCCCCGCGCAGCGGCTCCGCACCCCACAAGCCCCGCGCAGCGGCCCCCGCGCCGCAGGCGCAACACCCGAACCCCCACGGCGGGAACGCCGACAACGTGGGAAGGCGCCCAAGCGCAGAAGCGCAGCGACCGGGCAGACTGGGACCATGCCCATTCACGAGAACCTCCTCGGGGGACCGCCCCCGACCCACCTGCCCGACGACCCGGAGCCCCGTGCGCTGCTCGCCTCGGGCACCGCGCCGGCCGACGTCGCCGCGAAGTACCCGGCCTCCTCCCTGGCCTGGGCCCAGCTGGCCGACGACGCGTTCGAGGCCGGCCGGGTCGTGGAGTCCTACGCCTACGCCCGCACCGGCTACCACCGCGGCCTGGACTCGCTGCGCCGGGCCGGTTGGAAGGGCCACGGCCCGGTGCCGTTCGAGCACGAGCCCAACCGCGGCTTCCTGCGCGCGCTGCACGCCCTCGCCCGCGCCGCCCAGACGATCGGCGAGCAGGCGGAGTACGAGCGGTGCTCGACGTTCCTGCGCGACTCCTCGCCGACCGCGGCCAACACGCTCGGCTGAGCCGCCGCGGGGCCGGCCGCAAGATCGCGGCCGGCCCTTGCGCGGTGGTGGTGCAGCACCGATGATTTCCAGTGGGCCGGGTCATCCCGCGCCCGAGGGGACCGGGGCTCCCGAGCCGACGAGGAAGGAGCGGACCGCTACCCGGTAGTTCGCACCTGAGGAGTCCCTCATGTCGCAACCGTCTCCCACCCATCCCGCGGACCGCGCTCCGGCGTCGCCGGACGCCGCGTCCAGTGAGGCGGACCCGCCCTTCGGCCCCGACCTGAGCATCGGCGCCGGCGCCCCCACCCCGTACGAGGACTACGTCCGCGCGAGCGTCCTCACCCACCTCCAGCAGCTCCACTCCGACGACCCGGGCGAGATGGTCTTCCTGGTCACCACCCAGGTGATGGAGCTGTGGTTCACCGCCCTCGTCCACGAGTGGCACACCGCCGCCGAGGCGCTGCGCCGGGACGACCTGCCGGTGGCGATGGACGCGCTGCGCCGTTCCACGTGGGAGCTGGAGGCGCTGAACGCGGCGTGGAAGCCGCTCGCCCGGCTGACGCCCGCCCAGTTCAACGCCTACCGCGACGCGCTCGGCGAGGGCAGCGGCTTCCAGTCCGCGATGTACCGGCGGATGGAGTTCCTGCTCGGCGAGAAGTCGGCGTCGATGCTGGTGCCGCACCGCGGCTCGCCCCAGGACCACGCCGCGCTGGAGAAGGCGCTGCACGAGCCGAGCCTGTACGACGAGGTGCTGGGGTTGTTGGCCCGCCGCGGCCACCCGGTCCCGCAGGACGTCCTGCGGCGCGACCCGACCCGGCGCCACGAGGCGGACCCGGCCGTCGAGGAGGTCTGGGCCGCGGTCTTCGCCGGCCCGCAGGACTCCGAACTCGTGCGGCTCGGCGAGCTGTTGACCGACGTCGCGGAGCTGGTCTGGCGCTGGCGCAACGACCATCTGGTCGCGACCCGGCGGGCCATGGGCGCGAAGATGGGCACCGGCGGGTCCGCGGGCGTCGCCTGGTTGGAGAAGCGGGCCCGCAAGAACGTCTTCCCCGAGCTGTGGACGGCGCGAAGCCATGTCTGAGAGCCCCGAGAGCCCGATGAGCCCCGGCCCCGCCGCTGCCGTGGCCCGTACGCAGGCGGCCCGCGCCGCGGAGTTGGACGCCGCCGGGCCCCTCGCCACCACCCGCGACCGGTTCGTCCTCGACGACGACACCGTCTACCTGGACGGCAATTCGCTGGGTGCGCTGCCCCGGTCGGTGCCCGGGCGGATCGCCGAGGTGATCCACCACGAGTGGGGCGAACTGCGCATCCGGTCCTGGACCGAAGCCGGTTGGTGGACCGCGCCCGAGCGGATCGGCGAGAAGATCGCCCCGCTCATCGGGGCGGCCCCCGGCCAGGTGGTGGTCGGCGACTCCACCAGCGTCAACGTCTTCAAGGCGGTGACCGGCGGCATCCGGATGGCCGGGAAGGGCTGCACGGAGATCCTGGTCGACGCCACGACCTTCCCCACCGACGGTTACGTCGCCCGTTCCGCGGCCCGCATGGCGGGGCTGGCGGTCCGGCCGGTCGAGCCCGCGCGGATCGCCGACGAGGTCACCGAGCGGACCGCGTTGGCGCTGGTCAACCACGTCGACTACCGCACCGGCGAGTTGAACGACATGGCCGCGATCACCTCCGCGTTGCACACCGCGGGCGCGCTGGCGGTCTGGGACCTGTGCCACAGTGCCGGGGCGCTGCCGGTCGCGCTGGACGCCTGCGGGGTGGACCTCGCGGTGGGCTGCACCTACAAGTACCTCAACGGCGGCCCGGGTTCGCCCGCGTACCTCTACCTCCGCACGGGCCTCCAGGACCAGTTCGAGTCGCCGCTGCCCGGCTGGAACTCGCACGCCGACCCGTTCGGCATGGACCCCGGCTACACCCCGGCCGACGGCATCCTGCGCGGCCGCGTGGGCACCCCCGACATCCTCTCGCTGCTGGCCCTGGAGGCGGCGCTGGAGGCGTGGGAGGGCGTCGCCATCGAGGACGTGCGGGCCAAGAGCCTGGCGCTGAGCGACTTCTTCCTGGAGTGCGTGGCGGCGTACGCGCCGGCCGGGCGGGTCCGTTCGGTGACCCCGGCCGACCATCGGCGGCGCGGCAGCCAGGTGTCGTTGGCGTGCGTCCCCGACCCGTCCGCCCCGGTGGAGGAGGGTGGGACGCCCGTGGCCGGCCGGGTCATGGCGGAGCTGATCCGGCGCGGCGTGGTCGGCGACTTCCGCCACCCGGACGTGCTGCGCTTCGGCTTCACGCCGCTCTACACCACCTTCGCGGACGCGGAGCGGGCGGCGTGGGTGCTCGGCGAGGTCCTGCGCGACCCGGCCACGACGGGACCGGGCTCGGGATCGGGGCCGGCGCTCGGCGGTGCCGCCGGGTGAGCGCGGCGGACGAGGAGGCGGCGCTGCTGGGGCTCGCCCCGGTGGCGCCGGATCGCACGCTCGCCTACGGCCCCCACCCCGACCAGGTCGTGGACCTGTACGGGGCGGGGGCCGGGCCCCTCGTCGTCCTCCTGCACGGCGGGTTCTGGCGGGCCGCCTACGACCGGCGCCACCTCTCGCCGTGCGCGGCGGAGCTGGCCCGGCACGGGCTGCCGGTCGCGCTCGTCGAATACCGGCGGGTCGGTGCGGGCGGCGGTGTGCCGGAGACGTTCGACGACGTCCCGGCGGCCCTCGCCGCGGCGGCCGGTGTCGCGGCGGACCCCGCGGGCCGGCCCCGCCAGGTCGTGCTCGTCGGGCACTCCGCCGGCGGTCACCTGGCGCTGCTCGCCGCCGCCCGTCCGGGGACGCCGGTGACCCGGGTCGTCGCGGTGGCCCCCGTCGCCGACCTGGCGCGCGCCCACGCGCTGGGCCTCAGTGGCGGCGCGGTCGCCGAACTCCTCGGTGCCGGGCCCGGTTTCGCCGGCCGACTGGCCGCCGCCGACCCGCTGCGCCACCCGCCCGTCGGCGTCCCGGTCACGCTGCTGCACGGCACCGACGACCAGGACGTCCCGCCGGACCTCTCGCGTCGCTACGCCGCCGCCCACCCGGCCGCCACCGCACTGCGCGAGCTGCCCGGCACCGGCCACTACGCCGCGCTGACGCCCGGCACCGGGGCCTTTCGCACCCTGCTGGGGCTGGTGCGCGGCGGGTGAGCCGGCGGTGCCGGGCGCGCCGCGTAGTACTTGAGACGGACGGTGGCAGATCCGCTTCGGTGGGGACGCCCCGAGGGGGGTTCGCTGTTTACCGTGGTGTGCGTGAACGAGACGACCCAGACGCCGGGCCAGCTGCGCTCGGAGGCGCGGATAGTCACCGGCGTGCTGCACTCCCTGCGCCGGGACCTGTTCGTCGGTGCCTTCGCCCTCCGCCCGCTGCCCCCCTTGGACGACGCCAAGGTCTCCCGGTGGGTGCCGTGGCTGCCCCGCCGGGCCCGGCGGCTGGCCCGCTGGCTCCCGCACTGCGCCGTGGGATTCTTCGCGGCCTGCGTCTTCATGGGGGCCGCGACCCCCGGCTACGGCAGCAGCCCGGCGCGCGAGATGCTCGACATCGTGCTGGCGCTGCTGATCGCGGTGCCGCCGGTGCTGACGCTCTTCCGGCCGGTGGGGGCCTTCTGGCTGTCGCTGCTGGCGTTCGTCGTGGGCGGGCTCGGCTCCCGCTTCCTCTCGCCGTACGTCAACGTCTGGGGGGACGCCGCCTTCGTCGTCCACCTCGCGGTGATGACGCTGGTGGTGCTGCGCACCCGGCCGCGGATGGCGGTCGAGACGTGGGTGGTCACCATCGCCGCGGGGGCGGTGGTCTCGGTGCTCGCCGGCGGCGGCGAGCTGGGGCAGATGCCTCCGGTGGCGTTCTTCTCGGGGGTGGTGCTGGTCTCCGCCGCCGCGGTCCGGGCCTGGCGTGAGGAGCGCCGGCAGGTCGTGGTGACCCAGAGCGTCACCGCCGAGGAGCGTTCTCGCCGCACCCTGCTGGAGGAGCGCGCACTGATCGCCCGGGAACTGCACGACGTGGTGGCGCACCACATGTCGGTGATCGCCATCCAGGCGGAGGCGGCGCCGTACCGGGTCACCGACCCGCCGCCGGAGCTCGCCAAGTCCTTCGCCACCATCCGGGAGAACGCGGTCGCCGCGCTCACCGAACTCCGTCGCATCCTCGGCGTGGTCCGCTCGGAGGACCCGGACGCCTTCGCCGAACGCGATCCGGAGGCCCCGCAGCCGACCCTCGCCAGCCTCGACGGGCTGTTGGACAGCGTCCGGGGCGCGGGATTGACCGTGGAGGCGGTGACCACCGGGTCCGTGCGGCCGCTGCCGCAGGGCGTGGAGCTGTCGGCGTACCGGATCGTGCAGGAGGCGTTGAGCAATGCGCTGCGGCACTCGCCGGGTGCGGACGCGCGGGTGGAGGTCTCCTACGTGCTCGGCGGGATCGGGCTGCGGATCGTCAACGGTCCGGCGAGCCGGCTCGCCAAGCCGTCGCCGGGCGCCGGTCACGGGCTGCTCGGCATGCGGGAGCGGGTGCAGATGCTCGGTGGTGAGATGACGGCCGACCGCACCGAGGACGGCGGCTTCGAGGTCGCGGCCTTCCTCCCGGTGCTGAACCCGGCGGGGGACACCGCGCCGGGCGGGAGGGCAACATGATCAAGGTGTTGATCGTCGACGACCAGGTGATGGTCCGCGAGGGCTTCTCCGTGCTGCTCAACGCCATGCCGGACATCGAGGTGATCGGGGAGGCCGTCGACGGCCGGCAGGCGGTGCAGAAGGTCGCGCTGCTGAAGCCGGACGTGGTCCTGATGGACATCCGGATGCCGGAGATGAACGGCTTGGAGGCGACCCGCGAGATCGTCGCCGCCGACGCGGACGCCAAGGTGCTGGTGCTGACCACCTTCGACCTGGACGAGTACGTCTACCAGGCGCTGCGCTCCGGGGCCAGCGGCTTCCTGCTCAAGGACGCCTCGGCCGGCCAGCTCGCCGAGGGCGTGCGGATCGTCGCCGCCGGCGAGGCGCTGCTCGCCCCCACCGTCACCAAGCGCCTGATCAACGAGTTCTCCCGGCTGGGCTCGCCGCGCGCCCCGGCCCAGGAGCGGATCGGCGACCTGACGGAACGGGAGACCGAGGTCCTGGTGCTGGTCGCCCAGGGCCTGTCCAACGGCGAGATCGCCGCCCATCTCGTCGTCGCCGAATCGACGGTGAAGACGCACGTCAGCCGGATCCTGGTGAAGCTGGGGCTGCGCGACCGCACCCAGGCGGCGGTCTTCGCCTACGAGGCACGCCTGGTGACGCCCGGCGGCTGACGGACGCGGGGCGGGCCCGTCGGCACTGTCCACACCCTGTGGACAGTGCGGCCCGCCGGCCGCAGCGCGCCGCCGGAGCCCGCGACGGCTCCGACGGCGCCCGGCTGCCGGATCAGCCGATGTCGCGCCGGCGCAGTCCGACCAGTCCGACGCAGACCAGCACCGCCGTCAGGGCCGTCAGCCAGAGGAAGGGCGCGGCCGTCACCGCCCCGCCGGGCAGCTTGGGCAGGTGCGCGTACGGCGAGAGGTCCAGCGCCCACTGGGGGAGCCGCAGCACCGGACCGAGCCAGCCGAGGGCCAGGCAGCCGCCGGTCAGCGCCCAGACCGCGCCGGTGGCCCCGGGCAGCACGCCGACGACGGCCGTCGCCACCGCGGCGAGCGTCCACGCCGCCGGGACCTGCGCGAGGGCCGCGGTCAGTACCCGGCCGGTGCCGCCGGCCACGTCGCCGACCGAGGCGCCGTAGGTGACGCCCAGCGTCAGCCCGCCGGCGGCCAGCACCACGGCGGTGCCGACCAGCGCGATGACCAGGTGGCCGGCGGCCCAGCGCAGCCGGCCCACCGCCCCGGCCAGGACGGGTTCGGCCCGCCCGCCGGTCTCCTCCGCGCGCAGCCTGAGCACCGCCCCCACTGCGGTCAGCGCCGCGACCGTGCCGAGCAGGCCGACGATCGCGGCGAGGAAGGCGTCCGTCAGCGACTGCTGTCCGCCGAGCCGCTCGAAGATCTCCCGGGTCCGTTGGTTGTCGCCGACCATCCGCGCGGCGCCCTCGGCGATCCCGCCGAACACCGCCCCGACCAGCGCGAACCCGGCCGTCCAGCCCGCCAGGGAGGCCCGCTGCAACCGCCAGGCCAGGCCGCCGGGCCCGCTGAGCGAGCGCGCCGCGCGGGCCGGGCCGGGGCGGGCCGGCAGAAAGCTCAGGCCCAGGTCGCGGCGGGCGGTCAGGGCGTAGGCCGCCGCGGCCGTCAGTGCCGTGGCGGTGGCGAAGAGCAGGAGTACCCACCAGCGTTCGCCGGCGTAGGCGCGCAGGTGCTGCGCCCAGCCGACGGGGGAGAGCCAGGTGAGCACGGCGGCGCCGCCGCTGCCGGGGGCGCCGGCGCCGTCGGACGCGTCGCCGGCGGCGCGCAGCGCGAACGCCGCGCCCAGGGCCGCACCGGTCAGCCCCCTGGCCAGCCGGGCGCTCTCGGTGAGCTGGGCGGCGATCGCGGCCAGGGCGGCGAAGAACAGGCCGGTGCCGCCGATCGCGAGGCCGAGGGCGAGCGAGCCGCCCACCGGCCGGCCGGTGGCGGTCAGTCCGGCCGCGGTCAGCGCCGCGACCCCGGCGTCGGCGATCAGGGCCGCCGACAGGGCCGCGGTCAGCGGCGCCCGGCGGCCCACCATGGCGGCCAACAGCAGCTCCTGGCGGCCGGTCTCCTCCTCCTCGCGGGTGTGCCGGACGACGATCAGCAGGCTCATCACGGCCGCCAGCACCGCCCCGAGCCCGGCCATCCGCCAGGCGACGAGCCCGCCCAGCGAGTCGTCGAGGACCGGTCCGTACAGAGCGCGCAGCGAGCCGTCGGCGTTCATCGACGCGGCCAGTTCGGCGCGCCGGGCGGCGGTGTCGTAGAGCGCGGCGAAGGACGGGCCGGTGGCGACCACCGCGAGGCCGAGGGCCAGCACCCAGGCCGGGATCATCAGCCGGTCGCGGCGCAGCGCCAGGCGCAGCAGGGTGCCGGTGCCGGCCAGGTGGCGCGGCCCCGCGGGACGGCGGGCGGCCGGCGCGGCCAGGGCGCTCATCGGGAGACCGCCCCTTCGGCGCGGGCGTCGTCTCGGCGGCGGGCGGCGGGGCGGAGGTCGTCCTGGTAGTGCCGCAGGAAGAGTTCCTCCAGGGTGGGCGGGGTGCTGGTGAGGCTGCGCAGGCCGGCCGCGCCGAGCGGGCCGAGCACCGCGGTGAGCCGGTCGGTGTCGGCCTGGAGCCGCACCCGGCAGGCCGGGCCGCCCTGGAGCGGCTGGACGGTGAGGCCGTGGACGCCGGGCAGGTCGTCGAGTCCGGCCGGCGGGCCGGCCAGCTCGGCCACCACGGTCGTCCGGGTCAGGTGGCGCAGCTCCCCCAGCGAGCCGGATTCGACGGTGCGGCCCCTGCGGACGATGCTGACGCGGTCGCAGAGCGCCTCCACCTCGGACAGCACGTGGCTGGAGAGCAGGACCGTGCGGCCGCGGTCGCGCTCCTCGGCGACGCAGCTCTGGAAGACCTCCTCCATCAGCGGGTCCAGCCCGGAGGTCGGTTCGTCGAGGACCAGCAGGTCGACGTCGGAGGCGAAGGCGGCGACCAGGGCGACCTTCTGGCGGTTGCCTTTGGAGTAGGTGCGGCCCTTCTTCGTGGGGTCGAGCTCGAAGCGCTCCAGCAGCTCGTCCCGTCGGGCGGCGT
This sequence comes from Streptomyces lunalinharesii, assembly GCF_039532155.1. NCBI lineage: Bacteria > Bacillati > Actinomycetota > Actinomycetes > Kitasatosporales > Streptomycetaceae > Streptomyces > Streptomyces lunalinharesii. The sequence goes on from NZ_BAAARK010000033.1 coordinate 8,283, forward strand.
CCAGCCCGCCGCGCAGCCGTCCGTGCAGGTCGATGACCTCCCCGCCGGAGAGGTTGCGCCACAGGGTGACGTCGCCGGGGACGTAGGCGACGCGGCGGTGGATCTCTACCGCGTCCTGCCAGGGGTCCCGGCCGAGGACCTGCGCGGTGCCGCGGTCGGCGCGCAGCAGGCCGAGCAGGACGCGGAGGGTGGTGGACTTCCCGGCGCCGTTGGGACCGAGGAAGCCGTGCACCTCACCGGCCTCGACGGTCAGGTCGAGGCCGTCCAGCGCGTGGGTCCGGCCGAACGACTTGTGGAGGTCGGCCACCCGGATCGCGGGGACGGGAGAGAATGCCGTGGTCATGCTTTCGAAGGTACGTTCATTTCATAAATTTGTGAAGTTAAAAAACCGTATAAAGTTGAGGGACCGGCTCTGAACAGGGGAGATGATGCCGAAATGAGCGAGCAGCGACAGCGGGACACGCGCCGGGCGGCCGCACGCGACGACGCGGCGGTCCTGACGTTCGTGGAGCGGTTCGCGGCGCAGATGGTCGACGCGGGGATGCAGCGGATGCCCGCCCGCGTCTTCTCCTGCCTGCTGGCCTCCGACTCCGGCGTCCTGACCTCCGCCGAGTTGGGCGAGCGGCTCCAGGTGAGCCCGGCGGCCGTCTCCGGCGCGATCCGCTACCTCTCGCAGGTCGGCATGGTCAGCCGCGAGCGCGAGCCCGGTTCCCGCCGCGACCGCTACCGCGTCCACAGCGACCAGTGGTACGAGGCCCTGACCCGTCGGGACAGCGTCCTGACCCGCTGGGAGGACGTGCTGCGCGAGGGCGTGGCGAGCCTCGGCCAAGAGAGCGCCGCCGGCCGCCGGCTCGGCGAGACGCTGGCCTTCACGGAGTTCATGCAGCAGGAACTCCTCGGCATGATGGACCGCTGGCGCGACCACCTCGCCGATCTCCGCACCGAAGCCACCGAAGCCACCGAAAACACCGCCGGCGAGGGCGCGCCCGGACGCGACCCGGCCACGCGGCGCTGACCCCGCGCCCCCCGTTTCCGCACGCCGCCCGACGGGCCCGCGCGCCGCGCCCCCGCTCACCCCTGCCGCGGCAGCTGCAACCGCCAGGCGCCCGGCTGCACCGTCCAGGTCCGGGTCCGCACCGGCCCGCCGACCAGGGCGTCCGCCCGGTAGTGGAAGTCCGCTCCGGACACCGTCACCGCCCGCGCCCGGGCCCGCAGTGGCCGCTCCCCGCCCGGCCAGTGCACGACCACCTCGGCCAGTCCGCCCGGCAGTCGGGCCGGGCCGCCGCCCACGGCCGCGTCGTCGCCGGCCCACGGCACCACCGACACGCCGCGCACCGGCCGGTCCAGATCCGCCAGCAACGCGCCGTCGGCCTCGACCCGCAGCCGCAGCCGCTGCGCGGGCACCCGTCCGCGCCGCCCCGCGCCCGCCTCGGGCGCGCCCGGCCGGGGAGCGCCCCGGAGCCCCGCCGTGGGCGCGGCGAGCAGCGACAGCGCCGTACGGGCGGTGCGGGCCGCCGGCTTCCACCAGGAGCGGTGCCCGAACTCCGCCTCCGCGTCGAGGTCCGCGCCCCCGCCGTCCGCGACCGGGGCCCCGCAGGCGGCCCGCCCGTCCGGCTCCGCCGCCGCGCCGGAGGCCCCGTACGCCCCGTACTCCGGCAGCGCACCAAAGGTGTCACCGCACGGGATGCGCAGCCCGCCCAGCACGATGCCGTCGCTGTCGTCCGTGAGCAGGTCCATCGGCCGCTCCCCGCCGTCCAGGACGGTCCGCGCGGCGGCCACCGCGTCCGTGGGCACGCCCAGCGTCCGGCTCAGCGCGACGGCCTCCGGCGGGCCCACCGGGACCAGAGACAGCGGCACCCCGGCCAGCTCGCGCCCCTTGTGCAGCAGGCCCACCGCCCGCAGCAGCGCCCGGTCGTCGCCGATCACCACCGGGCGGCGCCGGCCGCGCCGGGCCAGCGCCTGGGCGAACTCCTCCGGCCCCGCCGGCAGGCAGATCTTCGCCCCGGCGCCGGCGCACAGGACGTCCTTCGCGATCCGTACGGACTCGCCGTCGGTCCTGCGGGCGACCGGGTCGATGACCACAAGCAGGGGACACCCCCGAACGGACTCCGCGGGAGAGTGCCCAGAAGACTGCGCCGACACCTCGGTCCTTCCTCAGGTAGCATCTCGGTGCAAGAGCCCCTTGCGCTATTGCGCCAGGGGCTTCGTCTATTCCGGGGCACCGGTCCGACGGCTCCGGCGACGACGTACGCGTGAACACGCGGGCGTCGCGCCTTCCACGCACGTTGGACATGCCCCGCCCGGAAGGGGTGTACGCCTGTGCCCGCACTTGTGCTGCTCGGTGCTCAGTGGGGTGATGAGGGCAAGGGAAAGGCCACCGATCTGCTCGGTGGGTCAGTGGACTACGTCGTGCGTTATCAGGGCGGCAACAACGCCGGCCACACGGTCGTCGTGGGCGACCAGAAGTACGCACTTCACCTCCTCCCTTCCGGAATCCTCTCGCCGGGGTGCACCCCGGTCATCGGCAACGGCGTCGTGGTCGACCCGGCGGTCCTGCTCTCCGAGCTGAGCGGACTCAACGAGCGCGGCGTCGACACGTCCAAGCTGCTGCTCAGCGGTAACGCGCATCTGATCACGCCGTACAACATCACCACCGACAAGGTGACGGAACGGTTCCTCGGCAAGCGGAAGATCGGCACCACGGGCCGGGGCATCGGCCCGACCTACGCCGACAAGATCAACCGCACCGGCATCCGGGTCCAGGACCTCTACGACGAGTCGATCCTGGCCCAGAAGGTCGAGGCGGCCCTCGACGTCAAGAACCAGCTGCTCACCAAGCTCTACAACCGCCGCGCCATCGAGGCCGGGCAGGTCGTCGAGGAGCTGCTGGGCTACGCCGACCAGATCAAGGGCTACGTCGCCGACACCACCCTGATCCTCAACAAGGCCCTGGACGACGACAAGGTCGTGCTCTTCGAGGGCGGGCAGGGCACCCTGCTCGACATCGACCACGGCACGTACCCCTTCGTGACCTCCTCGAACCCGACCGCGGGCGGTGCCTGCACGGGTGCGGGCGTCGGCCCCACGAAGATCAGCCGGGTCATCGGGATCCTCAAGGCGTACACCACCCGGGTGGGCGCCGGACCGTTCCCGACCGAGCTGTTCGACGAGGACGGCGAGGCGCTGCGCCGGATCGGCGGCGAGCGCGGCGTCACCACCGGGCGCGACCGTCGCTGCGGCTGGTTCGACGCGGTCATCGCCCGCTACGCGACCCGCGTCAACGGCCTGACGGACTTCTTCCTCACCAAGCTCGACGTCCTCACCGGCTGGGAGCAGATCCCGGTCTGCGTGGCCTACGAGATCGACGGCAAGCGCGTCGAGGAGCTGCCCTACAGCCAGACCGACTTCCACCACGCGAAGCCGATCTACGAGATGCTGCCGGGCTGGTCCGAGGACATCACCCAGGCCAAGACCTTCTCCGACCTGCCGAAGAACGCCCAGGCGTACGTCAAGGCGCTGGAGGAGATGTCGGGCGCCCCGATCTCCGCGATCGGCGTCGGCCCGGGCCGGACCGAGACGATCGAGATCAACTCGTTCCTGTCGTAACGGGTGCGGCACGACCCCGGCGGTGCGGTCCTCGCGGGCCGCGCCGCCGATGACGGGGTGACGGTGGGGCGGGCGCCCCGCCGTCACCCCTTCTTCGTGTACAGCAGCGGTGCCAGGCCGCCCGCGTCGTCGAAGGTGCGCCGCAGCTGGCCGCCCATCAGCTCCAGGGTGCTGGGGGAGCCGGGGCGGCAGGTGTCGGGCGGGCCGGAGACCACGGTGGACGGGCCCAGGCGCACCGGCGGGCCGGCGCTCTTGAGGGTGGCCACGAACCGGCAGTCGTACGTGGGCCCGGTGGCCTCCATCCGGAGCACCGCCTCGCCGGGCTTGCCCTGGACCAGGGTGAAGCGGCGCACGTCCAGCCGGGAGTCGCCGATCGTCGTCGACCAGATGCCCAGGTAGTCGGCGGGGATGCCGCCGGGCGGCGTCGTGGGCCGGTCCGTGGTCTTCTCGGTGGCGGCGGCGCTGCCGTCGCCGGGCGCGCCGAGCAGCGCGTACGCGGCGGCGGTGCCCCCTCCGGCCAGCACCAGCGCGGCCGCGACCAGCAGTGTCCGGCCGGTGCGGCGGCGGCGCGCCGGGGCGGGGACGCGCGGTGGTGCCACGGTGGCGGGCGAGGCGACGGCGGTCGCCGCGGTGGGCGTCGGTGCCGTGCCGTCCTGCGGGTCCTCGGTCTCCAGCAGTTCCACCGCGTGCCGTCCCAGCCGGGCGACGAGCGCCCCGGGGAGCCACGGTTCGTCCTCGGCCGCCCCGGAGGCGTCCGGGCCGTCCTCGGCCCGCGCCACCAGTTCCTCGGGCGTGGGGCGACGGGCCGGGTCCTTCGCCAGGCAGGCGGTGACCAGCTCCCGCAGCCCTTCGGGGAGCCCGGTCAGGTCCGGTTCCTGCTCGGCGATGCGGTACATCATCGCGTGCGGCAGGGTCGTCTCCGAGCCGAACGGCGGGCGGCCGGTGGCCGCGTAGACCAGCACCGAGCCGAGGCAGAAGACGTCGCAGGCCGGCGTGAGCGGCTCGCCGCGGACCTGTTCGGGCGCCATGAAGCCGGGCGAGCCGACCGCGGAGCCGGTGTGCGTCACCGCGCTGGTGCTGACGCCCTCCAGGGCCCGCGCGATGCCGAAGTCGATGACCCGCGGCCCGTCGAGGGTCAGCAGGACGTTGGACGGCTTGAGGTCGCGGTGGATGAGGCCGGCGGCGTGCACGGACCGCAGGGCGCGGGCCAGTCCGGCGGCCAGGATCCGCACCGTCCGCTCCGGCAGCGGGCCGGTGCCGCCGACGGTCTGTTGGAGGGAGGGGCCGGCGATGTAGCCGGTGGCCAACCACGGGGTCTCGGCCTCGGTGTCCGCGTCCAGGACGGGCGCGGTCCACTCGCCGCCCACCGTGCGGGCGGCCCGCACCTCGCGGCGGAAGCGGGCCCGGAACTCCTCCTGGTGGGCCAGTTCCGTCCGCACCAATTTGACCGCGGCGGTCCGGCCGCGGTCCGAACGGGCGAGGAAGACCCGCCCCATGCCGCCCTCGCCGAGCCGCCCCAGCAGGCGGTACTCGCCGATCCGCTGGGGGTCGTGCGTGTCGAGCGGTGCCAGCCCGCCGAGCCTTTCGGCCCGTCCCCGCTGCCCCGCTCGTCCTGGCTGTGCCATGATCCGCCGCCCCTTTGCCCGGCTTTCCCCGCCCCCGCTCGGTGGGAGCGGTCATTCGTCCGCGGTGAGGATATCGAGGCCGGGCGCGCGGCCGGTGGGGCGGTATTCGGCCAAGCCGTAAGGCCGTTGGCGCGGGCCGTTGTCCCGCCGGTCGCGGGGGCCGGTCCCGTGGGGGGACGTACGGGCCGGTGGCTGAGGTGCCGTCAGTGGTGGCCCCCTGTCCGGGAACTGACGCAACGGATGACTGATTCCGTGTCGCGGAACTCTTCAGGGTTATCGATCGTAAAGAAAGGAGAAAAACCGCAGAGAGCGACGACAGGACCCGCACGATCCCCCGTCCCCCCTCCTCCAAGGAGACCGTGTGATACCCGCCGTACGAGCCCTTGCGCGGGCGGCCATGGCCGCCCGCCCCGTCCCGCTGGCCGAGGTCCAGGCCCGCGCCGAACTCCTGGCTCGCTTCAGCACCACCTACCTCGTCCCGGTCGACGTCTTCGCCGCGTTCGCGGCCGAACTCACCGACCGCAACCGCCCCGGCGGCCCGTTCGCGGCCCTGTGCATCAACGGCCGCCGCTGGTTCCGCTACCAGTCCGTCTACTACGACACCCCCGACCTGCGTTCCTTCCACGACCACCGGCAGCGCAACGTGCTCCGCTTCAAGATCCGCGAACGGCTCTACGCCGACACCGGCGAGCGGCAGTTCGAGGTCAAGCTCAAGGGCGAGCACGGCCGCACGATCAAGCACCGGCAGCCGCTGCTCCCCGGTGACCAGGCCCTGGGCGAGGCCCCGCGGGACTTCCTCGCCGCCGTGCTCGACCGCTCCTACGGCATCGAGGCCCCCACCGAACTGGGCCGTTCCATCGAGACCGACTACCAGCGGGCCACCTTCGTCGCCGACGGCCAGCGCGTCACCTGCGACGCCGCCCTGGTCTGCCGCGACCTGGCCACCGGCCGCACCGTGCGGGCCGACGGCGGGCTGGTCGTCGTCGAGACCAAGACCGCCGGCCGGCTCACCGAGGCCGACCGGCTGCTGACCGAGTACGGCATCCAGGCCGCCGACTTCACCAAGTACTGCGGCGGCCTGTCGGCGCTCCGGCCGAACCTGTACGCCAACCACTGGCGCGGGCCGGTCCGGACCGCCTTCCCCACCGCCGCGGCGGCCTGACCCGGTGCGCGGGGCGACCAGCCCTGTGCGCCGCGGCTCCTGACGATGCCCGGGGGCAGGTACCCCCACCCCCGGGCATCCCTGGAGATTCCTCCAGGACCGTAGACATTCTGTCCGCGCGCGTGGTGAGCGCCATACACACTGTCGGTACCGGTCAGCGCACCGTGATCCTTAGGCTGGAAGCCGTTCGCCGTTCCTGTCCAGCGACGGACCCCCGCGACCGATCCGAGGTACTGACCGTGAGCACGTTGCCCCCCGACCCCGCCGCCGGCGCCGCAGTGAAGGCCGCCGACCGCGCGCACGTCTTCCACTCCTGGTCCGCCCAGGGCCTGATCGACCCGCTGCCGGTCGCCGGTGCCGAGGGCTCGTACTTCTGGGACTACGACGGCAACCGCTACCTCGACTTCGCCTCCCAGCTGGTCAACACCAACATCGGACACCAGCACCCCAAGGTCGTCGCGGCCATCCAGGAGCAGGCCGGCAAGCTCTGCACCCTCGCCCCGGGCTTCGCCGTGGACGTCCGCTCCGAGGCCGCCCGGCTGATCGCCGAGCGCACCCCCGGCGACCTGGACAAGATCTTCTTCACCAACGGCGGCGCCGAGGCGGTCGAGAACGCCGTCCGCATGGCCCGGCTGCACACCGGCCGCACCAAGGTGCTGTCCACCTACCGCTCGTACCACGGCGGCACCGCCGCCGCGATCCACCTGACCGGTGACCCGCGCCGCTGGGCCTCGGACACCGGCGCCGCCGGCGTCGTCCACTTCTGGGGCCCGTTCCTGTACCGCTCGCCGTTCCACGCCGAGAACGAGGCCCAGGAGTGCGAGCGCGCCCTGGCCCACCTGGAACAGACCGTCGCCTTCGAGGGCCCCCAGTCGATCGCCGCGATCATCCTGGAGACCGTGCCCGGCACCGCCGGCATCATGGTCCCGCCGCCCGGCTACCTCGCCGGCGTCCGCGAGATCTGCGACCGCCACGGCATCGTCTTCATCCTCGACGAGGTGATGGCGGGCTTCGGCCGCACCGGTCACTGGTTCGCCGCCGACCACTTCGGCGTCACCCCCGACCTGCTCACCTTCGCCAAGGGCGTCAACTCCGGCTACGTCCCGCTCGGCGGCGTGGCCATCAACGCCGAGATCGCCGCCACCTTCGACCAGCGGCCCTACCCCGGCGGCCTGACCTACTCCGGGCACCCGCTGGCCTGCGCCTCCGCCGTCGCCACCCTCAACGCGATGGCCGAGGAGCGAATCGTGGAGAACGCCGCGGAGATCGGCGAGAAGGTCATCGGCCCCGCGCTGCGCGAGATCGCCGAGCGGCACCCGTCGGTCGGCGAGGTCCGCGGCCTGGGCGTCTTCTGGGCCCTCGACCTGGTCCGCAACAAGGAGACCCGCGAGCCGCTGGTGCCCTACAACGCGGCCGGCGCCGACAACGCCCCGATGGCCGAGTTCGCCGCGGCCTGCAAGCGCGGCGGCCTGTGGCCGTTCGTGAACATGAACCGCACCCACGTCGTCCCGGCCTGCACCGTCACCGAGGCCGAGGTCAAGGAGGGCCTCACCGCCCTCGACGAGGCCCTGACGGTCGCGGACGCGCACACCGTCTGAGCGCATCCGCCGGGCAGCACCTGCGCGCGGCCCCCGCCCCTCGTGGCCGGGGCCGCGCGCGTGGTTTCACGTGAAACCGTGGCGATCCCCTCGCCTATGGTGGGGGAGGGCCGCTCCCACCTGCGGTCATGGACGTCGAAGGAGACGCACCGAATGGCCCCGGGCTCGGACAGCTCCAGCTCAGTGATACGGCGCAGCACCCTGCGCGAGCAGATCGCCGACGCGCTGCGCGACGAGGTCCTGGCCGGCCGGCTGCCGTCCGGCCACCCGTTCACCGTCAAGGAGATCGCCGACCAGTACGGCGTCTCCGCGACCCCGGTGCGCGAGGCGCTGCTCGACCTGTGCGCCCAGGGCCTGCTCGACGTCGAGCAGCACCGCGGTTTCAAGGTGCACGCCTTCACCACCGACGACTTCCGCGCCATGGTCGAGGCCCGCACCCTGATCATCGAGGGCATCTTCCGCAGCAACGCCGAACGGGCGCTGCTGGCCACCCCCGCCGAGGTGCTGATCTCCGTCCGCCGTCGAGCCGAAGAGGCCGAACGCGCCGCCCTGGCCGGTGACCTGGACGTCCTCATCGGCTACGACCTGCGGTTCTGGCGCGAACTCAGCGGCATCGTCCGGAACGCCTACATCAGCGACTTCCTGGACCGGATCCGCGTCCAGACCTGGATGTTCGCGGTGCCGCTGCTGCGCCGCGAGCCGCGCCTCAAGGGCCGCCTGTGGCACGGCCACAGCGAGTTGGCCGACGCCCTGCTGCGGCACGACCTGCCGGACGCCCAGCGGCTGATCGCCGAGTACAACGAGCACTCCCTCGCTCTCGTCGGAACGGCCCGGTAGCACTACGCTGTCCCGACCATCGGCCGTAATGGGCCGTACCCGTGGCTGTACGTGCGCCGGTGCCCTACGTCCCCTACCGGAAGCGAGCCCCCACCCGTGGCATGTGACCTGTGGCTGGTACCCCTCGTCGATGTGCTGTGCCACAGCCCCGACAACCCGTTCTCCGAAGAGATCGCCGCCTACAACGAGGCCCTGGTGGGCGCGGGCCTGCCGGAGATCCCGGTCTTCTCCTACATGCCGGGCCTCTCCGGTGACGTGGCACCGGTCGCCGGCTTCGACTACGACGCGCTGCACTTCCTGCGCCGCGCCTACCTGCTGCAGCTGTGCGGCCTGGAGGTGACCCCGGTCGACGAACTGGGCGGCGACTACGAGCAGTTGCTGGAGATGTTCGAGTCCACCGCGCAGCAGTCCCACCTGGTCTGGCACTACGACCACGCGGGCGCCTACGTCCCGGTCGACTTCCCGCACCCGCTCGCCACCGAGGAACTGCTGGCCGGCGGCGGCCCGCTGGGCTCCTCCCACGGGCTGCTGCGGGACCTCGAACTGGTCGCCCCGGCACTGGGCATCGATCCGGCCAACCCGCCGGCCGCCCCCGCGCCGCCGGCCGGTCCCACCTCCCTGGAAGAACGGGCCACCGCGGTCCCCCCGGACGACGGCCCGTTCGCCCGGGAACGGCATGTCTGGCTCGGGCTGCACGCGGCCGCCACCCGGAGCCTGGGCCAGGGCTCCATGATCGTCTTCAGCTGAGCGGACCGGCCGGGGCGGCGGGTCCGCCCCGGCCCCACCGGGCCCGCCCGGTCGCCGCTCAGCGCGGGGTCTCCGGCGGCCGTTGCCGCGGCATGTTCGGCCGCGTGCCGGGCGACCGCAGGAACCGCCCCGGGTGCCCCGGACCCTCCGACCGCGCCGCCGCCCACGGCAGCACGGCGTGACTGGCCTGCGGCACCGGGGCGGACCGGAACTCCACCATCCAGTCCGTCGTCTCGGTGCGGACCAGCTCGCCGATGTCCTCGTTGAACCGCCGCAGCACGGCCAGGCAGCGCTCCGCCGCCTCGCTCGCGGTGCCCTCCGTCGGCCCGAGCACCTCCCGTACGCTCTCCGCCGCCCAGTCGAACTGGAGCGCCTCCAGCCGCCGGTGGATCGCCTGGGCGGTGGCCAGGTCCCGCATCCACCCCGCGGTCATCCCGAAGTACCGGTCGCAGCCCACGCACACCGCGGCCAGCAGCAGCGTCAGCGCGCCCCAGGGCGCCCCGTGCTCCCAGACCCCGGCGAGGTCCAGCAGCGGCAGCGCCCCGCCCGCGGTCACTCCGGCCGCGGCCCCCGTCCGCAGCGCGCGGGCCCCGCGCCGCTTGGCCAGCCGGTCGCGCAGGTACCAGTCGGCGGTGCGCAGCGCGCCCTCCTCGCTCCACAGGTACAGCGCGTCCAGCCGGTCACCCGGCTCCCCCCAGTCGCCGTGCGGGAAGGCGCGCCCCACGAGGTCCCCACGGCCCCGGAGCGGGCCCGCGGGGCGGCGCTGCGGTCGGCCCTGGTCCCGGTGGCGGTCCGGGGACCGTCCGCGGCCCCGGTCGGGCCCGCCCTCGCCCCTGGGGGGCCCCTCGGGCTGCATCTCCGGCTGACTCACCCGTGCGCTCCCTCGTACGCGGATCCGTGAGGTGCGCGGAGGACCTACGGGAGGGCCGAGCACCGCCCCCTTCCTACCGCCGAACGGCTGGCCTCTGTCCCAAGATCGCCCGTTTTCCGCCCGGAAGTGGTGCGGGATCCGGTATAGGGCGCTCACCGGTCTCACCCGAAAGAGTTGCCGTCGTGCGGGCCCAGGGTGAGGGGGCCGGCGTTTTCGGGCGGAGTCCCTCCTTGTGCGATCGGGGCACGCCCGGCGGTCGACCGGTTGGTGCGTTCGTCTAGGCTGCACTGCGTGAAGGTCCTCGTCATCGGCGGCGGCGCCCGCGAACACGCCCTGTGCCGCTCCCTGTCCCTCGACCCCGACGTCACCGCGCTGCACTGCGCCCCCGGCAACGCCGGGATCGCCGAGGTGGCCGCACTCCACGGGGTCGACGCCCTCGACGGGCGGGCGGTGGCCGACCTCGCGGTGGGCCTGGCCGCCGACCTCGTCGTCGTCGGCCCCGAGGCCCCGCTGGTCGCCGGCGTCGCGGACGCGGTGCGCGCGCGCGGCATCCCGGCCTTCGGCCCGTCGGCCCGGGCCGCCGAGCTGGAGGGCTCCAAGGCGTTCGCCAAAGACGTGATGGCCGCCGCCGGCGTGCCCACCGCCCGCAGCTACGTCTGCACCACCCCGGAGGAGATCGACACCGCCCTGGACGCCTTCGGCGCGCCGTACGTCGTCAAGGACGACGGTCTGGCGGCCGGCAAGGGCGTGGTGGTCACCGAGGACGTCGCGGTCGCCCGCGCGCACGCCAACGCCTGCGACCGGGTGGTCATCGAGGAGTTCCTCGACGGCCCGGAGGTCTCCCTCTTCGCCGTCACCGACGGCGAGACCGTCGTGCCGCTCCAGCCCGCCCAGGACTTCAAGCGCGCCCACGACGGCGACCAGGGCCCCAACACCGGCGGCATGGGCGCCTACAGCCCGCTGCCGTGGGCCGACCCCGAACTGGTCGACGAGGTGCTGCAGAGCGTCCTTCAGCCCACCGTCGACGAGCTGCGCCGCCGCGGCACCCCGTTCTCCGGGCTGCTCTACGCGGGCCTGGCGATCACCTCCCGCGGTGTGCGCGTGATCGAGTTCAACGCCCGCTTCGGCGACCCCGAGACCCAGGTCGTGCTGGCCCGCCTCAAGACCCCGCTGGCCGGCCTGCTGCACGCCGCGGCGACCGGCACCCTGGCGACCTTCCCGCCGCTGCGCTGGAGCGACGGCGCCGCGGTCACCGTCGTCATCGCCTCCCACAACTACCCGGGCGCGCCGCGCACCGGCGACCCGATCGAGGGCCTGGCCGCGGTCGCCGCGCAGGACGCCCCCGACGCCTACGTGCTGCACGCCGGCACCCGGCGCGACGCGGACGGCGCGGTGCTCAGCGCGGGCGGCCGGGTGCTGTCCGTCACCGCCACCGGCGCCGACCTGGCCACCGCCCGCGAGCGGGTCTACCGCTCCGTCGACCGGATCGCGCTGGACGGCGCGCACCACCGCACCGACATCGCCGCGAAGGCGGCCGCCGGGGAGTGACCCACGGTGGTTCCGGCCCGCTCCGGCGGCCCGCGCGGAACAGAAGCACACCTGAGGCATGTGTCATTTCCCTGACATATGCCTCAGGTGCGTTGTGGGGTGGCCATCCGTCGGGAAGCCGCCCAGAACGGTACGCATCCGGCCCCCGGCTTTACCCAAAGCCATTCCATCGGGTGACCACGCCGGCATCCTGCTGACGAACCCCGCACCCCCAACTAAGGTGCGGCGCAAGCGTCCTGCGGTCGCGGTGCCGGATTCCGGCACCGGCGTTCCAGCGGCGTCCGGCAACTGGCCCACCGACATTGCGATGTCAGTGGCCGGTGCCACAGTGGTGGGGAGTGGGCTCGCTCGCTCGCCCGCACACCGCATGACCTTCGTCCGTCCGTCCCGCGTTCTCTTCCGTCCCGCACCAGCAGGACCGCAGGGGGTGTACAGGCTCGTGGCAAGTCCGGAAACAGGCGTCCTGGTGGCGCGTGGCCGCGCCCTCGCGGTGCTCCGCGTCCGCGGTGCGGCGCTGGCGCTCGCCCTGCTGCCGGCCGCGGTCGCCGTGGTCCTCCTGGTGGGCGGCGCCACCGGCCGGCTCGGCACCGAGGGCGGCTGGGCCGTCGCCCGGTGGGTGGTCGGCTCGCTCACCGTGCTGAGCCTGCTGCTGGCGGCGCTGGTCTCGGTGGTCGTCGCCCGCGCCCGGCCCGCGCTCAGCCCCTCCGTGCCGGTCGCCGAGGAGGCCGCCCCGGACCTCTACCGCCTGGTCCGCGACCTCGCCGACCGCCTCGACGTGCCGGCCCCCTCCGCGATAGCCCTCACCCCGGACTGCGACAGCTGGTTGGAGGACCGCACGCACCGCGCCCACGGCCCGCCGCGCCCCGCTCGACGGGCCGGCCGCCGGGCACCGGAGGCCCCGGTCCTGGTCATCGGTTCGCCGTTCCTGTGGTGGATGCGGGTCGCCGAACTGCGCGCCCTGCTGGCGCCCGTCGTCGCCGGCACCGGCCCGTCGGCGCATCCCGACATAGCCGCCGCCCGCCGCTTCATCCGGGGGCTGGACGCGGCCGCCGGGGTCGCCGCCCGCGCCCGGGGCCCGCTGCGCGCCCTCCCGCTGCGCTTCGTCGGCCGGGTCGCCCGACTGCTGCTGCGCGCCGTCGGCGACCACGTCGTGCTGATGGAGCGCGGGGTCGCGGCCGCCGCCTCCGAGCGCGCCCAGAGCGTCGACTACGGCCTGCGGATCGTCGCCCAGGAACAGGTCGGCCTGGCCTACGCCGGCTGGGACCGACTGCTGACCAGGGTCGCGCTGCCCGCCTGGCGGATGGGCCGCTGGCCCTCCCGGCTGGACGCCGGCGTGGTCTCCGCGCTCACCGAACTCTCGCGGCGCGACCGGCTCGCCGAGGGCTTCGCCTCCCGTTTGGGCGAGCGTCCCGCCTGCGACCTCCTGGAGGAGCCAGGCACCATCGACCGCGCCGCCTCCCTGCTGGCCGCCCGCCTCTTCCACGGCGGTCCGGCCGAGCCCGGCCCCGGCTGGTCGCCGGTCGCCTGGCAGCAGTACCCCGAGGAGATCGTCGACCGGAAGTGGCGGCTGGAGGCCGCTCGCCTCCACCGGGTCCTCGACGCACTGCCGGCGGCCGGTACGGCCGACCCCGACCGGGCGGCCGCGGACCGCACCCCCGCGGATGCGCCCGCCACCGCCACCGCACCGCCCCTGACCTACGCCGGCGCCCGCGCCCGTACGTCCGCGGCCCCGCACGCCGAGGGGCTGCCCCGGACCCTCGACCCCGCCGCCCCCCTCGGTTCGAGCCGGGCGGACGCCCCCGCACCGGCCGGCACCACCGGCGCGGGCGAGCCGTCGGGCGCCGCGGAGGCCGCCGCTGCCCCCGCGCCGCCCCCCGGCCCGACCCTGGCCCGGGTCATCGACCGGCTGGCCCGCGACCCCGACTCCGGCGACCTGGTCGCCGCCCGGCTCGGCGCCGAGGTCGCCCGGGAGGAGCGCGAGGAGGCCGCCCGCCAGGCCACCCGCTCCGGGCGGGACGGCACCGCCGACCCCGACCGGGGCGACGACCCGGCCGACGGCGGCCTCCCGCTCTTCCCCCTGCAACCGCCCCGCACCGCCCGCGAACTCCTCGCCGACCACGTCACCGCCATGGTCTGCTGCGCCGCCGTGGACACCGCCGGAGCCGCCCCCGGCCTGGACTGGCTCGACGGCCCGGCGCTCCTCGTGGACGGCGCCCGCCGCGCCGACCTGGGCCGCCCGGTCCTCAGCCTGGTCGACGACGGCGACGCCGAACCGCTGCGCGGCTGGCTGCACGGGATCGGGGTGCGCCCGGAGAAGCCGGTCCGGCTGGCGTGAGCCCCGGCGTGCGGGGCGCCCGCCGGGCCGGCTGAATGTTCCCTTCCAGTTCGCGCTTCGGGCCAAGGGCACCTAAATTCACGACGAAGGGTGACGAAGTGAGTGCGTAATGTGATGTGCTGGGGGGTGGGTAAGGCCCGGTCGGCCGCGACCACGGGGGACGCGGGAGGGGAGTGGAAGGTGGCGACGGAACAGATCAGGCGCTGGGAATCGGGCGCCCTCGCCCACGCGGTCACGGACCCGTTCGGACAGGGCCCGTTGCCCTGGCTGCGCGGCAGCGAGACCTACTTCGACTCCGGCCGGATCATTCCCTGGTACGTCGACCCCGCCGTCGCCCACGGCGACCTGCGACTGCCCGCGCCCCGAAAACACAACGGCCCCCGCACCGCCGACGACATCCACCGCCAGATCAAGGGCTTCGCCGTCCCCGGCGCGGTGGCCCCCGGCGAGGCCATCGACTTCCGGGTCTCGGTCGATCCGCCGCAGCCGTTCAGCATCGACGTCTACCGCATCGGCCACTACTCCGGCGCCGGCGCCGCCAAGATCACCACCAGTCCCCGGCTCGCCGGCATCGTCCAGCCGGCGCCCCTGCTCGTCGGGCGCACCGTCTCCTGCCACCACTGGTGGCTGTCCTGGCGCCTCCAGGTCCCCACCTACTGGCAGCTCGGCGCCTACGTCGCCGTCCTGACCACCGCCGACGGCCGCTACCGCTCGCACATCCCGTTCACGGTCCGCGACGACCAGCCCGCCGACCTCCTGCTGCTGCTCCCCGACGTCACCTGGCAGGCGTACAACCTCTACCCCGAGGACGGCCGCACCGGCGCCAGCCTCTACCACGCCTGGGACGACGAGGGCGCCCTCCTCGGCGAGCGGGACGCCGCCACCACCGTGTCCTTCGACCGCCCCTACGCCGGCGCCGGCCTGCCCCTGCACGTCGGCCACGCCTACGACTTCATCCGCTGGGCCGAGCGCTACGGCTACGACCTCGCCTACGCCGACGCCCGCGACCTGCACGCCGGCCGGGTCGACGCCACCCGCTACCGCGGCCTGGTCTTCCCCGGCCACGACGAGTACTGGTCGGTGCCCATGCGGCGTACCGTCGAGGCCGCCCGGGACAGCGGCACCTCGCTGGTCTTCCTCTCCGCCAACACCATGTACTGGCAGGTGGAGCTCTCACCGTCACCGGCCGGCCCCGACTCCCTGCTCAACTGCCGCAAGCGCCAGGGCCCCGGCCGCCCCGCCCTCTGGCGCGAACTCGGCAATCCGGAGCAGCGGTTGATGGGCATCCAGTACGCCGGCCGGGTCCCCGAGCCCGCCCCCCTGGTCGTGCGCAACGCCGACCACTGGCTGTGGGAGGCCACTGGCGCCCACGAGGGCGACGAACTCCCCGGCCTGGTCGCCGGCGAGGCCGACCGCTACTTCCCGCGCACCAGCCTGCCCGCGCACACCCGCCGCATCCTGCTCTCCCACTCCCCCTACCGCGACGGCGAGGGCGTCCGTCGCCACCAGGAGACCTCGCTGTACCGCGCCCCCAGCGGCGCACTGGTCTTCTCCTCCGGCACCTTCGCCTGGTCGCCCGCCCTCGACCGCCCCGGCCACGTCGACCAGCGCGTCCAGCGCGCCACGGCCAACCTCCTCGACCGCATCTGCAAGCGCGACTGAGCCCGCGCCGCACCCGGGCCGGCCGGCGGCGCTCCCCGCACGGGCACGGCACCGCGCCGCACGCACTACCGCGCCGCGTACTGCCCCAACTCCCGTGCCAGCGCCACCGTCAGCGCCCGGAAGATCCGCACCTCGGGATTCGGGTCCCCGGCCCGCGTCGCCAACACGCTCTGCGCGCTCGGCGCGTCCAGCACCGGCACGAACACCGTCCCCGGCCACGGGTAGTACCGGGCGAAGGACTTCAGCCCCGACCCGGCACCGCGCCCCGCCGCCACGCTCGTCAGCACGTCGTGCGGGTTCAGCGCGCAGTCCGGCGCCCGCCGCTCGCCTTCCTGGAAGTAGAGGTAGTCGACGAACGGCCGCGGGGTCCGCGCCGGCAGCCGCAGGAACGGCAGGTCGAGGACGTCCGCGACCCGCACTCCCTCCCGCGCCGCGTCGGCCAGCGGCGAGCGCGCGGAGACCGCCACGATCCGCTGCTCGGTCGTCAGGACGTCCACCTCGATGCCCTCGGCCCGCACCAGGGGCCGGACGAACGCCACGTCCACCCGGTCCTCGCGCAGCGCGCTGCAGTGCTCGGTGAAGTCCAGCTGGACCAGCGACACCGGCACGTCCGGCCGCGCCCGCCGGAACGCGTTCACCGCGGCCGGCGTCACCTCCGCCGACCCGTGGCCCATCACCCCGACCCGCAGCCCGCGCCCCGGCGACGGCCGGCCCTGGACGGCCTCGGACACGTCCTCCACGGCGGCGTTCGCGGCGGCCAGCAGGGTCCGGGCGTGCGACACCAGCCGCTGGCCGGCGACGGTCGGCAGCACCGGGCCCCGTCCGCGGTCCAACAGCCGCGTCCCGAACTCCCGCTCCAGCTGTTGCACGTGCTGGGTGACGGCGGCCGGCGACAGGAACAGCCGGGCCGCCGCCCGCCCGAAGTGCTGCTCCTCGACCACCGCCAGGAACGAAGACAGTCGGCGCAGATCCATGTCCGCCACGATAGGCCGGGGCCGAAGCCGGTGGCCCGCACCGTTCACGTTTCCTGAACGGAGGCGGCGCGCCCGCCCGCCCGCGCCGTACAACGTCCCTCATGCCCCTGTCACACGCCCCGGCGCCCCCGGTCGGCGCCGCCACCACCGCCCCCGCGCCCCCCGCGCCCCGCCACTGGCTCCGCGCCGGCTGGCTGATGACCGCCTCCGGGTGGAGCGCCAACCAGTACTCCTCCCTCCTCGGCGCCTACCGCGCCCACCTCGGTCTGACCGCCGCCACCACCACCGCCCTGTTCGCCGTCTACGTCGTCGGGCTGATCCCCGGCCTCCTGATCGGCGGCCCGCTCGCCGACCGCCACGGCCGCCGCCGGGTCGCCCTCATCGCCCTGGGCGTCTCGGCCCTGGCCACCTGCCTGCTGATGGCCGGCCCGGCCGCCCCGGCGCTGCTGTGGCCGGGCCGCTTCCTCACCGGCGTCGGCGCGGGCACCCTGCTCACCGCCGGCAGCGTCTGGATCAAGGAACTCTCCACCCCGCCGTACGGCACCGCGCCCAGCCCCGGTGCCGCCGCCCGCCGCTCCGGCCTCTTCCTCTCCGCGGGCTTCGCCACCGGCGGCCTGGCCGCCTCCCTGATAGCGCAGTGGGCCCCGCACCCGATGGTGCTGGCCTACGCGCCGCACCTGGTCCTGGCCGCGGTCGCCGCCCTGAGCGCGGTCCGCGCCCCCGAGACGGCCCCGGCCCAGACCCCGGACGCCAACGCCCCCGAAGCGGTGCCCGCCCACCGCACGCCGTTCCGCCGCCTCGTCGTCCCGGTGGCCCCCTGGGTGTTCGCCGCCCCCTCGATCGCCTTCGCGGTCCTCCCCGGCCTCGTCGACACCGGCCTGCACGGCTGGCAGACCGTCTACGCGGGCGTCATCACCGCCGTCACCCCCGGCGCCGGCCTCCTCGTCGCCCCGCTCGCCCGCCGGCTGAGCGCCCGGCACCGCCTCGCCACCGCCGCCACCGGCCTGTTTGTCACCGCCGCCGGCCTGGTGACCGGAGCCCTCGCGGTGGCCCACGCCCAACCCGCGGTGGCCCTGTGCGCCGCGGCCCTGCTCGGCGCCGGCTACGGCCTCTGCGTGGCCTACGGCCTGACCGAGGTCGCCGCGCTGGCGCCCCCGCACCACCTGGCCCGCCTCACCGCCCGCTTCTGGGCCGTGTGCTACCTGGGCTTCTGCACCCCGTACGTGGTCACCCTGCTCGGCGGCGCCTTCGCCCCGCCGACGATCCTCGTGGGCATCGCCGCGGCGGCCCTGCTCACCCTCGCCGCCGTCCTCCGCCTCGGAGCCCGTTCCTCCGCTTGACCTCACCGGAGGACCGGCCGCCGCCCCCGACGCCGACCCTGCGGCGGAGCCCCCACCCGCCGTACGGGAGAATCGCTCCGACTCCTGGATCAACCTACGCGGAGGCAGCATGTCCGGATTCGTAGAAAAGCCTGAGCCCGTGCAGGTCCCGGGTCTCACCCACCTGCACACCGGCAAGGTGCGCGACCTCTACCAGAACGCCGACGGCAACCTGGTCATGGTCGCCAGCGACCGCCTGTCCGCCTACGACTGGGTGCTCCCCACCGAGATCCCCGACAAGGGCCGGGTCCTGACCCAGCTGTCCCTGTGGTGGTTCGACCAGCTCTCGGACCTGGTCCCGCACCACGTGCTGTCCACCGAGGTCCCCGAGGGCGCCCCCGCCGACTGGGCCGGCCGCACCCTGATCTGCCACTCCCTGGCCATGGTCCCGGTGGAGTGCGTCGCCCGCGGCTACCTGGCCGGCTCCGGCCTCGCCGAGTACCGGGAGTCCCGCACGGTCTGCGGACTGGCGCTGCCCGAGGGTCTGACCGACGGCTCCGAGCTCCCCGCCCCGATCTTCACCCCGGCCACCAAGGCCGCCGTCGGCGACCACGACGAGAACGTCTCCTACGAGGAGACCGCCCGCCAGGTCGGCGCCGAAACCGCCGCCCAACTTCGCCAGCTGACCCTCGCGGTCTACGGCCGGGCGCGCGACGTCGCCCGCGAACGCGGCCTGATCCTCGCCGACACCAAGTTCGAGTTCGGCTTCCACCAGGAGCGCCTCACCCTCGCCGACGAGGTCCTCACCCCCGACTCCTCGCGCTTCTGGCCCGCCGACCAGTGGCAGCCGGGCCGCCCCCAACCCTCCTTCGACAAGCAGTTCGTCCGCGACTGGCTGACCTCGCCCGCCGCGGCCTGGGACCGCACCGGCGAAGCGCCCCCGCCGGCCCTCCCGCAGGAGATCGTCGACCGCACCCGCGCCAAGTACCTGGAGGCGTACGAGCGCCTCACCGGCCGCCCCTGGGCCTGACGCCCGCGCCGGACAACGACGAAGGCCCCGGTCGTGATGACCGGGGCCTTCTCCCTGAGCGGACGACGAGGCTCGAACTCGCGACCTCAACCTTGGCAAGGTTGCGCTCTACCAACTGAGCTACGTCCGCATGCTCCGTGCTCCGGCGCCTGTTTTGGTCGCCGCTGCGCGGTGCGAGCCCCACTATAGCCAACTTCCCGGCCGCCGACCCACGCCCGTGCGCACCGGCCCGGCCACCGGGCGCCGCGCCCGCGACCACCCGTCGCACCGCCGCACCCGTACCCCGTACACGGCCCCCGCCGTCCCCGGCCTAACTCCCTCCCGGTGCCGCGCCCTTCGCACCGCCCCCCGCCGCCCTTCCCGGCGCCCGCCATTCCTCGACCCGGGCCCCGACGGTGTGTCCACCGCCACAATCCCCCGCGGCTCCCGCCCCGTCCCGTTCGCCCGTCCCACGGGCTCCGGGTCCGCGCTTTCCCGGCGGAAAGTCCCGCTGCGCATCCGCGAACGTCCGAGGGTGCCGGCCTCGGCCTCGGCGTTTTCGCTCCGGAAAACGACAAAGACCCCGATCGCTACGATCGGGGTCTTTTCTCTGAGCGGACGACGAGGCTCGAACTCGCGACCTCAACCTTGGCAAGGTTGCGCTCTACCAACTGAGCTACGTCCGCAGGCATCCACTCGGCTTTCACCCAGTGGCGCGACAGCTACTCTACCTGATCCTTTGGACCGGTCGAACTGTCAGAGCGGGTGACAGGGATTGCACACTGCGCCTCCCCCTTGGAAAGGGGGCGCTCTACTACTGAGCTACACCCGCGTGACTCCTCGGGGACCGGCCTTTCGGCCTCGCCCCTCGGCGTGCTCCAGACTCTAGCTGATCAGTAGGGGTGCTGTGCAAGTCGGCGGTGTGCGGACCCGCGGACGCCGGCAAGTCGGTTAGTGGTTGGCGGCGTTGAAGGCTTCGTAGACCTTCTTGGGGATCCGGCCGCGCGGCGGGACGTCCATCTGGTGGGAGCGGGCCCAGGCACGCACCGCCGCCGGGTCGGGGGTCACCGCGGTGCGGTGGAAGGCCTTGCCGGACCTGGCCCGCTTGCGGCCGGCCTCCACGAACGGGGCGAGGGCGCCGCGCAGTTTCTTCGCATTGGCGGGATTGAGGTCGATCTCGTACGACTTCCCGTCCAAACCGAAGATGACCGTCTCTGCGGCTTCTCCTCCGTCGATGTCATCGGAGAGCGTTACTACTACGCGCTGCGCCACGGATATCGGTCCTTTCGTGGAGCAACCCCTTGTTGACGTGGGGTGATGCTCCGGATCCGGCTGATTGGGATCAATGCTTTTTCATTTGTACAGCGATGGGCATTGCATTGTGAAGCCCATTTAATTTCGTCAGCGTGTCTTGCCGCAATCTGGCCCCCCGTTCTTTTCGGAGATTTTTCCTGCGGGCACTCCCGCCGATACCGGCTCGTGATCGGGGGTACTGCATATCTATGCGCGTAGATTTTCGAACACGGTACTGTGAGGACACCGCCTTACGCACCACACCACCGGGAGTGCCAGTGGCACGCGTCGTAGTCGACGTCATGCTCAAGCCGGAGATCCTCGACCCGCAGGGCCAGGCGGTGCAGCGCGCACTGCCACGCCTGGGTTTCGAGGGGATCGCCGACGTTCGTCAGGGCAAGCGTTTCGAACTTGAGGTGGAGGGTCCGGTCGACGACGCCGCCCTCGCCCGCATCCATGAGATGGCCGAGACCTTCCTCGCCAACACCGTCATCGAGGACTTCACCGTGCGGGTCGACGAAGCCGTGCGAGCCGAGTCATGACGGCTCGCGTCGGAGTCGTCACCTTCCCCGGCACGCTCGACGACCGGGACACCCAGCGCGCGGTCCGGGCGGCCGGCGCCGAGGCGGTGCCGCTGTGGCACCGCGACAAGGACCTCCACCAGGTCGACGCCGTGGTCCTGCCCGGCGGCTTCTCGTACGGGGACTACCTGCGGGCCGGCGCGATCTCGCGGTTCTCGCCGGTGATGGAGACCGTGATCGAACAGGCCCGGGCCGGCATGCCGGTGCTGGGCATCTGCAACGGCTTCCAGGTCCTCACCGAGACCCACCTGCTGCCCGGCGCGATGCTGCGCAACAACCACCTGCATTTCATCTGCCGCGACCAGAAGCTGCGGGTGGAGAACGCCACCACCTCCTGGACCACCGACTACGCGCCGGGCCAGGAGATCAGCATTCCGCTGAAGAACATCGACGGTCGCTATGTCGCCGACGAGCGGACGCTGGACATGCTGGAGGCCGAGGGCCGGGTGGCGTTCCGCTACGTCACCGACGGCCCGTCCGCCGACGGTTACGGAAACCCCAACGGTTCGCTCCGCGACATCGCCGGCATCACCAATGAGGCGGGCAACGTCGTCGGCCTGATGCCGCACCCCGAGCACGCCGTCGAGCCACTGATCGGCACCGGCCGCACCGACGGCCTCGGGTTCTTCACCTCGATCCTGAAGAAGCTGGTCACCGCATGAGCCTCGACACCGTCAAGCACGCCGCCGGGACGCCGGACGCGGGCCAGCCCTGGGCCGAACTCGGCCTCAAGGAGGACGAGTACGCGCGGATCCGGGAGATCCTCGGTCGGCGCCCGACCGGCGCCGAGCTCGCGATGTACTCGGTGATGTGGTCCGAGCACTGCTCCTACAAGAGCAGCAAGGTCCACCTCAAGCAGTTCGGTGAGAAGGCCCCCGAGAACGACGCGCTGCTCGTCGGCATCGGGGAGAACGCCGGCGTCGTGGACGTCGGCCAGGGCTACGCGGTCACCTTCAAGGTCGAGTCGCACAACCACCCCTCGTACATCGAGCCCTACCAGGGCGCGGCCACCGGTGTCGGCGGCATCGTCCGCGACATCCTCGCCATGGGTGCCCGCCCGGTCGCGGTGATGGACCCGCTGCGGTTCGGCGCCGCCGACCACCCCGACACCAAGCGCGTGCTCCCCGGCGTCGTCGCCGGCATCGGCGGCTACGGCAACTGCCTGGGCCTGCCCAACATCGGCGGCGAGGTCGTCTTCGACCCCTGCTACCAGGGCAATCCGCTGGTCAACGCCCTCTGCGTGGGCGTGATGAAGCACGAGGACATCCACCTCGCCAAGGCGTCCGGTGCCGGCAACAAGGTCATCCTGTACGGCGCCCGCACCGGTGGTGACGGCATCGGCGGCGTGTCCGTGCTGGCCTCCGAGACGTTCGACGACAGCAAGCCCACCAAGCGGCCCGCCGTCCAGGTCGGCGACCCGTTCCAGGAGAAGCTCCTCATCGAGTGCACCCTGGAGATCTTCCGGGAGAAGCTGGTCGCCGGCATCCAGGACCTCGGCGGCGCCGGGCTGTCCTGCGCCACCAGCGAGCTGGCCAGCGCCGGTTCCGGCGGCATGCGGGTCGAGCTGGACACCGTTCCGCTGCGCGACTCCTCGCTCTCGCCCGAGGAGATCCTCATGAGCGAGTCGCAGGAGCGGATGTGCGCGATCGTCGAGCCGGGCAAGGTCGACCGCTTCCTGGAGATCTGCGAGAAGTGGGACGTCATCGCCACGGTCATCGGTGAGGTGACGGAGGGCTCGCGGCTGGAGATCTTCTGGCACGGCGAGCAGATCGTGGACGTCCCGCCGCGCTCGGTCGCCCACGAGGGTCCGACCTACCACCGGCCGTACGCCCGCCCGGACTGGCAGGACGCCCTCCAGGCCGACGACGCCGCCAAGCTGCCCCGCCCGGCCGACGCCGCGGAACTCCGCGCGCAGGTGCTCCAGTTGGTCGGCTCGCCCAACCAGGCGTCCAAGGCGTGGATCACCGACCAGTACGACCGCTTCGTCCAGGGCAACACCGTGCTGGCGCAGCCCGAGGACTCCGGCATGGTCCGGATCGACGAGGACACCAACCTCGGGGTCGCGGTCGCCACCGACGGCAACGGCCGGTACGCCAAGCTCGACCCGTACGCGGGCGCGCAGCTGGCGCTGGCGGAGGCGTACCGCAACGTCGCCGCCACCGGCGCCCGCCCGTTGGCGATCTCCGACTGCCTGAACTTCGGCTCGCCCGAGGACCCGGCGGTGATGTGGCAGTTCGCCGAGGCCACCCGTGGTCTCGCGGACGGCTGCCAGACGCTGGGCACGCCGGTCACCGGCGGCAACGTCTCGCTGTACAACCAGACCGGTGACGTCGCGATCCACCCGACCCCGGTGGTCGCGGTGCTCGGCGTCATCGACGACGTGACCCGCCGCACCCCGGTCGGCTTCGCGGAGGAGGGGCAGCTGCTCTACCTCCTCGGTGACACCCGCGAGGAACTGGGCGGTTCGGCCTGGTCGCAGGTGGTCCACGACCACCTCGGCGGGCTGCCGCCGCAGGTGGACCTGGAGCGCGAGCGGCTGCTCGCGGAGATCCTGATCTCCGCCTCCCGCGACGGCATGGTCGACGCGGCGCACGACCTCTCCGACGGCGGCCTGGTCCAGGCGCTGGTGGAGTCGTGCCTGCACGGCGGCAAGGGCGCCCGGGTGGTCGTCCCGGACGGCCTCGACCCGTTCGTCTTCCTGTTCTCGGAGTCGGCGGGGCGGGCGGTCGTCGCGGTTCCGCGCAGCGAGGAGCTCCGCTTCACCGACATGTGCGGTGCTCGGGGGCTGCCGGCCACCCGGATCGGTGTCGTCGACGGCGACGAGCTGGCGGTCCAGGGGCAGTTCGACATCCCGCTGGACGAGCTGCGGGCGGCCCACGAGGCCACCGTCCCGGGGCTGATCGCCTAGCAGCGCACCAACGGGACGGCTCGCGCACCCCGTTGCCCTTCGTGTCGGAACGGCCCGCCAGGAATGCCTGGCGGGCCGTTCCGTCGTTCCGTGGCGCGTGGCGCGTGGTGCGGCCGTTCGCCATGATGCCCTTGCTCGTAATTACGTAATTACGTAATTACGTAATTACGTAATTACGTAATCTCGTGGTGTGGATCTGGAACAGCGGGTGGCCGAGCTGGAACGCCGCCTGGCCGAGCTGGAGCGTGCGGTCGAGGAGACCGGTGCCGCCGCGGCGCCGCCCCCGGCCCGCCCGCCGGAGCAGCGCCACCCCGGCGAGGCGCTCTGGGCCCTGAACGGGCTGAAGGAGCAACTCGCCGGTCTGGGCGCCGTCAACGGCGGCGTGCTGTTCGCCGGCGCCGTTCGGACCCCGGCCGGGCTGCGCTACGAGTGGCAGTACGGGCTGCCCACCGACACCGTCATGGACGGTGACTGGTCGGCGGCCGCCGAGTCCTTCGCGGCGCTCGGCCAGCCCGTTCGGCTGCGGCTGCTGCGCGAGATCCTCGGCGGTCGCTGCACCGCCGCCGAACTCACCGGGCTCGACGGCACGGGCACGACCGGCCAGATCTACCACCACCTGCGGCAGTTGACCGCTGCCGGTTGGTTGCGCACGGCCGTCCGCGGCCGTTACGAGGTGCCGGTCGAGCGGGTCGTCCCGCTGCTGGTGATGTTGACTGCCGCCGGGCGCTGACGCCCGGTCGACCTAGGGGAGGTCCCTTGTCCGAGAACCGTTCGATGTGGTCCGCCGCAATAGCCCTCACCGCGCTGGGCGCCGCGCTGTTCGCGTTCGCCGTCCAGCTCCACCTGGCCGACGAGGAGACGTACGTGGACGGGCTCTCGTACTTCGCCGGGACGGCGTGGGGCCTGGCGCTGGCGGTGGGTGCGTTCGCGTGGCAGGGCCGCCGGCTCAGCAGCGACTGACCGCGACGGGCCGTCCGTGACGGGCTGTCCGTGACGGGCCGACGGCCGACGGCGGTGCGCGCGGGCCGGGTCGGGGCGCCGCCCGGTCCGGCCGGCGCCCGCGGCCCGGGCGGCTGTCAGTGGTGCCGCCTAGGCTTGCTCGCATGTCACCTGCCGCCCGCGCACCGCGTGCCCGCCGGTACGACCCGGCCAAGACCCGAGCCGCCGTCACGACCCAGTACGCCCACGTCCGACGGGTCGTCGGGGCCCTGACCCCAGAGCAGTTGGCGCTGCCGACCCGGCTCGGGGACTGGACGGTGCGGGAGCTGGCGGCGCACCTGTCCATGGCGGTCGGCAGCGTGGCGCGCGCCCTGCGACTGCCGGCCCCGCCCGAGGCGGAGGTCACCCTGCTGGCCTGGCCGTCCGCCACCGCGCAGTACGCCGCCGGCATCGACGAGTTCGTCCACGACCTCGCGGCCCGCAACGACCCGGCACAGCTGCTGGAGCGCACCGCCGAGGAGCTCGCCGAGGTGCTGCCGCCCGAGCCGGACGACCGGGTCATCGCGTGCCGCCCCGGCGCGATGCTGCTCGGCGACTACCTGGTCACCCGCTGCGTCGAACTCGTCGTGCACACCGACGACCTGGCCGTCGCCCTCGGTCAGGAGATCCCCTTCGACCGGCAGGCCCTGGCCACCGCCACCCGGCTGCTGGCCGACGGGCTGGCCGCCAAGGCCCCCGGCGGTTCGGTCGAGGTCCGGGTGCCGCCGTTCGCCGTGGTCCAGTGCGTCGAGGGCCCCCGGCACACCCGCGGCACCCCGCCCAACGTCGTCGAGACCGACCCGCTGACCTGGCTGCGGCTGGCCACCGGCCGGTGGGCGTGGGCCGAGGCGGTGGACGCGGCCGCGGTCAGCGCCAGCGGCGAACGGGCCGACCTCGGCGGCCTGCTGCCCGTCATGAGCTGAGCACGCGGCGGGCGCCGACCGGCGCGGGTGCGGGGCGTCGGCCCCGCCCCGGCCGGCCGTGCGCCCCGTGAGGTCACCGCTTCGGATAGGGCAGCAGCGTCCGGTCCACCGCCTCCCAGGACGTCCGCAGCCGCGCCAGCAGCTCCGGTTCGTGCCGCGCCCGGTCGGCCTGCTCGCGCGGATCGGCGGTGAGGTGGAAGAGCTGGTCCGCGCCGCCCGTGCCGCGGTAGTACTTCCAGTCGCCGCGGCGCAGCGCCCGTTCGCCGCGCACCCGCCAGAACAGGTCCCGCTCGGCCGGCCGTTCCCCGCGCAGCAGGTAGCCGGCCAGGCTCGTCCCGTCCAGGGGGTGGTCGCGGTCCGGCCGGGCGCCCGCGACCTCCAGGAGCGTGGCCGTCCAGTCCGGGGTGAACACCGGTTCGTGGCTGACCTGCCCGGGGTCGATCCGGGCCGGCCACCGCACGATCGTCGGCACCCGGATGCCGCCCTCCTTCAGCGACGCCTTGTTGCCGGAGAGCGGCCAGTTGTACGACCAGCGTTCCCCGCCGTTGTCGCTGGCGAAGAAGACGAGGGTGTCCTCCTCCTGGCCGGAGCGCCGCAGCGCGGCCAGCACCTCGCCGACCGAGCGGTCCAGGTCCTCGACCATCTCGCGGTACTTCTCCAGCGAACCGCCGTCCTCGTGGAACAGCGCGCTCCGGTCGCCCGCCCTGATCCGGCGGACGATCTCGGCGCTCTCCTCGGTGTCGCCGTCCGCGATCCACGGCCAGTGCGGCGTCGTGTAGTTGAGGTTCAGCAGCCAGGGCCCCTCCGAGCCCCGCCCGCCGGAGCGCTTCCCGGCCTCGGTGACGTGCTCCACCGCGCGCTCGGTGAGGATCCGGGTGTAGTAGCGCAGGTCCCGGTACTCCGCATCGCCCTCGTAGAGGTCGTACTCCCCGGCGAGCCCCAGCTTCGAGTAGTACTCCAGCGCCCCGCCGAAGTTCCCGAAGAACGTGTCCCAGCCGGACTTGGTGGGGCTGTAGTCCGGCAGGTAGCCGCAGTGCCACTTGCCGATCAGCGCCGTGGCGTAGCCGGCGTCCCGCAGCAGCGAGGCGAGCGTGGGGTGGTCGGGCGCCAGGCCCACGCCGCGGTCGGCGATCGGCTCGGCGAGCCCGCCGGCGGTGCGGCCCGGGTAGCGGCCGGTGTAGAGCGAGAAGCGGGTGGGCGAGCAGGTCGCCGACCCGGAGTACCCCTGGGTGAAGCGGACGCCCTGGCGGGCCAACCGGTCCAGGTGCGGCGTCCGGATGCCGGACGCCCCGTACGAGGAGAGGTCGGCCCAGCCCAGGTCGTCGCCGAGGATGAAGAGGATGTTGGGGCGCCGCGAGTGCCGTCCCGGGGCGGCCCGGAACGGCCGCTCCCGGGGCTGCTCCGGGGTGGCGGCAGCGGCGGCCGGTGCGCCCGCCAGGGCCCCCAGCCCGCCCACGGTGGCCGCGGCGCCGACGCCGGCGAGCCCGCCGAAGGCGCGTCGGGACAGGCCCGGAGCCGGGTGGGCAGGGACGTTGTGGGGCGGGGCCGCGTCGGCGGGGGAGCCGTGGGCGGCGGGCTCGTGGGCGGGGCGCTCGTGGACGGGGTCGACGGACGACATCGGTACGGGTCTCCAGAGAACTCGTGCGGGCCGGGGCGCCGCGCGTCGGCCCCCGGGGACGGCGGGAGACGGGCGGGCGAGCGGAACGTCGCGCATCTCACATCGACCAGACAGCGGGCATCGCGGACATCTCGCCGCGTACTGCGCGACGAGGGGCGCGGCGAAAACCTGGCGGTCGGTCGGGACGACATGCGAAAGTGCAGCTCAGAGGGGGCGGCGCGGCGTCAGGCGCGACGCGCGGCCACCGTTGTCACCCGCGGTGACAGATCGCGCTGGCCACGCGACCGAGGTCGACGTGGCGGCGGCGCACGAGGCGCGGCGCGCGGCGGGGCACCCGGTGACACGCCAGGCGTGCCAAGGGCTGCGGGGTCTGCATGGGCAGGAATCCTGGCCGGGTGGCCGTGGGCACGTCAAGCATGCTTAACGCCCCGTTCATGCACTCCTCCAGCTCGCGGGCCATCCCCGGTTCGGATGAATCCGCGACCTGCCCTAGACTCTGGTGCGTGCCACGTGGTGACGGACGACTCAACCACGACCTGCTCCCCGGTGAGAAGGGCCCCCAGGACGCTTGCGGCGTCTTCGGAGTCTGGGCCCCGGGGGAAGAGGTCTCCAAACTCACCTACTTCGGGCTGTACGCGCTGCAGCACCGTGGACAGGAGTCCGCGGGCATCGCGGTGAGCAACGGCTCCCAAATCCTCGTCTTCAAGGACATGGGCCTGGTTTCCCAGGTCTTCGACGAGACCTCCCTCAGTTCCCTCCAGGGCCACATCGCCGTGGGCCATGCCCGTTACTCCACCACCGGTGCCTCGGTGTGGGAGAACGCGCAGCCGACGTTCCGCGCGACCGCGCACGGTTCGATCGCGCTCGGCCACAACGGCAATCTGGTCAACACCGCCGAGCTGGCCGAGATGGTCGCCGCGCTGCCCCGCGAGGGCGGCCGGGCCACCCAGGTCGCGGCCACCAACGACACCGACCTGGTGACCGCGTTGTTGGCCGGCCAGGTCGACGAGGACGGCAAACCGCTGACCGTCGAGGAGGCCGCGCCCCGCGTCCTGCCGAAGGTCATGGGCGCCTTCTCGCTGTGCTTCATGGACGAGCACACCCTCTACGCCGCCCGTGACCCGCAGGGCATCCGCCCGCTGGTGCTCGGCCGCCTCGAACGCGGCTGGGTGGTGGCCTCCGAAACGGCCGCCCTGGACATCGTCGGCGCCAGCTTCATCCGCGAGATCGAGCCCGGCGAGATGATCGCCGTCGACGAGAACGGCCTGCGCACCTCGCGCTTCGCCGAGGCCCGCCCCAAGGGCTGCGTCTTCGAGTACGTCTACCTCGCCCGGCCGGACACCGACATCGCCGGCCGCAACGTCTACCTCTCCCGGGTGGAGATGGGCCGCAAGCTGGCCGCCGAGGCGCCCGCCGACGCGGACCTGGTGATAGCGACTCCGGAGTCCGGCACCCCGGCAGCCGTCGGGTACGCGGAGGCCAGCGGGATCCCCTACGGCTCCGGCCTGGTCAAGAACTCCTACGTCGGCCGGACCTTCATCCAGCCCTCGCAGACCATCCGCCAGCTCGGCATCCGCCTCAAGCTCAACCCGCTCAAGGAAGTCATCCGCGGCAAGCGCCTGGTGGTCGTCGACGACTCGATCGTCCGCGGCAACACCCAGCGCGCCCTGGTCCGGATGTTGCGCGAGGCCGGCGCCGCCGAGGTCCACATCCGGATCTCGTCCCCGCCGATCAAGTGGCCGTGCTTCTTCGGCATCGACTTCGCCACCCGCGCGGAGCTGATCGCCAACGGGCTGAGCGTCGAGGAGATCGGCAAGTCGCTGGGCGCCGACTCGCTGTCGTACATCTCCATCGACGGCATGATCGAGGCGACCGCGATCGACAAGCCGAAGCTGTGCCGTGCCTGCTTCGACGGCGAGTACCCGATGGAGCTGCCGGACCCGGAGCTGCTGGGCAAGCACCTCCTGGAGTCCGAGACCAAGACCCCGGCCGCGTCCGACGTGGACGGCGTCCAGACGCTCACCGCCGGGATCGGCGGCGCCGACGCACTGCGGCGCCCGTAGAGCTCGTACCCACCCAAACGAAAGTTCTCAGCCATGTCCGCTGAATCCACCGGTGCCAGCTACGCGAGTGCGGGTGTCGACATCGAAGCCGGCGACCGCGCCGTGGACCTCATGAAGAAGTGGGTGGCGAAGGCCACCCGCCCCGAGGTCGTCGGCGGGCTCGGCGGTTTCGCCGGCCTCTTCGACGCCTCCGCGCTCAAGCGCTACGAGCGTCCCCTGCTGGCCTCGGCGACCGACGGCGTCGGCACCAAGGTCGACATCGCCCGCAAGATGGGCGTCTACGACACGATCGGCCACGACCTGGTCGCGATGGTCGTCGACGACCTGGTCGTCTGCGGTGCCGAGCCGCTGTTCATGACCGACTACATCTGCGTGGGCAAGGTCTTCCCGGAGCGGGTCGCGGCGATCGTCAAGGGCATCGCCGAGGGCTGCGTGCTGGCCGGCTGTGCGCTGGTCGGCGGCGAGACCGCCGAGCACCCGGGCCTGCTGGGCGAGGACGAGTTCGACGTCGCCGGTGCCGGCACCGGCGTGGTCGAGGCCGACCGGGTGCTGGGCGCGGATCGCATCCGTACGGGCGACGCGGTGATCGCGATGGCGTCCTCCGGACTTCACTCGAACGGGTACTCCCTGGTCCGCCACGTCCTCCTGGACCGGGCCGGTATGTCCCTGGACCAGGAGGTCCCCGAGCTCGGCCGCACGCTCGGCGAGGAGCTGCTGGAGCCCACCAAGATCTACTCGCTGGACTGCCTGGCGCTGACCCGCACCTGCGAGGTGCACGCCTTCTCGCACGTCACCGGCGGCGGCCTGGCCAACAACCTGGCCCGGGTGATCCCGGACGGCCTGCACGCCACCGTCGACCGCACCACCTGGGCACCGGGCGCCATCTTCGACCTCGTCGGCACCGCCGGCGCGGTGGAGCGCCAGGAGCTGGAGAAGACCCTGAACATGGGCGTCGGCATGATCGCCGTCGTCCCCCAGGAGTCGGTGGACGTCGCCCTGACGACCCTCGCGGACCGCGGCGTGGACGCCTGGGTCAGCGGCGAGATCGTCGAGCGCGGCGATCACGCGGAGGCAGTGACCCTCACCGGTGACTACGCGAGCTGACACCGCCGTCGCGGGGGGTCACCGATCCGGTGGCCCCCAGGGCAGCACAGAACCCGGTCCTGGGGATCCCCTGGACCGGGTCCGTAATGGTGTTATGAGTCCCGCGAGCGCGCAGAGTGTCAGGCGCGACGACGCTGGTTCGAGGAGTGGCCCTCTCCCTCGTCGTCCTCGCTGTTATACCGTTCTGCGTACCGCGCGTACGGGTCGTCGTCCTCGTCCTCGAACGGTTCCCCGTTCGGAGGCCGCTGGTCCGACTGCGATGCAAGCTCGTCGGCCAGTCGTGAGAGATCCGTCCCACCGCTGCTGTACTTCAGCTGGCGGGCGACCTTTGTCTGCTTGGCCTTGGCCCGGCCGCGCCCCATGGGTCGACCCCCTCAGTGACGGGGCTCGTCGGCCCCAGAGTCTTGACACGCGTTCATGATTCAGAGCGGACTCTCGACAGAGAGACCGGTCCGTAGGGCTTTAACGGTACCTGCTTCCGCGGCCATACGGTACGTCGCCCGCATCACCCGCCGCTCGGCACGACCGGCGCGGCGCCCCGTCCACGCTGGTCAACTGCGATTTTAACCTGTCCTGTACGGCGACCCGCCGACGGGTGGTGAGGGATGTCTCCCCAACTCCCCGTGGCGGGCCGCACAAGGGTGTGTTTCCGGCCACGGGGGCCGGGGGCCGTCAGGCCCTGCGGGCCTCCGCCATCCGCGCCTCGGCGAGCCGGTCGGCGGCCGCCGCCGGCGGGATGCCATCGGCCTTCGCATGAGCGAATATCGCCAGCGTGGTGTCGAAGATCTTCGCGGCCTTGGCCTTGCACCGGTCGAAGTCGAAGCCGTGCTGCTCGTCGGCCACCTGGATGACGCCGCCGGCGTTCACGACGTAGTCGGGGGCGTAGAGGATGCCGCGGTCGGACAGGTCCTTCTCCACGCCCGGGTGCGCGAGTTGGTTGTTGGCCGCGCCGCACACCACCTTCGCGGTCAGCACCGGCACCGTGACGTCGTCCAGCGCGCCGCCCAGCGCGCACGGTGCGTACACGTCCAGGTCCGGGGTGCGGATCAGCGCGTCCGTGTCGGCGACCGCGGTGACCTGCGGGTGCCGGTCGAGGATCCGGTCCACCGACTCGCTGCGGACGTCCGTGACCACGACCTCGGCGCCGTCCTTGAGCAGGTGCTCGACCAGGTGGCGGCCCACCTTGCCGACGCCCGCGAGGCCGACCTTGCGGTCCCGCAGGGAGGGGTCGCCCCACAGGTGCTGGGCCGAGGCGCGCATGCCCTGGAAGACGCCGTAGGCGGTCAGGACCGAGGAGTCGCCGGCGCCGCCGTTCTCGGGCGACCGGCCGGTGGTCCACTGGTTCGTCCGGGCGACCACGTCCATGTCGGCGACGTAGGTGCCGACGTCGCACGCGGTGACGTAGCGGCCCCCGAGGGACGCCACGAACCGGCCGTACGCGAGCAGCAGTTCGTCGGTCTTGATCAGCTCGGGGTCGCCGATGATCACCGCCTTGCCGCCGCCGTGGTCCAGTCCGGCCAGCGCGTTCTTGTACGACATCCCGCGCGACAGGTTCAGGGCGTCCAGCACGGCCTCCTCCTCGGAGGCGTACGGATGGAAGCGGGTGCCGCCGAGGGCGGGGCCCAGGGCGGTGCTGTGGAGGGCGATCACGGCCTTGAGGCCGCTGGCCCGGTCCTGGCAGAGAACGACTTGCTCGTGGCCGCCCTGCTCCGTGCGGAACAGGGTCTGCAGGACGCCGCCGGTGGCGTCGGAAGCGGCAGGACGTAGGTCGGTCACTGTGGTGACTCCCATAGTCGCGGAGGACGCCCTCCTGCGGGTGGGGAGGGCCGGTTGGGGACGAGGGTAAGTCCTGGAGGGCGGGTTGATCGGTCAGGTCGAGAGGATCACCCTCTCCCGGGGGACGGGCGTGGGACGATCTGCCGTATCCGGGCCGGGCGGGGTGGGCAACTCCGGTCGGTGGACATTCCTTTGGAGGAGCGGGCGTGGCCTTGGCGTCATCGGTGCGGGTCCCGTATGTGGCGTATCTGCGGGTCTACGAGCCGCTGGCCGCGTTCCCCGAGCCGGAGCGCTCCTACTGGGCGCGCTACGCCACGCGCGAGGTCACCCCGACGGCCGAGGACGAGCAGCGGCGGGCGCTGGCCGACCTGCTGCCGACCCCGCCGGTGCCGGTGCCGGTCCACGAGAGCGGCGACGCCTTCGTGGCCGTCGTGGACGACGTGACCTGCGTCTGCCCCTGGCGGACCCGGCTGCGCGGCTGGCAGGCGCTGGAGTCCCTGGAGGAGCTGCTGCCGGCCTCGGTGCTGGACGCCGCGCTGCCCCCGGTGGTGCGCCTCCAGGCGGCCACCGACTACGAGCGCTGGCGCGAGCGCAACCCGGACGCCCGCCCCTGGATCCGCGCGGCCACCTGGCACGTCCCGGTCCGCTGGTTCGTCCTCTTCGACGACGACGAGCGGGAGTACGCGAAGGGTGACCCGGCGCCCGCGTTGCGTTACCGCACGCCCATGGTCCAGGCGCGCCGACGGGTCGCGCGCGGACTGCGCACGCTCCGGGACGCCCTGGAAGAGGGACCCCTCATCGACGGCCTGGTAGATGTGGGGCGCTGGCTCGAAGACTTCCACCCGCGTTCGCTCGTGGAGCTGGACTACGGAGGGCTGGTGCACGCGGTGCCCGGGGGGCAGCTCGTCGAGGACCGTTCCGCCGCGGAGGTGGCGGAGGGACTGGCGGCGCTGCGCGAGGGGGACGGCGAGCGGGCCGGTGCCGCGTACGAGAAGCTCTCGCAGCGGTGGAGCGCGGTGCGCGAACGCCAGTTCTCCAGCTGAACGCCGTGAGCCCGGAGCGGAGTTACCGGGTGCGGAGTCCCCACTGATCGGACGTACGGGACGTAGGTCCTGATCCGGGCTATTGCCCCAAGCGTGACCTAAAGCACTGACTTCGGGTCTTGCTCTCAAGGTGCACCCTCGTGCCAAAATAGGACAAGGAGCCTGACTTGGGCTCCTTCCGTCCAACTAAGGGCGGATAGATCGGTATTGCGCTCCTTGGGGGGTCTCATGGCGGCTGATCACGTTGTGACTGATCGTCACGGGGGTGTGACTGTCCGCTATGGCATGGTCCATCGGCATCCGCCAAGGTTGAACACCTGAGAGGGCAATTCCATCGGTTTGGCCGACGTGGCTGGACAGATGGTGTAGTTGTAGTGCCGAGGACAAGCCGTTCGTCCTATAACCGACTCGGCCCGCGTCCGCCATTTCGGGCAACGTGGGTCAAGGTGCAGAATTTAGAGGAAAGAACCGTGATGGTTCGGTTCTCCCGAGGAGGCCGCTCATGACCGCTCGCACCCCTGACGCCGAGCCGCTGCTTACCCCCGCCGAGGTCGCCACGATGTTCCGCGTGGACCCGAAGACGGTGACCCGCTGGGCCAAGGCAGGCAAGCTCACGTCCATCCGTACGCTCGGAGGGCACCGGCGTTACCGCGAGGCTGAGGTCCGCGCACTGCTCGCGGGTATCCCGCAGCAGCGCAGCGAGTCCTGAATAACCGCATAACCAGGCTGTTTTCGGGCCCCCCAACCCGGAAGCGCCCGTTTTTGTGGACAGCTCCACCTGCTTCACCACGCTCCACCACAGCTCCATACGACGCGGTGCCTGCCCCAACAGGCGTCACACCCCTCCGGGTACGTCATTGATCGCGCTGGACTCCGCCGGGTCCGGCGCGATCGCTTTTTTGTGTGCGCCCGCTCCCGGGCCGCTCGTGACGCTTGGGTCACCCCGGCGCCGGTCGACCCCAACAGGGCCGTCACGCCCTCTTCAGGGGCTGTGAGGGGGGCCGCCAGACCGGACCTGGCGGTCTTCTTTGGGGGTGTCGGGAGGGTAGTGCAATTGCACATATTAAATTGACCCGTTGTCACTGGGTGGTAAGTTCCCCATCCCGCGAAACTTGTTCGGTGACTCCCGTCACATCCATTGGTTCTTGAATGGTGAACGGTGCTGGGGTATAGCGCCTTTTGGCCGTTCTTGCCTCAACAGCCTTTCACCGCGTGGCCGGTGGCGCAGGCGTCCTTGGTCACCGGAGGTCGGGACTTTCGTCCTCTGCCGGCGGCTCGTAGGCGGCGCGGGAGGGACCGGGGGAGCTCGGGGGCGCGACGGGCCCGGAGCGGGCTTCGTGCGGCTCCATGGCGAGCCGCAGGAGCTGGTGGCAGACGGGGCACTGCCGGGTCAGGTGGCGGTAGCCGTAGCGCAGCGCCGCCGACAGGTGGGCGCGCAACAGCGCCCTGGTCTCGTGCCGTACCGCGGTCGTCATCGCACGCCACCTCCAGGCCCCACGCCTCTTGGTGAGTGAGTACCGGCGGCAGGTGCCGCCGTCAAGACGGCCGCACGCCTCGACCCGTGCCCGGCGGGGCCTTCAGGTCACCTCGCGCCGCCCTCCACGGGGGTGGCGGTTCGCGACGGGGAACCCGGGAATCGCCGTACACGGCGGACAACGCAACGGCCCGCACCGGTGAACGGTGCGGGCCGTGAAATGCGGTCCTGACGGGATTTGAACCCGCGGCCTCCACCTTGACAGGGTGGCGAGCACTCCAAGCTGCTCCACAGGACCTTGATCTTCGCTTTCCGCTTGCGGCGGGCTGCGAAGCAAGACTCTACAGCAGGTCAGGGGGTGCGGTCGAACTCGGTCCCGGCTGCCGCCCGCGCGCTCGGCGCGGGGCTACGGCGCCGCGGCGTCGACCGCCTTCATGATCCGCTTGTCGGAGACCGGGTACGCGGTGCCCAGGGCGTGCGCGAAGTAGCTCACCCGCAGCTCCTCGATCATCCAGCGGATCTCCCGGGCCGCGGCCGGCACCGGGCGTCCCTGGGGGAACTGCTCCAGCAGCCAGGCGTATTCGTCCTGCATCTCCTTCACCTTCGCCATCCGGCTGCGGTCCCGTTCGGCGTTGGTGGGCAGCTGCGTCAGGCGGCGGTCGGCGGCGACCAGGTAGCGCATCAGGTCCGGCAGCCGCTTGGCGCCGTGGGCGGTCACGAAGCCCGGCTTGATCAGCTCCGCCAGCTGCTCCTTGACGTCCGTCAGCGACGGCAGCAGGGACGCGAACGAGGTCGCCTTCAGCCGGCGCTCGCACGCCTGCCAGGCGGCCAGCACTTCCTGCACCTGCTGGATGGTCTTCAGCGTCGCGTCGACCAGGTCGGTCCGCACCGCGTCGAAGAGCTTGCGGAAGGCCTCCTCGTCCCAGGCCGGGCCGCCGCGCGCCGCGATCAGCCGGTCCGCCGCGGCGGTCACGCAGTCCTCGAAGAGCGCCGCGATGGAGCCGTGGGGGTTGCGGGAGAGCGCCAGCTTCTGCTGGTTGCTCAGCTTGTCCTGCGCGAACTTGGCGGGGTTGGCGGGGACGTTGAGCAGGATGAGGCGGCGGGTGCCGGCCCACATGGCCGTCAGCTGCTCGGCCTCGGTGTCGAACAGCCGCACCGCGACGCTGCTGCCCTCGTCGACCAGTGCCGGGTACGCCTTCACCGGCTGGCCGGCGCGGCGGGTCTCGAAGGTGCGCGGCAGCGTGCCGATCGTCCAGGTCGTCAATCCGGTGCGCTGCTCCGGGCCGGCCGGCGGGGTCTCGCCCCGGCCGCCCTTACGGTCCTTGCCGGGCCGCTCGGCGGCCTGCTCGAAGGCTCGGGAGATGGCGGCCTGCGTCTTCGGCTTCAGCTGGAGCCGCAGCGCCTCCAGGTCCTTGGCCTCGGCCAGCTTGCGGCGTCGTTCGTCGACCACCCGGAAGGTGATCTTCAGGTGGTCGGGGACCTTGGCGAGGTCGAAGTCCGCGGCCTCCACCGGCACCCCCACCATCCGCTGCAGGCCGGCGGCGAGCGAGGTCGTCAGCGCGCCCTGGAGGGGGACGGTGGAGTCCAGGAACCGGGCGGCGAAGTTCGGCGCCGGGACGTAGTTGCGGCGGATCGGCTTGGGCAGCGAACGGATCAGTTCGGTCACCAACTGCTCGCGCAGGCCCGGGATCTGCCAGTCGAAGCCCTCGGCGGCGACCTGGTTGAGGACCTGGAGCGGGACGTGGACGGTGACGCCGTCCGCGTCCGCGCCGGGCTCGAACTGGTAGGTGACCTTGAACTTCAGCTTCCCCTGGCGCCAGGAGTCCGGGTAGTCGTCCTTGGTGACCGTCTCGGCCGACTCGTTGATGAGCATCGAGTGCTCGAAGTTGAGCAGCTCCGGTTCTTCCCGGTGCTGCTTCTTCCACCACGCGTCGAAGTGCGCCCCGGAGACCACGTCCGCGGGGATCCGCTGGTCGTAGAAGTCGAAGAGCGTCTCGTCGTCGACGAGGATGTCGCGGCGTCGGGCGCGGTGCTCCAACTCCTCGACCTCGCCGAGGAGTTTGCGGTTGTCATGGAAGAACTGGTGGTGGGTGCGCCAATCGCCCTCCACCAGGGCGTTCCGGATGAACAGGTCGCGGGAGACCTCGGGATCGATCCGCCCGTAGTTGACCTTGCGCTGGGCCACGATCGGGACGCCGTAGAGCGTCACCCGCTCGTAGGCCATCACCGCGGCCATCTTCTGTTCCCAGTGCGGTTCGCTGTGGGTCCGCTTCACGAGGTGTGCGGCCAGCGGCTCGATCCACTCCGGCTCGATCCGGGCGTTGACCCGCGCCCACAGCCGGGAGGTCTCGACCAGCTCGGCGGACATCACCCAGCGCGGCGGCTTCTTGAAGAGGGCGGAGCCGGGGAACACTGCGAACTTCGCGCTGCGGGCGCCCAGGTACTCGTTCTTGGCGTCCGTGTCCTTGAGTCCGATGTGCGAAAGCAAACCGGAGAGCAATGACGTGTGGATGTGCTCCGGCGCCGCGTCCGCCTCGTTGAGGTGGACGCCCATGCCCTTGGCGACCGTGCGCAGCTGCGTATAGATGTCCTGCCACTCGCGTATCCGCAGGTAGTTCAGGAACTCCGTGCGGCACATCCGGCGGAAGGCGGACGAGGAGAGCGCCTTCTGCTGCTCGCGGACGTAGCTCCAGAGGTTGAGGAACGCCAGGAAGTCCGACGTCTCGTCCTTGAAGCGGGCGTGCTGCTGGTCGGCCTGCTGCTGCTTGTCCGACGGGCGCTCGCGCGGGTCCTGGATGGACAGTGCCGCCGCGATCACCATGACCTCGCGGGCGCAGCCGTTGCGGTCCGCCTCCAGCACCATGCGGGCCAGCCGCGGGTCCACCGGCAGCTGGGAGAGCTTGCGGCCCAGCGGGGTCAGCCGCTTCCTGGCGTCCTTCTGCGCGGCGTCCAGCGCGCCCAGCTCGCGCAGCAGGTCGATGCCGTCCTTGACGTTGCGGCGGTCCGGCGCGTCGATGAACGGGAACTTCTCGATGTCGCCGAGGCCGGCCGCGGTCATCTGGAGGATGACGGAGGCGAGGTTCGTCCGCAGGATCTCCGCGTCGGTGAACTCCGGGCGGGTCAGGAAGTCGTCCTCGGAGTACAGCCGGATGCAGATGCCGTCGCTGGTCCGGCCGCAGCGGCCCTTGCGCTGGTTGGCACTGGCCTGCGACACCGGCTCGATGGGCAGCCGCTGCACCTTGGTGCGGAAGCTGTAGCGCGAGATCCGGGCCATGCCGGGGTCGATGACGTACTTGATGCCCGGGACGGTCAGCGAGGTCTCGGCGACGTTGGTGGCCAGCACGATCCGGCGGCCGCTGTGGCGCTGGAACACGCGGTGCTGCTCGGCGTGCGACAGCCGGGCGTACAGCGGGAGCACCTCCGTCGCCGGCAGGTTCTTCTTGTTGAGCGCGTCCGCGGTGTCCCGGATCTCGCGCTCGCCGGAGAGGAAGACCAGGACGTCGCCGGGGCCCTCGGCCTGGAGCTCGTCCACCGCGTCGCAGATCGCGGTGATCTGGTCGCGGTCGGGGTCCTGGCCGCCCTCCTCCAGCAGCGGGCGGTACCGCACCTCCACCGGGTACGTGCGCCCGGAGACCTCGACGATCGGCGCGTCCCCGAAGTGCCGGGAGAACCGCTCGGGATCGATGGTCGCGGAGGTGATGACCACCTTCAGGTCCGGGCGCTTGGGCAGCAGCTGCGCCAGGTACCCCAGGATGAAGTCGATGTTGAGGCTGCGCTCGTGCGCCTCGTCGATGATGATCGTGTCGTACTGCTGCAGCTCGCGGTCCGTCTGGATCTCGGCGAGCAGGATGCCGTCGGTCATCAGCTTGACGAGGGTGTCGCCGCCGACCTGGTCGGTGAAGCGGACCTTCCAGCCGACCGCCTCGCCCAACGGGGTCTTCAGCTCCTCGGCCACCCGCTCGGCGACCGTACGGGCCGCGATCCGGCGCGGCTGGGTGTGGCCGATCAGGCCCCGGACCCCGCGCCCCAGCTCCAGGCAGATCTTGGGGATCTGGGTGGTCTTCCCGGAGCCGGTCTCGCCCGCGACGATCACCACCTGGTGGTCGCGGATGGCCGCGAGGATCTCGTCCTTCTTCTGGCTGACCGGGAGTTCCGGCGGATAGCTGACCGCGGGCATCGCCTCGCGCCGCTGCGTCACGCGCAGCTCCGCCTCGTCGAGGCCGGCGGCGATCTCGGTGAGCGCCGCGGCCCGCGCCTCGGGTTTGCGGATCCGGCGCGCGCCGTCGAGCCGGCGCCCCAGCCGCTGCTGGTCGCGCAGCATCAGCTCGGGAATTCGCTTCAGCAGGGAGGGCAGCGTGGGGACGGCGCCGTCGGACGGGGCGGAGGCAGGCTGACTGGACATACGTCCCCCAGGATCTCACCTCGCGGAAAAGACTGGCGAACGATTTGCCGGCGGGGCCCGGACCGGTGCCCCCACCTGCGGTGATCGTCGCCGCCCGGGCCCGGCGCGCACCGGCACCGGGTCCGGACGGGTCGGAGCCCCCCTCGCCCAGCAGCGACGGGGAACCAGCCCGCTCGGCCGGGAAGCCTCGAGCGGTATGTCCGACATGGGTGCCTTAGCGTGTTGGGCATGCGTGATCATGAAGAGGGCGCCGCGCCCCACGGCGCACACGGCCGGCCCCGGAACTGGTCGCAGCGGTGGACGGCCTTCAAGGAATCGCCCTTCCTCCCGGCCGTCGTCCTGCTGTTCATCCTCGCCGCGGCGGCCGGCCTCTTCGCCGGCTCGTACACCTACGCCATGGCCAACCCGGCCCCACGCCACATCCCCACCGCCGTGGTCACCACCCCCGCCGCCCCGCAGCAGAAGGCCTTCGTCGCCGGCATGGAACGGGCCCTGAACGCCTCCCTGCGGCTGACCGACTACGCCACCTACGCCGACGCCCGCAACGCCGTCGACGAGCAGCGCGAGTTCGCGGTGCTGCGCGCCCACGGGCGCGGGGTGGAACTGGACGTCTCCGGCGCCTCGGGCGCGTCGGTGGCCCAACTGCTCTCCGAGGCCGCCGCGAAGGTCGGTCCGGCCACCGGCGTGCCCGTCACCGTCCGGGACGTCACACCGCTGCAGCACGGCGATCCGCGCGGCCTGGCGCTCTTCTACATCTCCCTGGCGGCCGTGATCATCGGCTTCGTCGGCGCCATCCAGCTCAGCGTGCACGCCCGCGCCCTCAACCCGGCCGAACGGATCGCCTGCACCGTGGCCAACGCCCTGCTCGGCGGCTTCGCCATCGCCGCGGTGGCCGACTGGTGGCTGGGCGCGCTCCGGCTGCCGTTCGTCGAGTCCTGGACGATCCTCGCGCTGACCATGTTCACGTCCGGCATGGTCTTCACGATGTTCAACACCCTCATGGGCCGCTGGGCGATGCTCCCCACCTGGGGGCTGATGGTCCTGCTCGGCAACCCCTCGTCCGGCGGCGCGGTCTCCTGGCCGCTGCTGCCGTCCGCCCTCGGCCAGATCGGCCGCTGGCTGCCGCCGGGCGCCTCCGTCAACGCCCAGCACACCGCGGTCTACTTCGGCGGACACCAGCACGCCTTCCCGTTCCTGGTGCTGGCCGGCTGGTCGGCGCTCTCCTGCGCGGTCTTCTGGGGCTGGCGGCACCGCCACCCGGGCGGCCGCGAACCCTCCCCGGCGCCCGCGCACGCCGCCGACGCCTGAACCGGCGACGGCGCTCCGCGGACGTGCTCGGCCCCGACTCCGACGCGGGCCCGCCAGCGGGGCGGAACGTCCCACCCGTCCCCTCTGGCACGGATTTCCCGGACATGCGGAATCCCCGACAAAGAAGAAGGCCCCGGTTCAGATGAACCGGGACCTTCTCCCAATGGGTGTGGCTGGGGCCGGGGTCGAACCGGCGACCTTCCGCTTTTCAGGCGGACGCTCGTACCAACTGAGCTACCCAGCCGCAGCGGTCCTGACGGGATTTGAACCCGCGGCCTCCACCTTGACAGGGTGGCGAGCACTCCAAGCTGCTCCACAGGACCTTGCGTTGTGCGAGGTGACTTGCGTCATTCTCGCACAAGGTGGTGCGTGCCCCCAACGGGATTCGAACCCGTGCTACCGCCTTGAAAGGGCGGCGTCCTGGGCCACTAGACGATGAGGGCTGATGGCCCGCCTTGGCGCCGTTTCCGGCTCCGTCGGGGACGTGAGAAGCATATGGGATGGGAGGACCGTTCGCCAAAACGGTTTACCCGGGCCCGTCGGAAGCCGTCGTCGACGGGTCGGCTGACGGGGTGCCGCCCGGCGCCGCGGGCTGGTTCTCGCGGGGCAGGTGACGGCTGACCTCGGCGCGGGTCAGGCCCAGTCCCCCCAGCGTGATCTCGTCCCACGCCTGGAGCCGTTTGGTGGTGCGGTCCAGGTAGAGCACCGATGCCTGGACGGGCTCGGGTCGCTTGTTCTGGACGGCCCGCAGTCCGCCGCCGCCCGTGGAGCCCTCGACCATCAGCCGGGTGCCCTGGGGGAGCGTGGTGATCTCGCGGTGGTGGATGTGGCCCGCCAGTGCCAGCGGGACCAGGCCGTCGGTCTCCGTCGCCGCGGTCGGGGTGTGGGCCAGGGCGATGTCGACCGGGGTGCCGGCCAGGCGCTGGGTGCGCAGTGCGTCGGCGAGTCGGCCGCCGGCGGTGCGCTCGGCCGCGTCGCCGGCCGGCGCCACCGAGCGGTCCGGGGTGAACTGCGGGTCGCCGACGCCCGCGATGCGGACCCCGGCCACCTGGGCGACCCGCCCGCCGTCGAGGACGGTGACGTGCTTGCGGCCGGTCAGGTAGCGCTGGGTGCCGCGCGAGTCGTGGTTGCCGCGGACCCAGACGTACGGCGCGCCCAGGGTGGAGGCCGGGTCCAGGAAGTGGTTCTCGGCGGCCGAGCCGTGGTCCATGGTGTCGCCGGTGTCGATGATCACGTCGATCCGGTACTGCTTCACCAGTGAGGCGATGAGGTGCCAGCTGGCCGGGTTGAGGTGGATGTCGGAGACGTGCAGCACCCGCAGGGTGGTCGGGTCCGGCTGGTAGGCGGGCAGCGTCGAGGCGGTGTCGTAGAGCTTGCTGACGTTGGTGACCAGGCGCGCCAACTCCTTTTGGTAGACGTCGAATTCGCTGACGATGCTGCGCGCGTTGCCGACCACGGACGGGGCGGAGGAGAGGAGCCCGGAGAACCGCGGCTCCAGCACGGACTGGGGGTTCCAGGTGACGTACGCGGTGGCGCCGGAGGCGGTGAACAGGGCGAGGGCGAGGCCGCCGGCGGCCAGTGCGCGCCGCGGCCGGCGGTAGACGACCAGGCCCAGCGCGGTGGCCCCGCAGACCGCCGCGGCGCAGGAGGTCACCACCAGGCCGGCGGCGCCGCGCAGCACGTCGTGGGTGACCTGCGTCTGGAGGCCGGCGAACCGTTCGGGGTGGTCGACCAGCGCGGCGGAGCGCGCCGGGTCCAGCCGGTCGACGTCCACGTCGAGGCGGACGGGGGCGGTGTGGCTGTCCAGTTCGAGGTCGCCCAGCGGCGGGACGGTGATCCGGGTGCCGCCGGCCAGGGACGGGCGCAGCGCCATGGTGGTGTCCACCGGGCCGACCGGGGCCCGGACCCCGCCGAGGGCCAACAGCCCCAGCCAGGCACCGAGC
The DNA here is from genome assembly GCF_039532155.1 of Streptomyces lunalinharesii. Taxonomy (NCBI): domain Bacteria; kingdom Bacillati; phylum Actinomycetota; class Actinomycetes; order Kitasatosporales; family Streptomycetaceae; genus Streptomyces; species Streptomyces lunalinharesii. The sequence goes on from NZ_BAAARK010000033.1 coordinate 50,990, forward strand.
AGGCTCACGGCCAGCAGGCCGAGGGCCCGGGCGTACGGACCGGCGGACGACCCGGGCGCGGTGCCGGGTGCCGGGCGGCGCACGGTCGGTGGGCGTCCTCCGGTGCCGGGCGGGTCGAGTGCGGCCGGGTGGCTCCGGCTACCGGGGCGGCGGGGGCCCGGGAAGCGGAGGCGGAGGCGGCCTGGCGAGTCGGGGCGGGGTGTCCGGGAGCGCGCGGCGCGGGCCATTGGTCCCCTATGCCCGCTGTGCCGTCCGTCATGCGGAACGGGCCGGCTCCGCCCGCGGGCGGGCGGCGGTGACGGACAATGGGGGCGTGCTGGAAATGACGCGCGAGGAGTTCGAGGAACTGGTCGCCGAGGCGCTGGACCGGATCCCGCCGGAGTTGACCCGGCTCATGGACAACGTGGCGGTCTTCGTCGAGGACGAACCGCCGGCCGACGATCCCGACCTGCTCGGGCTCTACGAAGGGACCCCGCTCACCGACCGCGGCGAGTGGTACGCGGGCGTCCTGCCGGACCGGATCACGATCTACCGGGGGCCGACGCTGCGGATGTGCGACACACGGGAAGACGTGGTCGCGGAAACCGAGGTGACGGTCGTTCACGAGGTCGCGCACCACTTCGGGATCGACGACGCGCGGTTGCACGCGCTCGGTTACGGCTGAGGAGGAGTCCCGCCCGCGCCGGGCGGATCCGGGGTGGGTGTTCGCCGCCGCGTGTCCTCCACCGGGGGGCGGGAGTTGGGCAGGGCGTCCGACGCCGTCCCGCGCCCCGGATCCGGAGGTCCCGCCCGTGTGCCCGATGTCCCCTCGTCCGAATTCCGCCGCCGATCCGTCCCCGCCCGGGGCCGCCATCTGCGGAGGGGCCGCCAGGGTGGCCGGGCGCTCGATGGCGCGCGTCACGGCCGCCGCGGTGACCGTCTCCGCGTTGGCCGCCGCACTGGCCGGCTGCATGAGCGTCAGCGATCCCGGGCAGCCCGCGCCGTCGGGCAGCGCCGCCCGGCACGGTGACGAGAAGGGGCAGCCCCACCGCCCCGGCGGGCTGACCGTCGACGGGCGGGGCGGCGGTCCGCACCGGACGGGTCACGGCGGCGCCGCGCGGCCGGCGGACGGCGGCGCCGGGCCGGCCGGTGAGGGCGATGCCGGGGCCTCGCCGAGCCCCGCACCGTCCGCGCCGCCGTCGGACCCGGTGGCGCCCCCGCAACCGGCCCAGCCGTCCGGCCCGGAGCCGGGGCCGACGCACGGCAGGGCCCCCGGCCCGGGCGGTCCCCCGGACCCGGCGCGGCCCTCGCCGTCCCGCTCGGCCCATCCGTCCGCCCCGCCCAGCGCACCGGCTCCCGGCTCGCCGAGTGTGCCGCCCGCCGGGCCGTCGGGCGGGCCCGCGTCCCCGGCCGGCGGCGTGCAGGCGTCCGGCCCGTCGCCGCTGTCCCCGAAGCTCTCCCCGAAGGCGTCTGGGGCGCCGGGGGCGTCCGCGTCCGCCGCGCGCTCGCCGGTGCCGGGGAGCGGCGCCGCGTCGCTGTCCGCGGGGGTGTCGCCGCAGGTGGAGTGGGACGCCTGAGGGTCTGAGCGGGGCCGGTGGGGGCGGGGTGCGGCCGGGCTCATTTGCCTTGCGGGGGGAAGGGTGCGTATGGTGGTAGATCGTTTGATCCCATTTGCCCGGCGCCTGAAAACAGCGCGCCGTGTGGCGCGTTCTCTCCCTTGCCGTGGCTGACCGCATAGAGGCGGTCTTTGCGAAATCACACGGAGTTGTGGGCGCGTGCCGAGACTCCGGAAGGTTTCGCATTTCGCATGTCCATTTCCCTTGATCAGTCCGCCCTGCCCGCGAACGACGAGCAGCCCGAGACGACCGAGACCACCGAGACCCAGGCGGTCTCCACCGACGAGCTGACGCCGGCGGTGGACGCCGTCGAGGCCGAGGTCACCGACGCCGCCGACGCCGCCGACGCTGAGGCCGTCGACGCTGAGGCCGACGCCGACGCCGACGCCGACGCCGACGAGGACGACGACGCCGAGACCGTGACCTTCGCGACCCTCGGGCTCCCCGAGGGCGTCGTCCGCAAGCTCGCGCAGAACGGTGTCACCACCCCGTTCCCGATCCAGGCCGCGACCATCCCGGACGCGCTGGCCGGCAAGGACATCCTGGGCCGTGGCCGCACCGGCTCCGGCAAGACCCTCTCCTTCGGTCTGCCGACCCTGGCCCGGCTGGCCGACGGCCGCACCGAGAAGAAGAAGCCGCGCGCGGTCATCCTCACCCCGACCCGTGAGCTCGCGATGCAGGTCGCGGACGCCCTCCAGCCGTACGGTGACGTCCTCGGCCTGAAGATGAAGGTCGTCTGCGGCGGTACGTCCATGGGCAACCAGATCTACGCCCTGGAGCGCGGCGTCGACATCCTCGTCGCCACCCCGGGCCGGCTGCGCGACATCATCAACCGTGGCGCCTGCTCCCTGGAGGACGTCCAGGTCGCGGTCCTCGACGAGGCCGACCAGATGTCCGACCTGGGCTTCCTGCCCGAGGTCACCGAGCTGCTGGACCAGGTGCCCGACGGCGGTCAGCGGATGCTGTTCTCGGCCACGATGGAGAACGAGATCTCCACGCTGGTCAAGCGCTACCTGACCAACCCGGTCAGCCACGAGGTCGACAGCGCCCAGGGCAACGTCACGACCATGACCCACCACGTCCTCGTCGTGAAGCCGAAGGACAAGGCGCCGGTCACCGCCGCGATCGCCGCGCGCAAGGGCCGCACCATCATCTTCGTCCGCACCCAGCTGGGCGCCGAGCGGGTCGCCGAGCAGCTGATCGAGGCCGGCGTCACGGCCGACGCGCTGCACGGCGGCATGACGCAGGGCGCCCGCACCCGGGTCCTCGCGGACTTCAAGGACGGCTACCTCAACGCGCTGGTCGCCACCGACGTCGCCGCCCGCGGCATCCACGTCGACGGCATCGACCTGGTCCTGAACGTCGACCCGGCCGGCGACCACAAGGACTACCTGCACCGTTCGGGCCGCACCGCCCGCGCCGGCCAGTCCGGCACCGTCGTCTCGCTGTCGCTGCCGCACCAGCGCCGGCAGATCTTCCGCCTGATGGAGGACGCGGGCGTCGACGCCTCGCGCCACATCGTCGGCGGCGCCGGTGCCTTCGACGAGGAGCTGGCGCGGATCACCGGTGCGCGTTCGCTCACCGAGGTCCAGGCCGATTCGGCGAACAACACCGCCAAGCAGGCCGAGCGCGAGGTCAGCGTCCTCACCAAGGAGCTGGAGCGGCTCCAGCGCCGCGCCACCGAACTGCGCGAGGAGGCCGACCGGCTGACCGCCCGGGCCGCCCGCGAGCGCGGTGAGGACCCGGCGGAGGCGCTGGCGGTGACCGCCCAGGCGGCCGTCGAGGCGGCTGCGGAGGCGGCGGCCGAGGCCACCGTGCCGGCGCAGGCCGGGCCGAACGACCGTCGCCCCGAGCGCCGGGACGACCGCGCTGGCTCTGGTCGTGACCGTCGGGACGAGCGCGGCAACTTCGAGCGTCGGGACCGTCGCGACGACCGCAGTGGTCGTTCCTCCGACCGCCGTGACGAGCGGGGCGGCTTCGGTCGGGACCGTCGGGACGAGCGCGGCAACTTCGAGCGTCGGGATCGTCGCGACGACCGCGGCGGCTTCGGTCGGGACCGTGACCGGGAGCGTCGTGACGACCGTGGCGGCCGTTCCTTCGACCGTCGGGACGACCGGCGCGGCGAGAACCGTCGCGACGACCGCGGCGGCTTCGGTCAGGACCGTGACCGGGAGCGTCGCGACGACCGCTTCGGCGGCCGCTCGTTCGACCGTCGGGACGACCGTCGCGACGACCGCGGCAGCTTCCACCGGGACCGCGGCGAGCGTCCGGCCCGCCCGTTCAACCGTGACGACCGCTCCGGCAGCCGTCCCTCCGGTGGCTTCCGCTCCGGCGGCGACCGTCCGTTCAACCGTGACGACCGCTCCGGCGGCCGGCCGACCTCCGGCTACCGTTCCGGCGGCGACCGCCCCTACGGCCGGCGCGACGACCACCGCGGCTCGGGCAGCGGTTCCGGCAGCGCCCCCAGCTTCGGCCGTCGCGAGGACAAGCCGCGCTGGAAGCGCAACGGCTGAGTCGGCCGTGACCGGCGGCGTGGCTGATACCCGTCGCTGACCTGCACCACCCGCCCAGGGCCCGTACGGCATCGAAGTGCTGTACGGGCCCTGGGTTTTGACGTGCGGCGGGCGGTCGGGGCGGAGTGCGGTTCGGCGTGTGGCGGGGCGCGTGCACGGTGGTCGCGGGGGCCTCGCGGGGCCGGGGAAGCGGCCGTGGCCGGGGAATCGGGGGCGGCCGGCGCCGGCTCCGGCACGCCGTGGATCGGCCAGATCCCCGATGCCTTCGGGCTGCGGCGCGTCCTCCGGCTATGCTGCTCGGTGCGGGCCATTAGCTCAATTGGCAGAGCAGTGGACTTTTAATCCATTGGTTCAGGGTTCGAGCCCCTGATGGCCCACCAGGTGGAGCACGCGGTGCTCCGAGGGAGAGCGGCGCCCCGACCGGTACGACGGTCGGGGCGCCGTTCGTCGTTTTGCGGGGGACGGTCGGGGCGTGGTGGGTGGGTGCTCCCGCCCCGTTCGGCGTAGGAGGACTCGCCGGGCGGCGCGGGGCCCGCAAGCCTTGAGACGGCAGTGCCTCGGGGAACGCGTGCCCGGCGGGTGCGCGGCCGGGCGGGCGGACTGGGAAGAGGCCGGTGCGGATGGTGCGAGGCGGCGGGAACCGCACGGGTGACGAGGAACGGCGGGCGCGTCGCGACCAGATGTCCTCGTGGGGGCGGCCGTTGGCGCGCTGGTTGCCCGCCCTCCTGATCGTCGGCGGCGTGCTCTTCGACGTCGTGACGCCGCCCCAGTACACCGCGGCTCCGTTCCTCTCCGCCGCTCCCCTGGTTGCCGCCCCGCTGTACTCCCTGCGGGCCACCGCCGGCACCGCCCTGGCCGCCGTCGTCACCGAGGTCCTGCTCGCCACGTACCACGGGGCCGAGGACTACTACCAGTCCGCCACCGAGGCGGTCACGGTCGTCGTGGTGGCCCTGATGGCGCTCGGCATCAACCGGGTCGTCCGGCGCAGCGACGCCCGGCTCGCCTCCGTGCGCGACGTCTCCGAGGCCGCCCAACGGGCCGTGCTGCCGACGCCGCCCGACACCCTCGCCGGCCTGGCGGTCGCCGCCCGCTACGTGGGCGCCCGGGCCGGTGCCCGCATCGGCGGTGACCTGCACGCCGTCCAGGACACCCCGCACGGCGTGCGGATGATCGTCGGCGATGTCCGGGGCAAGGGGTTGGAGGCCGTGGAGGCCGCGGTCGTCGTGGTCGGCGCCTTCCGGGAGGCGGCGGAGCAGGAGACCACCCTGGAGGCGGTGGCGAGCCGGCTGGAACGGGCGATCGAACGGGAGGGCGGGCGCCGCACCGGCCTCGACCAGGACGAGGGCTTCACCACCGCCGTCCTGGCGGAAGTCCCCGCCGGGAACCAGTCCGTGCTGCGCATCCTCAACCGCGGCCACCCGTCCCCCCTGCTGCTCACCCCGGACGGCGGCCTACGGGAGCTGCCCCCGTCCGCCGCCGCGCTGCCGCTGGGCCTGGGCGACGTGGCCGGCTGGCCCGACCACGCGGACGAGACGTTCTTCCCGGCCGGGGCGCTGCTGATGCTGTTCACCGACGGGGTGACCGAGGCCCGCGACCGGGCCGGGCGGTTCTACGACCCGTGCGCCCGGTTGCGCGGCAGCCAATTCAGCGGCCCCGGCGACCTGTTGGACGTGGTGGTCGAGGACGTCGCCCGGCACACCCGCGGGGGCCCCGCCGACGACATGGCCCTGTTGGCGGTGCAGCGGCCCCTGGAGGCGTAGCGCGGGGAGCCGGTGAACGGGCGGGCGGTGGGCGCTACGGCTGCGGCGGACGCAACCAGTGCACGCGCTGGCCGTGCGGCCCCGTCAGGGCCACCGGGCGCTCGTCCAGGGCGAGGGTCAGCGACATCGGGTCCCCCGGCCCGAGGGCCCGGTGCTCCGGCGCGGTGATCCACGGCAGCACGCCGTGGTACTCCTGGGAGATCCAGTGCCCCGGGCCGTCCCGTTCGGCCAGCACCGACCGGACGAGCCCGGCGAACTCCTCGCGCCGGGCCGGCGGAAGGTAGTTCAGCACCGCGCTGTGGAAGACGACGAGCGTCGCCCCGGCCGGTGCCCGGGCGGCCAGCGCCGGCAGCTCGTCGACCAGGTCGCCGCGCACCACCGTGGGCCGCGGCGACGTCCGGACCGCCTCGACGGCCGCCGAGAGCCGTGCCGCCCGGGCCTCGTCGCCGGGCCACACCAGGGCGTGCAGCCAGCGCAGGTCGTCCGGCGTCCCGACCGGGTCGAGCGGTTCCAGGTCGATGCCGGCGCGCCAGACGACCTCCGGCCGCGCGCCGGGCGGCACCGTCGCGCCGTCGTCCCAGGGCGCGACCCCGCTGGTGCGGCAGGTGAAGGTGACCGCGCCGTCCGGGGCGCCGGCCTCGACCAGCTCCCCGTAGGTGCCGGGGGGCCCGTCGGGGACGTACCGGTAGCTGTACCGGTCGGGGTGGAGGCACAGCCCCGCCGACGTCCCGACCTCCAGGAGGGCCAGCGGCTGCGGCAGCCGGGCGAGCAGGGGCAGTAACGCGGCACAGCGGGCCGGCTCGTTGGTCTGGGTCGCGCGCTGCATGATCACCGCGCGGACCTCGTCCCAGTGCCGGACCGTCCACTCGCGCCACCGCCCGTACGCCGCCTCGCCGCGCGGCCCCGACTCGGCGTGCGGGCCGTCCAGGTAGCGCACCGCGGCGAGCAGCAGGTTCGGCTGCTGTTTGTTCCCCGAGGGCAGCGAACGGGCCAGCAGTTCGCAGATCTCGTCGTCCTGGCCGATCCGGGCGGAGAGCTCCTCGTGCGCGTCGGACCGGCCCCGCGCCTCGTACCAGGAGAACTCCCGGTACCGAACCGCCACGTCCCGTGGGGTGTTGACGGTGTTTCCGGTGTGTCCGGCGTTTCCGGTGTTTCCGGTGTTCGCGACGTTGACGACCATGAGGCGACGTTACCGTCCTCACGTTCCGTAACTGTGGGGCGGCCCTCCGCATAACGACTGGCGCACGATCGCCGCGAGATCGTTTGGCGATGTCGCTCCAACTCGCCCTGTTTGCGGCCGGACTGGGGGTAAAAGTCCACGCCAGAGCTTGTTCGGGGGGCTTGCGGAACCCTCGCGGATTCGTGGGAACGCTTGGATTTCCCGCACCGTCTCTATTACTGTCCGATAACGGAGCGCGGTCGTCCCAGCCGTCGCCAATGGCGGCACCGCGCGCCGGCGCCGAATCCTGCACGCGCTGTTCCCGCACCTCCAGAACGACCTTGAGCCACCCGCCCGAGCCGGCCTTCCGCACGGCGCGACCCGCGTCCTCGACCCGAGTCGAGTCGCCCGGATCGGCCGGTTCCGGGGGTCCTGTCGGATCCGCCTGGAATTGCTTGGAATTGAGTCGAGGGAACCGGGGAACCACCAACTTGGGGTGAATCGGGCGCCTCTCGCCAGGGGGCGCCGGTAGGAGACCTTCCTGCTCCGAACCCGTCAGCTAACCCGGTAGGCGAGAAGGAAGGAAAGGAGTGCGCCCCCGTGGCGTCCAACAGGCCCGCCCCTCATGCTCCGTCCGCGTACGGCCTCCGTGGTCCCACCGACTTCGGCGGCCCCGCCGCCTTCACCGTTCCCACGACTGCCGGTGATCCCGCCGGTGCCGGTGTTCCCTCCGGTGCCGCTGTTCCCGCCGCTGTGAGCGGTTCTGACGGCGGCGGCGCGTTTGCTGGTGCCGGTGGTTCCGTGGACGGTGCCGCTTCCGGCGAGGCACCCCAAGTCCTCGCGTCGTACGGCCAGTTGCCGGGGCGGCGATCCCTCGGTGAGGCGTTCTCCCACGACCTGTTGGCCCCGTACCCGTCGCCCGAGGGCGCGCCGGCGGACGCGCCGGGCGGTACCGAGCCGTCGGCCGGCCCCGCCGGTGAGGACGTCGGCGACGCAGGCCTGCCGGCCGACGAGTCGGCCGCCGGCGACGCATCGGCCCGCCCGGTCCGCGGCAAGCACCGGGTGGCCAAGCAGCGCAGCGGCGGGCTGGCGCGCGGCGGCACGGTGCTGGGCGTCGGCGTGATCGCGGCGGTCGGCGCGAGCGGGGTGGCCGCGGCCGAGGACCGGCCGCCGGTGCCGATATCGGTGCCGGACCCCGCAGGCGCCCTCGACGACGCCCCCGGTGCCCTCCAGGACGCCGGCCCCCGCGCGGCCGACGCCGGTGCCGCGCCCGTCGCGACGCCCGCCGGCGCGGACGCCGCGGCCTCCGCCCCCGCGGGGCCCTCCGCCCCCGTCAGCCCCGCCGCGTCCCACCCACAGGGCGACGCCGCCACCGCTGGCGGCGCACCGGGCGCGGGGCCGGCCGAGGCGCTGCGCCACCGCATCCTGCAGCAGGCCGACGGCCGAGCGGAGGCCGCGGAGCCGGCGGCGGAGGCGGGCAGTGGTGCGGAGGCCGGGCCGGGCTCCGCATCGGACGCCGGGCCGGCATCCGGCCCAGCGCCCGCCACGGCGCCCGCCACGGCATCCGGCTCAGCGCCCGCCACGGCATCCGCGCCGGCTGCGCCCGCGTCGCAGGCCCGTCCGGCGGCGTCGGAGGACCGGCCCGCCGACGGGGCGAGGACCTCCGTCGCCCCGGTCTCCTCGTACACCCTCGCCACCGGCTTCGGGCAGGCCGGCGACCGCTGGGCCGCGGACCACACCGGACAGGACTTCACGGCCCCGACCGGCACGCTGGTCAGGGCGGTTCACGACGGCACCCTCACCCAGGCGGGCTGGGCCGGTGGCTACGGCTACCGCATCGTCCTCACCCTCGACGACGGCACGCAGCTCTGGTTCTGCCACCTGTCGTCGATGGTCAAGACGACGGGGCGGGTGCACGCGGGCGACGTCATCGGCCGGGTCGGCGCCACCGGGAACGCCACCACGCCCCACCTCCACCTGGAGGTCCGCCCCGGCGCCGGTGCCCCGACGGACCCGCTGCCCTGGTTGCACGACCGCGGGGTCACGGTCTGACGGCCGCCCGGTCGCGGGGGAGAGATTCCCCGCGACCGGGCGGGTGCGGAGGGAACAACTCCCCGCTGCCGGGCGTTGTCACGGAGCATGACCGTGACACACGCCCAGAGCTCCGCCCCCACGCCCAAGTCGCTCGGTTCGCTGTCCGTCTCCCCGCTCTGCCTCGGAGGCAACGTCTTCGGCTGGACCGCCGACGAGGCCGAGTCCTTCGCCGTGCTCGACGCCTACGTCGCCGGCGGCGGCAACTTCATCGACACCGCCGACGCCTACTCCTTCTGGGTGCCCGGCAACAAGGGCGGTGAGTCCGAAACCGTCATCGGCAACTGGACGGCGGCCCGCGGCAACCGCGACGACGTCGTGATCGCCACCAAGGTCGGCGCGCAGACCGACCTCAAGGGCCTGTCCGCCGCCACCATCAAGACCGCCGTCGACCTCTCCCTGAGCCGCCTCCGTACGGACTACATCGACCTCTACTACACCCACTACGACGACGAATCGGTCGAGGTGGGCGAGTTCCTGACCGCCCTCGACGACCTCGTCCGGGCCGGCAAGGTCCGCGAGATCGCCGCGTCCAACATCTCCGCGCAGCGCCTCCAGGAGTCGCTGGACTTCTCCGCCCGCGAGGGCGTGGCCCGCTACGTGGCCCTCCAGCCGCACTACAACCTGGTCTCCCGCGACACCTACGAGGGCGAACTCGCCGACGTGGCCGCCCGCAACGGCATCGCCGCGGTCCCGTACTACGCGCTCGCCTCCGGGTTCCTGACCGGCAAGTACCGCCCGGGCGGCAACGTCGACAGCGCCCGCACCGGGAAGGCCGCCGCGTACCTGGAGACCGACCGCGGCCGCCGCGTCCTCCAGGCCCTCGACACCGTCGCCGCGGCCCACGACGCCGAGGTGTCCACCGTGGCCCTCGCCTGGCTCGCCGCCCAGCCCACCGTGGCGGCGCCCATCGCCAGCGCCCGCACCCTGGCGCAGCTCCCGGCCCTGCTGGCCGTCACCGAACTCGCCCTCACCGACGTCGAACTCGCCCTCCTCACGGAGGCGTCTGCCTGACGCGCGACGGATGCGGTGCGGCGGGCCGGTACGGTGCCGCACACCGCGCCGGTGCGGGGCGCGCATCGCCGCGCCCCGCACCGTCCGCCGCACCCGGCGCAGCCGTCGACCGGGGCGCGGCCCGCCGTCAGCCGCGCCGGTCCGCCACCGCCCACGAAGCCAGCGCGACGCCGCCCGCCACCGCGAAGACCGAAGGCCACGCCCCGATCTTCTTGGCCAGCGGATGCGACCCCGCGAACGCCGCCACGTAGGCGCCGCTCAGCGCCGCGGCCGCCTTCGTGCCGGCCTTCTGCTGCCAGCCGCGGGCGGCCACCGCACCGGCCGCCGCCAGCGCCACCCCGCCCAACGGGCGCTTCTTGGTCCACCGGGCCACGCCGTAACCGCCCACCAGACCGGCGGCCGCCACCACACTCGTCGGTATCCCAGCCATCGCAGAATCCTCCCTTTCACGGACAACTCCCACGAGCCTACGCGCGGGCGGCGCGGCGCCCGGAAGCACCGTCAGGTGTGGCGATCAGCGCTGGTCACGGGCGCGCGGGCGCGGTGCGCCCGCGCCGCACGCCCACGCCTGGAGCAGCGCAGGACCCGCCCACGTCCGGTACTGCCACAGCAGCTCCAGCAGTTCGCGCTCCCGCGCGGCGAAGTCCGGGGACGGGCCCGCCAGGTGGGCGCGGCGGCGGTGGAAGGAGAGGGCGGTGGCCAAGGTGGTGTAGGCGGTGACGGCGCGGGCGGCGGCCGGGCCGTGGGTCCGGCGGGCCAGGTCGCGGGCCAGGGCGCGGGTCCGCAGCGAGGCGAGCGCGGTCGGCTCGGGCGGAGCGAGCCACCCGGCGGCGGTGTACGGGGCGAGGTAGACCCGCACGGACAGCAACTCCTGCCGGCGGGCCCACAGCGCCAGCCAGGTCAGGGTCAGCAGCACCGGCACCATGCACACGCCGTAGACGGTCAGGAAGCCGGCGTCGCCGAGGCTGGAGGCGGCGTTCCACACGCCGTGCAGCAGGACCGCCGTGGTCAGGCCGAGGAGGACCAGCGCGGCGCGGGCGGCCCGGCGGCGCGGGTAGCGGGTGGCGGCTATCCCGAAGGCCAGCCCGGTGAGGATCGTGAAGAGCGGATGGGCGAACGGGGAGACCACGATCCGCACGAAGAAGGTGCCGGCGGTCAGCGAGTCCAGGCCGGTGTGCCCCATGGAGCGGTCCTCGCCGAAGGCGCTGCCCAGGTAGAGGATGTTCTCGGTGAAGGCGAATCCGGTCGCGGTGATCCCGGCGATCACGATGCCGTCCGTGATGCCGTCGAAGTCACGGCGGCGGAAGCGGTAGAGCAGCACGATGGCGGCGGCCTTCATCACCTCCTCGACGATCGGGGCGACGACGGTCGAGCCCCACGCCTGGGCGTCGGTCGGTGAGGCGGAGGCGATGTTGTTCGCCAACCAGTCCGTGGCGAAGCCGTTGGCCAGCACCGCGACCAGGGTCGCGGCACACGCCCCCCAGGCGAAGGCGAACGCGAGGTTCCGCCAGGGTTCGGGCTCGATCCGGTCCAGCCAGCAGAACGCCGCGATCAGCAGCGGCACCGGGAAGACCGCCAGCCCGAGGCCGACCAGCAACCCCTCGGTGCCGGTCTGCCGCCGCACGATGCCGAGGATGAGCACCCCGGACAGGGCCAGCAGCGCGGCCAGCGCGACGGCCCCGACGGTCTTGCTGCGCCAGGGCGCGGACCGGCGCCGGGGCCCGTCGGGAACCTCGACGGGCGTGTACGACGACGGGCCGGCTGAGCGCTCGGGCAGCGGCGGCGGTGACGGGTACACCCGTCGACCCTAGCGAGGGCGGGCCGGCGGGGACACGCGGACGGGGAGTGCCGCGGGCGGGCCGGACCGGTGCCCCGGGGCCGCGGCCTCAGCCCCGGCGGCGGAACAGCAGGTCGTGGACGGTGTGCCCCTTGTCCAGGCCCTGCCCCTCGAACCGGGTCAGCGGCCGGAACTCCGGCCGGGGCGCGTACCCGGAGTGCAGGTTCTCCAGCGCCGGCTCGGCGGCGAGCACCTCCAGCATCTGCTCGGCGTACGGCTCCCAGTCGGTCGCGCAGTGCACCAGTGCGCCGGGCGCGAGCCGGGTCGCGGCCAGCGCCACGAACTCGGGCTGGATCAGCCGGCGCTTGTGGTGCCGCTTCTTGGGCCAGGGGTCCGGGAAGTACACGCGCAGGCCGGCGAGGGAGCCGGGGGCCAGCATCTCCCGCAGCAGGATGATCGCGTCACCGTTGGCCACCCGGATGTTGGACAGACCGTTGCGCTCCGCGAGGCGGAGCAGATTGCCCTGGCCGGGGGTGTGCACGTCGCAGCCGAGGATGCCGGTGCCGGGGTCGGCGGCGGCCATCTGCGCGGTGGCCTCGCCCATCCCGAAGCCGATCTCCAGGACGACCGGCAGCCCGCCGAAGAACGCGTCGAGGTCGAGGCGGGAGAGCCCGTCGATGTCCATGCCCCACGTCGGCCACAGCCGGCGCAGCGCCTCGGCCTGGGAGGCGGTGACGCGGCTGCGGCGCGGCTGGAAGGAGCGGATCCGCCGCTCGTGGTGCGAGCCGGCGGGGTCGGCGGCCGGCCCCGTCCCGTCGGGGAACATCGGCGCGCCGCGCCGGGGCACGGCGGCCGAGGCGGCGGTGGCGCCGAGCGGGCGCGCGGGCGGGGCGGCGGTCACCGGGGCGTGCGCGGCCGTCACGTCGGCAGCGGCAGCGGCGGTCTCAGGGGTGGCGGGGTTCTCGGACACAGTGCGTCCGATTCTACGGACGGTGCCGCCGCGGGGTGGACCGTCGCCGACGGGCCGGCCCCGGCCGGGACCCGTCGAACGGTCGAACCGCAGGTCGGCGCCGCGTCTACGGGGAGGGCGGCAGCCGTCGCACGCCCTCCGGCCCCGGCCCGTGCCCCGCCGCCCTCACTCCCCGGCGCCCTCGCTGCCCACCTCCCGAGCCGGGAGGCCCAGCAGCCGGGTCACCCGCCGGGCCACCTCCCGGCCGATCGGGAGGGAGGCCGTGGCGGCCGGGGACGGCGCGTTGAGGACGTGGATCATGCCGGGGGACTCGGCGAAGAGGAAGTCGTCGACGAGGGTGCCGTCGGGGAGGACGGCCTGGGCGCGGACCCCGGCCGGCGACGGCACGAGGTCCTCCGCCGTGGCGGCCGGCAGCAGCCGGCGCACCGCGTCCGTGAAGGCGCCGCGGGACAGCGAACGGTGGAGCTCGCCCGCGCCGTAGCGCCAGTGGCGGCGGGCTATCCGCCAGGAGCCGGGGAAGGCGAGGGTCCCGGCGAGCTCGGCGGGCCGGACCGTGCGCCAGTCGTAGCCCTCGCGGGCCAGCGCGGGCACGGCGTTCGGCCCGATGTGGACGGAGCCGTCGACGCCGCGGGTCAGGTGCACGCCCAGGAACGGGAAGGCCGGGTCGGGGACCGGGTAGACCAGGCCGCGGACCAGGGCGGCGCGCTCCGGGGCGAGGGTGTAGTACTCGCCGCGGAACGGGACGATCCGCATGCCCGGGTCGTCGCCCGCCAGCCGCGCCACCCGGTCGCAGTGCAGCCCGGCGCAGTTGACCAGCGCGCGGGCGCGGTAGACCGTGCCGCCGGCGGTGCGGACCGCGACCCGGCCCGGGCGGCGGCCGATGGCGGTGACCTCCTCGCCGAACACGACGCGGGCGCCGTCCTCCTCGGCGAGCCGGCCCAGCTGCCGGGCCACCGCACCGAAGTCGCAGATGCCGGTGGTGCCCACGTGGATGGCGGCCAGCCCGCGCACCTCGGGCTCGTACTCCGCGATCTGGGCGGGGCCCAGCTCCCGCACCGGCAGGCCGTGCTCGCGGCCGCGCTGGATCAGGCCGTGCAGCCGCGGCAGCTCGCTGCGCTCGGTGGCGACGATCAGCTTGCCGGTGACCTCGTGCGCGATGGCGTGCGCGGTGCAGAACTTGACCATCTCCGCCGAGCCCTGGAGGGCGAAGCGCGCCTTCAACGAGCCCGGTGGGTAGTAGATGCCGCTGTGGATCACGCCGCTGTTGCGCCCGGTCTGGTGGCGGGCCGCAGCGGGCTCCTTCTCCAGCACCACGACGCGCATGCCGGGCGCGGCGCGGGTGAGCGCCCGGGCCGTGGAGAGCCCCACGATCCCGGCACCGATCACCAGCACGTCGCAGTCGTACGCCGCCACTGCACCTCCCCAACCGCATGACCGCCGACCCGCCCGTCGCCGCGGGCCGGCGCGTCCTCGCCGACGACGTAGTCCATCATGACGGGCCGCACCGACAATCCGCACTGACCTGACTCCGCACGACCTGTCTGACCTGCGGCGACGAACCCACGGCGGGGCGCCCCCGACGGCCGCCGCGCCGACCCGCCGCCACCCGGACCCGCGCCCTTGCGGCGGCCCCGCTCCCCGGTCCGCGCCACCGCTGCTACGCCGGCGCCGCCAGCAACGGCCGGGCCCGCTCGCGGAGTTCGACCACGCGGGGCTCGTCCCCGTACGGCTCCAGGCGGTGCAGCAGGTCACGGACGTACTCGGTGGTGCGGGCCGAGGAGATCCGGCCCGCCACCTCGACGGCACGGGTGCCGGCGGCGCAGGCCGCGTCCAGATTGCCGGACTCCAGTTCGGCGACGGCCGACACCACGAGGCGCAGCCCGTGCGACCGGACGAACTCCTCCGTCGGCCGGGACAGCGCCTGCTCGGTGAAGCGGCGCACCTGGCGGGGCAGCCGCAGGTCCCGGTAGCACTCGGCGGCGTCGGCGGCGAAGCGCTCGTAGGAGTAGAAGTCCAGCCAGGACGGGTCCGGATCGCCGCCGCGGGAGCGCTCCAGCCAGCCCTCGGACGCCTTCAGCGCCACCTCGCAGGCGCGCGCCTCCCCGGCCTTGGCCTGGGCGCGGGCCTCCACCAGGCGGAAGAAGCTCATGGTGCGGGCGGTGGCCAGGCCGCGGTTGCGCTCCAGGGCCGCCTGGGCCAGGTCGACGCCCTCGTCGGCGAACCCGCGGTAGGTCGCCTGGAGGGACATCGACGCCAGCACGTACCCGCCCAGGGGGACGTCGGCGGCGGCCCGGGCCAGCCGCAGCGCCTGGATGTAGTACCGCTGGGCGGCCTCCTGCTGGCCGGTGTCGAAGGCCATCCAGCCGGCGAGCCGGGTGAGTTCGGACGTCGCGCCGAAGAGCGCGCGCCCCACCTCGTCGCTGTACGAGGCGAGCAGCAGCGGTGCCGCGTCCACCCGGAGGCACTCCGGCACCATGGACGAACGCCAGTCGCCGCCGCCGTACTTGGAGTCCCAGCGCCGGGCGTCCTCGGCCGCCTCGCGCAGCTTGGTGACGTCGCTGTGGCCGACGTGCTGCGGGGCCCCCGCGTCACCCGCGGCCGCGGCGTCCTTGTCCCGCGCCTCGGCCGCCTCCCGCGCCACCGAACTGTCCGCCGGCGATATCAGCCACCGGGAGGCGGGCGTCGCGTACGCACTGACGGCGAAGGATCCGGCCAGGCTCTGCCAGATGCCGCCGCCACCACCGCGCCGTCCGGCGAGATCGAGACGGTACAGCTCGGTCGCCGAGCGCACCGCCGCGCCCACGTCGCGCGGGAAGGCCAGCCCCACTTCGGGCGCCGGATCGGCATCGGCCAGCCCGATCTCGTGCAGCGGTACCGGGCGCCCGAGCTTGCTGCCGATCGCCGACGCGATCAGATGGGGCGCGGCGCCCTGGGGCACCATGCCCTTGGAGACCCAGCGGGCCACCGACGTCTTGTCGTAGCGAAGCGTCAGGCCGCGCTGCGCACCCAGGTCGTTGACCCGGCGCGCCAGTCCGGCATTGCTGATCCCCGCGAGGGCGAGAACGGTGCCGAGCTTTTCGTTCGGCCCGCGTGTATCCCTGGACATGCGCACCCCTCGACACAGCGACACCCGCCCCGTACCCCGGGGCATGCGTCCACCCAGAGTAGTTCGCCGGATCCCTACCGTTAAGGGTCGGTGTCTTGGATGGCGAGATTCGTGTTCAAACGGGGGTGCGGGAATTGGCATGTGCTCCGGGTACGTGTGCCCATGCGCCCACCCGTGCGCGCTGGCTCCCCAACGGCCCCCGCGATTCGATGAGTTCTGCGTGGGTCGGCCCGCTGCACTGGA
This sequence comes from Streptomyces lunalinharesii, assembly GCF_039532155.1. NCBI lineage: Bacteria > Bacillati > Actinomycetota > Actinomycetes > Kitasatosporales > Streptomycetaceae > Streptomyces > Streptomyces lunalinharesii. The sequence goes on from NZ_BAAARK010000033.1 coordinate 67,218, forward strand.
TCCAGTGGGCTGGGGGACACCGCCACCTCATTCCCCGCGGGTGGCGGTCCGGTCCGGGAGGCGCAGCCCGCCTCCCGGACCGTCGCGGGGACCGGCGACGTCCGGCCGCCGCGCCGTGAAGGAGCCGGGTCCGGAGCGACGTCGCGGGCGCCAACTCGGTTGCCCCGTACGGACTTTGGCTGAAAACCGACGGGTGATGCTTTCACGCCGTCGGCCGCCCCGGGGGCCACACGGGGGGCCACCCGGGGCCGTCGCCGTCCACCCCGCCCCGCCCCGAGGACGCCGCACCGCCGCCGCACCGTCACCGGACCGCCGCCGCTCCACCGCGCACGCCGGCCCGCCACGCCACCGCGACCCGGGCCTCCTCGGGCGCCTCCCGCAGGCCACCGCCATGGCAGCATGGACCGCACGACAGCTGGGGGACCGGCTGTACGGGGCGGTCACCGGCCACCCCGGCGGACGGGGAAGCGGGCGGAGGCGGCGATGCGCTGGCTGGTGGGGTGGAGCAGTGCCGCGACCACCAACAAGGAGTGCCGCTCGCTGCTGCCGGTGGGGGCCCAACTCCTGTGGGGCGACCCCGATCCCCTCTGGGCGGTGGGCGACTGGCGGCCCCACGAGGTGCGCGTCGTCCAGGCCGACCCGGAGACCCGGCTCGCCGTCTTCGGGGTCTGCGGCGCCAGCGACGACCAACTGAAGGTGGGCCTGTTCGCCGCCCGCGGGGGCGCCCTGCGCCACCTCACGGCCTGGCCGGGCAGCTACACCGCCGTCGTCCAGGTGGGACGCCGGATCACCATCACCGGGGACCTGGCCGGCGCCCACCCCGTCTTCCACACCCGGTGGGCCGGCGGGACCGCGTACGCCACCGCCGCCCTGCCGCTCGCCGACCTCGTCGAGGCCGGCCTCGACGTCGGCCACCTCGCCGCGCTGCTGGCCTGCCCGGACGCCCCCGAGGCGCTGGGCACCGGCACCCCGTACGACGGCGTCCGCCGCATCCCGCCCGGCCACGCGCTGGTGCTGCGCACCGGCAGCAGCGAGATCGCCTCCTACGAGCCGCCCGCCTCCCTGGCCGTCGCCGCCCCCCAACTCGCCCCGGAACAGGCCGTCGACGGCGTCCGCGAGGCCCTGGTGGAGGCCGTCCGGGCCCGGTTGGCGGCCCCCCGCTTCGCCCCCGACCCGGACGCGCTCGACCGGCTCGACCCCGGCCCGGTGCCCGGCATGGGCCCCGCGGAGCGGCGCGCGGCGCGCGGCGGCCCGGCCCCCGGCATCGGCGCCGACCTCTCCGGCGGCAGCGCCTCCGGCACGCTCGCCCTCCTCGCCGCCGGCCTCCCCGGCCAACCGGGACGGATCAACGGCCACGGCGAGCGCCTGTTGGCCGTCACCTTCAACGACCTCGCCGCCCACGGGAGCCGGGCCCAGCACGAGGCGGAACTGGACCGCGCCCGCGGGATCGCCGAGAACCCCCGGCTGCACCACGTCGTCGTCGCGGCCGGCGACGAGGCCCTCCCGTTCACCGGCCTGGACGTCCTCCCGCTCACGGACGAACCCGGCCCCTCGCTGACCCTCGCCGGCCGGCACCGCCGGCGACTGCTCTCCGGCGGCGCCGACCACTTCGTCGGGAACGGCGCCCGCCAGGTCCTCGACGCCCACCCGGCCCGCCTCGCCGACCTGCTGATGGACCGCCGCCGGCGCCACCTGCTGCGCCCGGTCACCGCACTGGCCAAGGCCGACGGCCCGTCCGCACACTCCGTCCTGGTCCCGTTCACCGTCTACCGGGCCGCCCGCAAGCTCGCCCGCACCCCCTACGCCACCGGGATCGCCGAGGCCGCCCGCCGCCTGATGGAGCGGCAGTTCGCCGACGAACCGGAGGCCGGCGGCGCGGTGGACGCCTCACTGGCCGCGCTCGCCTGGTGCCGCCCCGGGCCGGCGGCCCGCTGGCTCACGGGGGAGGCGCTCGCCGAAGTGTCGGTCCGGCTCGGGGACGCGGCGCGGCGTTCGCCGGCCGCCGGCCGCCCCGGCGAACGGCGGGCCCGCGCCGCACTGGCCCGCCAGGCCGCCGACCACCGGGTCTTCGAGCAGGCCGCCGAGGTCCGCAACCAGCGCCTGCACGCCCCCTTCCTCGACAACCAGGTGGTGCTCGCCTGCCGCGCCCTGCCGGACACCCTCCGGGTGCAGCCCGGCGCCCGGGCGGCCGTGCTGCGCTCCGTACTGGCCGGCGCCGGCGTGCGGGACCTGCCGGCCGGCTGGGGCGCCGCCGCGCACCACACCCACACCGCCGCGGCCCGCGCCGGACTGCGCGTCACGGTCGACTGGCTGCTCCAGCTCTTCGACGCACCCCTGCTCGCCGACGCCGGCCTGATAGAGGCCCGGGTGGTCCGCAAGGCGCTCCGCACCGCGGCCGAGGGCGCTCCGCTGCCCCTGGACGGCCTGGCCGAACTCGTCTCCACGGAGATGTGGTTGCGCCGGCTCCTGGCCCGCCGCGGCTCCTGCTGGACGGGTGCCGAAGCGCCCCGGCAACGGGCCCTGGCCGGCGGCGTCGTGCCGCGCGCCCGGCTCTCCTGAGCCGCCCGGCGACTCCTGAGGCACGCGGCGCCACCTGAGGCACCCGGCGACACGGCGGCCTCCCGCGCGGGGCGGCCGAGCGGCGCACGACCGTCGTCCGATGTGCCCGGCGGAACGGCGCGACCCACGGCGCGCCGGAACCCCCACGCGCCGGAGGAACGGGACGCACGCCGGCGCCCCGGCCCGACGTCCTCACCGGCCCCGGGCCGCCGCCCTCACCGGCAACTGATCTGCGACCGCGCCCAGTCCCCCATCGCCACCAGGTCGCCGATGCCCTCCGGCTCGACCACCAGGCGCAGCGTCTTGCGGCCCGTCAACGGGACGTGCACCGGCACCGCCGGCTCCCCGCCGTGCACGACCACCGACCGCCACAGCCGGACCCCGTCCGCGTACACCGAGAAGCGCAGCGCACCCAGCCCCAGGCTGAGGTCGTCGACGCCGGCCACCGCGTCGTAGGCGGTGCACTGCCGATTGAGGTCGATGACCACCGACGACTCGGCGTGCACGCTCACGCCGTGCGGGTAGGCCGTCCCGCCGATGCTGGGGTGCTTCCGCTTCCACATCCAACTGCTGTCGAGGGACCGGACCTCCGGCGCGGTGCCGTCGCCGGCGAAGTCGTAGGGCAGCGCGTTGACCTGATAGGGCGTCGACGGCGGTTCCGGCGGCGTGGGTGTGGGCGTGGGCGTCGGGGTCGGCGTGGGGGTGGGGGTCGGCTTCGGCTTCGGCGGCGCCGGGGTGGGCGTCGGCGTCGGGGTCGGCGTGGGGCTCGGCGTCGGCTCGGGCGGCGTCGGGGTCGGCTTCGGCGGCGGAGGCGGGGTCGGCTTCGCCCCCGGCGCACTCACCGGGGGGCGCGGGGTGTGCGACGGCGGCGGGACGGGCACCGTCGGCGCCGGCCGCTGCGGTTGCGCCCGCGGCGGCGGATCCGGCTGCGACGAGCCGGCCAGCGCGAACGCCAGCGCCGCACCCGCCACGACCACCACTCCGGCCCCGATGCCGACCTTCACCGGCGCGGCCAGCCCCCCGCCCGCGGTCGTCCCGCCGGCACCACCGGAGGCACCCGCACCTGCACCTGCACCCGCGCCCGCACCGGCCCCCGCGGCGGCCGCGGCCACCCCGGCACCCGCCGCCGCACCGGCACCGGTGACCCCGGCCACCGCGACGGCCCCCTTGACGGCGTACCCGGCCGCGAACCAGCCGACGACCGCGACCGGCAGCACCGCCCCGATCCGCTGGTTGAGGTCCGCGACCTCCAGCGCCGCCCCGCGGCACCGGGCGCACTCGTCCAGGTGCTTGCGCAGCCCCCGCTCGGCCCGCATCCGCAGCCCGCCGCGGGCGTACGCGCCGAGCCGGTCGGCGTAGCGCGCGCAGTCGCCGCCCGACGTCAGCGACTGGCTCACGTGCGCCTGCAAGTACGCCTGCTTGAGCCCTTCCCGGGCGCGGTGCGCCAGCACGGCGGTGGCGTTGGCGGTCAGCCCGAGCAGCGGCGCGACCTCGCTCGGCGACTCGTCCTCGATGGTGGTGTGCCACAGCACCGTCTGGTAGCGCTCCGGCAGACTGCGGAACGCCTGCACCGCCATCGTCTGCTCGGCCTCGTGCATCGCCCGTACGTCCGCGCCCAGGTCCAGGGTGTCGTCGTCCCGCGACGAGCCGGCCACCGACACCGCGAACACCGCGAAGTCCTCGACCAACTGCTCCCGCCGCGTGGTCTTCGCCCAGGCGGCGGCGACCCGCCGCACGGTGGTCAGCAAATAGGCGCGCACCGCCGAATCCGGTCCGGCCCCGCCCCGCACCGCCTGCAGGGTGCGCGCGAAGACCTCACCGGTCAGGTCCTCGGCGGTGTGGGCGTCCCGGCAGCAGCTGCGGGCGTAGCGGCGCACCGCCTCGGCGTGCCGGCGGTACAGCTCCTCGTAGGCGCTGTCGTCGCCGGCCCGCATCGCGGCGACCAACTCGGCGTCGGACGGGGCCGGCTGGGCGTCCGCACCTGTCATCGCCGTGTCGTCCGGTGGCGGCTGCGCCCCTCGGGAGCGCCGACGCTGCGCCGGCACGCTGGGCCCGGCGTCCTCCGGGCCACCGGCCGGCGGCGTCGCCCCCAACGGGCCGGTCTGTCCGGGCACCTGCTCCGGCGGGCGTCCCGCGCCCTCGCCGCGCCGCTCGTCCCGTCCGTCAACACCCATCGCCGAGACTCCCGAACCCGCCGTCACACCGCAACACCGCGCAAGCGTGCCACACCCGTGGCCCAAGCCTCAGGGCTCCGGTGGGCAACCACTCATCCGGGGGCGACCGCACTGGCGTTCACCCGTATGGCTCATGCCCACCCACCGGGGCGCCCACGCGCGCAGGACCGTCACCGGCCCGCCGCACCGCGCCCGTCCGGGCCCCTCGGCACCGGCCCCACCGGAGCCCCGGCGGAGCCGGCCACCGTCGGTCAGGCCGAGGGACGCGACCGCAGCCCTTCCAACAGGATCTCCAACAGTCGCGCCGAGGCCGCCTGCTGCTGCCCCGGATCGGGCAGCGCCGGCGCACCCGTGGCGATCACCAGCAGCACGTCGGAGACCGTGACGTCCGGCCGCAGTGCACCCGCCGTCCGGGCCCGCTCCACCAGCCGTCCGACGACCTCCAGCAGCGCCTGCCCGCCGGGCGTCTCCTCGTTCTCGGCGCCCGGCCGCGGCGCCTCCGGCTCGCCCGGCGCCATCCGCTGCAACGGCACCCGCGCCTCGGTGCCGCCCTCCGGCAGCCGCGGTTCGGCCGCGCCGTCCGGCACCCGCTCCTCGCCCGGACCCAGCCGCAGGATGCCCGGCGGCAGCAACCGCCCGGCCCCCGAGGCGACCGACGTGCGCAGGAACCGCGCCAGCGCCGACCACGGGTCGTCCTCCTGCCCCAGCGCGGTCCGTGCCTGCTCGGTCAGCCGGGAGGTCTCCTCCTCGGCTATCCGCCGGACCAGCACGTCCTTGCTCGGGAAGCGGCGGTAGACCGTCCCGACGCCGACCCGGGCGCGCCGCGCCACGTCCTCCATCGGCGCGCCGTAGCCCAGCTCGCCGAAGACTTCACGGGCCGCCCGCAGCACGTGTTCCAGATTGCGCTGGGCGTCCACCCGCAGTGGTGTGCTCCGGCCGTTGGCGCTGGTCATCGCGCCCGTGCCGGTGGCGCCGTTGACGCCGTCGGAAGCAGCGGTCAGCGCGACCGCCGTCGGCCATTGAGAGCCCTGAATGTGCATAAGTGATCCCCCGGTAATGACGTCTCCCCCCGGAGACTCCCCGCCCTGACGGTCGGAGAGACCCGACGAAAGGGTGCACCCCAACGACATACGAACATAGTTGAGCCCGCGTCAAGATTGAAGGGGCCCTCGGTACACCGTGCCCCCGATCGGCCTAATCGACCCGATCCGCCCTGCTCACCCTTCCCCTCACCCGGTGCCGATCTCCGCCTGACCAGCGTACTTCGCGCCGCTCGGCCGGAATGTCCCACTCCGCACCACCGCTCGTTCCGGACATACTTTTCGACCTGCCTGTGGACAAAGGCGTGTCGGCAGTGCGTCATGGAACAGTGCTGTGCTTTCCGGGGGCACAGCGCCCGAAGGTGGCCGCGCCGCCGGCCCGGCCACCCGCTCGGTGGCGCCCCGGCCTGGTCGACACCGCGAGGAGAACCTCTGTGAAGACTGAGTCTTCGGACGACGTGGCGCGCGTTCTCGTGGTCGGCGGCGGCTACGTGGGCCTGTACACCGCCCTGCACCTGCAACGGACCCTCAAGCAGGAGCTGCGCCGGGGCGCCGTCGAGATCGTCGTGGTCGACCCCGAGCCGTACATGACGTACCAGCCGTTCCTCCCGGAGGCCGCCGCCGGCTCCATCTCCCCGCGCCACGTCGTCGTCCCGCTGCGCCGGGTCCTGCCGCACTGCACCGTCCTCATCGGCGAGATCACCGCCCTCGACCACGCCGCGCGCACGGCGACCGTCGCCACCCTGGCCGCGGAACAGGCCGGCGACGCAGACGTCGTGTTGCCCTACGACGAACTGGTCCTCGCGCCGGGCTCGGTCTCCCGCGCCCTCCCGGTCCCCGGACTGGCCGACGTCGGGATCGGCTTCAAGACCGTCGAGGAGGCCATCGGCCTGCGTAACCACGTCCTCGAACAGCTCGACATCGCCTCCTCCACCCGCGACCCCGAGGTCCGCGACGCGGCACTGACCTTCGTCTTCGTCGGCGGCGGCTACGCGGGCGTGGAAGCGCTGGCCGAACTGGAGGACATGGCCCGCTACGCCGTCCGCTACTACCACAACGTCCAGCCCGAGGACATGAAGTGGATCCTGGTCGAGGCGAGCGGCCGGATCCTGCCCGAGGTCGGCGCAGACATGGGCCGCTACACCGTCCGCGAGCTGCGCGCCCGCAACATCGACGTCCGGCTGGAGACCCGCCTGGAGTCCTGCGAGAAGCGCATCGTCCGGCTCAGCGACGGCTCCCGGTTCCCCAGCAGGACGCTGGTGTGGACCGCCGGCGTCAAACCGCACCCCATCGTGGCCGCCAGCAAACTGCCGGTGACCGGCCACGGCCGCCTCCGGTGCACCGCCGCGCTCCGGGTGGACGGCGTGGACCACGCCTGGTCGGCCGGGGACGCCGCGGCCGTCCCGGACCTGACGGCCCCGCCGTCCGCCGCCCCCGACGCCGTGTGCGCCCCGAACGCCCAGCACGCCGTGCGCCAGGCCAAGGTGCTCGCCGAGAACATCACCGCGACCCTGCGCGGCGGCGAGGTCCGCGACTACGCGCACGAGTACGTCGGCTCGGTGGCCTCGCTCGGCCTGCACAAGGGCGTCGCGCACGTCTACGGTCGCAAGCTCAAGGGCTACCCGGCGTGGTTCATGCACCGCGCCTACCACCTCAGCCGAGTGCCCACCTTCAACCGCAAGGCCAAGATCCTCGCCGAGTGGATCCTCGCCGGTCTGTTCAAGCGCGAGATCGTCTCCCTCGGCTCACTGGAGAACCCGCGCGCCGAATTCGAACTCGCCGCGGGCACCGGCCGGCACAACGAAACCAGCTGACCGGCCGCTCCACCAGGGACGTTGGCCCCCGACCCGGCCGGTGCGCCCGGCCCCCTCGAACGCCGGCAACTACGCCCCGACGCCCGGCGTCTGACGGATGACCGTCCGGTCGGCCACACTGGACGTGTGACCATGGGTGGGCTCGTATCTGCGAAGAGTGACAATCACGAGGATTCAGGACGTTTGCTGCATTCCGCTAGAGGAAGCCGACCGTGCTCCCCGCCATGCCACGGGGCGTTGCCCCACGCCGATGGCCCGATCCCGCGCGACGACGCGAAGTAAGAGGTACCCCTCCGTGATCTTCACGCGCTGGAGCGCCAAGTTCCCGGGCACGCAGCGGCGCACCGCCGCCCGCCCCGACCGCCCCGTCACCCCGCCCGCGGCGCCCACGGCACACTCCGCCGCGCCCGCACCCGCCGGCGACGCACCCGCCGGCCAGCCCGGCACCGTCCCCGCCGCCCGCGCCGAGGGCCCCACCGGCGAGGACGCCCCGCCCGCCGCGCCGCCCACCGTCGACGCGCTCTCCGTCCACGACATCCTCGGCACCATCCCGGCCCTGGTCGCCGTCGTCTACGGCCCCGAGCACCGCCTCGCCTACGTCAACAGCGCCTACGCCGGCGTCTTCGGCACCCGCCCGGCCGGCCGCACCGCCCACGAGGCCCTGCCCGAACTCGCCGAACTCGGCCTGCTGCCCCTGATGGACCAGGTCCTGCGCAGCGGCAAACCCCGCACCGTGAAGTCCCGCAAGGTCCCGGCCGGCGCCGGCGGCGACCGCACCCGCGACGGCTACTACACCTTCACCTGCACCCCCATCGAGGTCGCCGCCAGCGGCCCGGCACCCGACCCGGAGGTCGCCTGCGTCGCCCCGCACAAGGGCGTCCTGGTCTTCGGCGCCGAGGTCACCGACCAGATCGAGTCCGCCGAACGGCTCCGCGCCAGCGAGGCCCGCCAGCGCGCCGCCGCGGTCACCCTCCAGCGCTCGCTCCTGCCCCAGGAACTGGAACAGCCCGACGACCTGATCGTCGCCGCCACCTACCAACCCGGCGGCACGGACGCCGCGGTCGGCGGCGACTGGTACGACGTCATCACCCTCGGCGCCGGCCGCACCGCCCTGGTCATCGGCGACGTCATGGGCCGCGGCGTGCGCGCCGCCGCCGTCATGGGCCAGCTCCGCACCGCGGTCCGCGCCTACGCCCGCCTGGACCTCCCACCGCACGAGGTCCTCCAACTCCTCGACGGCCTCGCCGCCGAGATCGACGCCAGCCAGATCGCCACCTGCGTCTACGCCGTCCACGACCCCAACGAGGGCCGCCTGCTCTACGCCTCGGCCGGCCACCTGCCGATGCTCGTCCGCGACGCCGACGGCACCGTCCGCCGCGCCGCCGAACCGACCGGCCCGCCGCTGGGCACCGGCGGCTGGCTGCACACCTCCGGCTCCGTCCCGCTCGCCTCCGGCAGCAGCGCCGTCCTCTATACCGACGGCCTCGTCGAGCGCCGCGACAAGGACATCGACGAAGGCGTCGCCGCCCTGGAGCGCGCCTTCGCCGGCGCCACCGGCGCCCCCGACATCGTCTGCGACCGGCTGCTGCGCTCCCTGGGCATCACCGCCGCCCACGACGACGACGTCGCCATCCTCGTCATCCAGAACCCGGTCCGCACCGGACACGACGCCGAGCTGTTCCACAACGCCGCCCTGGAACTCCACGGCGGCACCGAGGCGGCACCCCGCGCCCGGGCCTTCGCCTCCGGCGTCCTCGCCTCCTGGCGCTTCTCCCCGGAACTCCACGACCTCGGCGTGCTGGCCGCCAGCGAACTCGTCGCCAACTCCCTCCAGCACGGCACCCCGCCGATGCGGCTCCGCCTGCGCCGCACCGACCGCCGCCTGATCATCGAGGTCACCGACGGCGACGACCACCTGCCCCGCCGCCGGCGTGCCGAGCCCGTCGACGAGGCCGGCCGCGGCATCTCCATCGTCGCCACCATCGCCTCCTCCTGGGGCTCGCGCCGCACGCCCGGCGGCGGCAAGGCGGTCTGGTGCGAGTTCGCCCTGCCCCGCACGTAGCGCGGGGCAGGGCGAACGGGGCGGTACCGCCCGGGTCAGCGGGCGCCGCCCCGGGCCGCGCCTCAGACGGTCGCGGCCACCGGCTCGGCCTCCACCCGCTGCGGGGGCAGGGCCACGGCCCGGTGCGGCTGGTCCTGGGCCGGGCCGAGCAGCCGCCCCAGCCGCAGCGCCAGCACCGAGACCCCGATCGCGCACACGATCAGCATCGCGATGTACGCGACGTGCATCCCGTGCCCGACCATCAGCGCCCCCACGGCCGGCCCGACCGCCAGCGCCAGCTGCTTGACCAGCGCGAACGCCGAGTTGTACTGGCCGATCAACGAGGCCGGCGCCAGATCCGCCACCAGCGGCGACACCGTCGGCGCCAGCAACGACTCCCCGACGCCGAACAGCGCGTACGTCGAGATCAGCAGCACCGTGGCCACCACCTGGCTCCCGTGCACCAGCCCGGACAGCCCGGCGGCCATCCACGCCACCGTCCAGATGAGGCCCACCAGCGCCATCACCCGGCTCCGCCGCCGCCCCTCGACCAGCTTGAGCACCACGAACTGCGCCACCACGATCGCCGCGGTGTTGGCCGCCAGCGCGATGCCCAGCGTCGCCGGCGCGATCCGGGTGACCTCCGTGGCGTACGCCGCCAGCCCCGACTCGAACTGCCCGTAGCAGGCGAAGAACAACACGAAGCCCAACACGCACAGCCACACCATGCGCCGGTCGCCGAACATCGCCCGCCACGCGCCCTTGGCCCGCTCCTCGGTCGGCACCGCGTCCGCCACCTTCGGCGCCCGCGGCAGCCGCACGGTCGCGATCGCCGCGCCCAGCACCAGGAACATCACGGCCTCGATGGCGAACAGCCGAACGAAGCTCGACGCGTGCGCCGTGTCCACCAGCAGCCCACCGACCAGGCCGCCGATGCCCAGCCCCAGGTTGTTGAGGAAGAACTGCGTGGCGAACGCCCGCGACCGGGTTGCCGTCGTCGAGCACCACACGATCATCGTGGCGAGCGCCGGCTGGATCACCGCGATACCGGCCCCCAGCGCCACCGCCGACGCGATGACCGCGGGCTCCGTCGACGACAGCCCGATCCCCAGCGAACCGACGGCGGCCGACACCGTGCCGACCACCGCGACCGGCAGCGGCCCCCGACGGTCGATGGCCCGTCCGGTCAGCGGCAGCACGACCAGCGCGGAGATCGCCAGCATCGCCAGCACCGCCCCAGCCGTACTCGCACCAAGATGCCGCACCTCCGCCACGTAGACGTACAGATACGGAACGGTGAAGCCGTTACCGAACGCGCTCAGCGCGTTCCCCAGCTGGATCCGGCGCAGCGCGGCGCCCATCGCGGTGGTCACACTCACCTACCTAGGTCAGGTCACAGAAGACGAATAAGAGTCAGGAACCCCCCGAGCCGAGTCGAGGCGGCGTCCAACGGACACCCAGGACGTCCAAGACCGGACAGTCACACCCTCAAGACTTCGACCCTAAAGTTCGAAGCTAAAGACTACATGACGAAGAACTTCAACGCCAATGGCTTTCGTGTCATACTGCGCCGCATGTCAGAGCCCTCAGATGCGGCGGCCGGAGCCACCGAGCCGAGCCTGGAGGAACAGATCGCGGCCTACCAGCGCGAGTTCCAGGACCTCGACCCCCAGGTGGAGAAGGTCGTCTCCGCACTTCAGCGCCTCAACCGGCGGATGAACGTCGCCTACGGACGCCAGACCGCCACCCTCGGCATGAGCAACGCCGAATGGGAGGTGCTCAAGGCCCTCGTGGTCTCCGGCGCGCCCTACCGCCTGGGCCCCGGCGAACTCGCCAAGCGCCTCGGCCTCACGCCGGCCGCCATGACCCACCGCATCGACCGCATGGCGAGCGACGGCCTCGTCACCCGCGAGCGCGACGAGAACAACCGCGTGCGCGTCATCGTCGAGCTGACCCACGAGGGCCGCGAGAAGTGGCTGGAGGCGATGCGCATGGCCTCGGTCTTCGAGGAGGAGCTCCTCCAGGACCTCTCCGGCGACGAGCGCCACATCCTCGGCGACGCCCTGACCCGCCTGCTCCGCCGCGTGGAAGACGCCCAGCCGGATGCCGACGGCCGCCTCAGCGACCTCGACTGACCCGGTTTGACACGCCCTTCCTCGATCCGTAGTGTTCTCCGAGTTGCCAACGAGCCGTAACGGTTCTGCGGTAGCCATCCCGCCGCATCGCGGCATCTCACTACTGCACGGCTCCTCAACGGGATCCAATTTCGCATGCCGAAATTCATTCCGGGCGTCTGATTAGGCGTCACCGAGGAATTCCGCTAACGTAGTGAACACCCCGCCGACGGGGAATCGGATCGAAATTCGAACCGCTCGCAACTCACTGAGATGCGGACCGGAACGGAAAGAAGATCTGATAAAGTCGGAAAGGTCGAAGAGCGAAAGCGAATCGGCCGGACTCCGCTCCAGCAGGGGGCCAGAGACGGAAACGGATCTGGTAAGGTTGGAACCGCGAGAAAGCCGAAAGGCCGGATCGCACCGGCGAAAGTCAGGGCCGAAAGGATCTGATAGAGTCGGAAACGCAAGA
>NZ_BAAARK010000034.1:0-77589 GCF_039532155.1 Streptomyces lunalinharesii
AGGATCCGCTCGCCCCAGTAGTGCGGATCGCCGGCGGCTGGTGCCCCGAGTGCCTGCAGAAGGCGTTCGGGGTCGGTACGGCCGCCGCCGCTGCGTGCCGGACCCGTGGGCCGGGGCTACCCCAGGGCCCGGCCCAGGACGTAGACGGCCGGGGCGGCCAGGGCCAGCGGCAGGGCGACGCCCGCCGTCAGGTGCACGAAGCGGGAGGGGTAGTCGTAGCTGGCCACCCGCAGGCCGATCAGGGCGCAGCCGCCGGCGACCAGGCCGAGCAGTGCGCCGGTGGTCCCCATGCCGGTCAGCTGGCCGGCCGCGATGCCGGCGCCGGCGCCGGCCAGCAGGCCGAGCACCAGCGAGAGCGGGCCGGGCAGCGGCAGCGCGCGGGCCAGCGTCGCCAGCGCGACCGCGGCCGCGCCGACCACCACCGCGTCCGGGTCGGCGGCCAGGTGCCCGGCGGCGAGCACCGCCAGCGCGGACGAGGTCAGCCCCGCGGTCAGCGCGTACATCCGCTCGTCGGCGCTGCTGCGGTTGCGCAGCTGGAGGACGATCACCAGCAGGCACCACACGCCCAGCGTGCCGATGGCGACCAGCGGCGCGTCCTCGTGCGGGGTGGCGAGCAGCCCGGCGTCGGTGGCCAGGCCGCCCAGGAAGGCCAGGGCGATGCCCTGACGGGCCGGCCACATCCCGTTCAGCCGGAACCAGCCGGCGGCGGTGACGGCCTGGAGCAGCACCACCGGGACCACCAGGAGCGGGCGGGCGACCGGCGCGGCCAGCGCCAGCAACAGGGCGAGCAACGCGGTCAGCGCGGCCGGCTGGAGGCCGGGCGGGATGATCGGCGAACGGCCCTCGGCGCGGGCGAGCTGGTTCGGCTTGAGGGGCGCGGCGGGGGCCGCGGCGGTGTCGGCGCTGGTATCGGCGGGGGCCGCGGCGACCGGGTCGACCGGCACCGGCTCGGCGGTGGCGGTGGTGCCGTGCGCGGGCCCGTAGGAGCCCTGCTGGCCGCCCTGGTGGCCGTCGTAAGGGTGGTGGGCGTCCTGGTGCGGCGCGGGGGCCGGGTAGCCGTCCGGCGCGTAGGGGGCGGCGGCCGGGGGCTGCGGCTGCTGCTGCCCGTACGCGTCGTACTCGTACCCGTAGGGCTGCTGCGGGTGCTGCGCGTGCGACGGCTGTTGCTGGTGGGGCTGCTGCTGCATATAGGGGTCGTAGGGCTGCTGCCCGTACGGGGTGCCGTAGGCCGCCTGCTGGTCGGGCGACGGGTCGGGGTACGCGTCGTACGGGTGGTGGTGCTGCGGCTGGTTGTCGCTCATGACCCTCTGCTCATCCTCCGGCGAACGGCGGCAGGACCTCGACGGTGCCGCCCTGGGTCAGCGGCACCCCCGCGTGGTCGCGGGAGCCGACCTGGACGCCGTCCACCAGGAAGGAGGAGCGCAGCAGGACGCGGGCGAACTCCGGGTTCGCGGCGTGCGCGGTGCGTGCCGCTTCCAGTGCCTCGGCGAGCGTCGCCGCCGCGTACGGCTCCTCTGCCGCGCCGGCGGCGGCCTTGGCCGCGGCCCAGTAGCGCACGGTGCCAGTTGTTGTCACGGCGGCCTCTTCGTCTCGGGGGCTCTTGCCGCCTCCATGATGGCGTACGCGGCGGCCGGTCCGAATCCGGGCAAGTCTGGGTAAAGACTTGTGGTGATCCGGGATGATTCCTGCACCGTTCGAAGAAATTCGATTGCCGGAGGCAAGCAGTCGCATAGGCTCCGGCCTGTGTTGGTCCGACTCGCGCGGGCGCATCTGCGGCCCTATAGGCGCTCCATATCCCTGATCGTCCTGCTCCAGTTGATCCAGACGCTGGCGACCCTCTACCTCCCGACCCTCAACGCGGACATCATCGACAACGGTGTCGTGAAGGGGGACAGCGGCTACATCTTCGGCGTCGGCGGCTTCATGGTCGCGGTGACGCTGCTCCAGATCGTCTGCGCGATCGGCGCGGTCTACTTCGGTGCCCGCACGGCCATGGCGCTCGGTCGGGACGTCCGGGCCGCGGTCTTCGACCGGGTCCAGTCGTTCTCCGCCCGGGAGATGGGCGGCTTCGGCGCGCCGTCGCTGATCACCCGGACCACCAACGACGTCCAGCAGGTCCAGATGCTGGTCCTGATGACGTTCACGATGATGGTCTCGGCGCCGATCATGTGCATCGGCGGCGTCATCATGGCGCTCAACCAGGACGTGCCGCTCTCGGCGCTCCTGCTGGTCATCGTCCCGGTCCTCGGGATCCTCGTCTCCCTCATCGTGCGCCGGATGCGGCCGCTGTTCCGCGGGGTGCAGGAGCGCATCGACACCGTCAACCGCGTGCTGCGCGAGCAGATCACCGGCATCCGCGTCATCCGCGCCTTCGTCCGGGACCGGCACGAGCGCGAGCGGTTCGCCGGGGCCAACACCGACCTGTACGACATCTCGATCCGCGCCGGCCGGCTGATGTCGATGATGTTCCCGCTGGTCATGTTGATCGTGAACCTCTCCAGCGTGGCCGTGGTCTGGTTCGGCGGGCTGCGCATCGACGCCGAGCAGATGCAGATCGGCGCGCTGACGGCCTTCCTCAGCTACCTGATGTACATCCTGATGTCGATCATGATGGCGACGTTCATGGTGATGATGCTGCCGCGCGCCGAGGTCTGCGCGGAGCGGATCCAGGAGGTGCTGACCACCGAGTCCAGCGTCACCCCGCCCGCCGAGCCGGTCACCGCACTGCACCGGCACGGCGAACTGGAGCTACAGCACGTGGAGTTCCGCTTCCCCGGTGCCGAGCAGCCGGTCCTCAAGGACATCTCGCTGCGCGCCCGCCCGGGCGAGACCACCGCCGTCATCGGCTCCACCGGCGCCGGCAAGTCCACCCTCCTCGGGCTGGTGCCCCGACTCTTCGACGCCACCGGCGGCACGGTCCTGGTCGACGGCGCGGACGTGCGCACCCTCGCCCCGGAGACGCTCGCCGCCGTCATCGGCCTGGTGCCGCAGAAGCCCTACCTCTTCTCCGGCACGGTCGCCAGCAACCTGCGGTACGGCAACCCCGACGCCACCGACGAGGAGCTGTGGCAGGCGCTGCGGACCGCCCAGGCCGAGGACTTCGTGACCCGGATGGAGGGCGGCCTCCAGGCGCCGATCGCGCAGGGCGGGTCCAACGTCTCCGGTGGGCAGCGGCAGCGGCTGGCGATCGCCCGCGTCCTGGTCCGCAAGCCGGAGATCTACCTCTTCGACGACTCCTTCTCGGCTCTGGACTACGCCACCGACGCGGCACTGCGCGCCGCACTGGCCCAGGAGACCGACCGGGCCACCGTGGTGATCGTCGCCCAGCGGGTCTCCACGATCCGCGGCGCGGACCGGATCGTGGTCCTCGACGAGGGCCGCGTCGTGGGCACCGGCACCCACCAGGAGCTGATGGCCGGCAACGAGACCTACCGGGAGATCGTGCTCTCCCAGCTCACCGAGCAGGAGGCGGCATGACCACCGCGGACAAGCAGGGCCCGGCCGCCGACCGGGCCCCCGAGGAGGCGCCCGCCGACGCCGGCGCGGACGCCCCCGCCGCGGCGCCCCGCCGCGGCCCGGCCCCCGGCGCCGGCCCGATGGGCCGCATGATGGGCGGCCCGATCGACAAGTCCCTGAACTTCAAGGGCTCCGGCAAGCGGCTGCTGGCCCAGATGCGGCCGGAGCGCGGCGTCATCGCCGTCGCGCTGCTGCTCGGCGTGGTGAGCGTGGCCCTGACCGTCGTCGGCCCCAAGGTGCTGGGCCGGGCCACCGACCTGATCGTGGCCGGCATCGTCGGCCGCCACCTGCCCGCGGGCCTGACCAAGGCGCAGGCCGCCGCACAGCTGCGGGCGCACGGCCAGGGCGGCCTGGCGGACCTGGTCGCCAGCATGCCGGTGGCCCCCGGCCCGCACATCGACTTCGGCGCCGTCGGCACGGTCCTGCTCTGGGTCACCGTGATCTACGCCGGGTCCGCCGTCTTCGGGTTCGTCCAGGCCCGGATCGCCACCCGGGTCGTCCAGCGCACCGTCTACCGGCTGCGCGAGCAGGTCGAGGAGAAGCTGGCCCGGCTGCCGCTGAGCTACTTCGACAAGCAGCAGCGCGGCGAGGTGCTCTCCCGCGCCACCAACGACATCGACAACATCCAGCAGACGCTCCAGCAGACCCTCAGCCAGATCGTGTCCTCGCTGCTGACCATCGTGGGCGTGCTGGGCATGATGTTCTGGATCTCGCCGCTGCTGGCGCTGGTCGCGCTGATCACCGTGCCGGTCTCGGTCCTGGTCGCCACCAAGGTCGGCAAGCGGGCCCAGCCGCAGTTCGTCCAGCAGTGGCGGACCACCGGCAAGCTGAACGCGCACATCGAGGAGATGTACACCGGCCACTCCCTGGTCAAGGTCTTCGGCCGGCAGAAGGAGTCCGCCGCGCTCTTCCGCGAGCAGAACGAGGCGCTCTACTCCGCGGGCTTCAAGGCGCAGTTCATCTCCGGCATCATCCAGCCCGCGATGATGTTCATCGGCAACCTCAACTACGTCCTGGTGGCGGTGGTCGGCGGGCTGCGCGTCGCGTCCGGCGCGCTGTCGATCGGCGACGTCCAGGCGTTCGTCCAGTACAGCCGCCAGTTCAGCCAGCCGCTGACGCAGGTCGCCTCGATGGCCAACCTCGTCCAGTCCGGCGTCGCCTCCGCCGAGCGGGTCTTCGAACTCCTCGACGCCGCGGAGCAGGACCCCGACCCGGCGCGGCCGGCCCGCCCGGAGCAGGTCACCGGCCGGGTCGCCTTCGAGGACGTCTCCTTCCGCTACGACGAGAACAAGCCGCTCATCGACGGCCTCTCGCTCGCCGTCCACCCCGGCCAGACCGTCGCCATCGTCGGCCCCACCGGCGCCGGCAAGACCACCCTGGTCAACCTCCTCATGCGGTTCTACGAGGTCCGCGGCGGCCGGATCACCCTCGACGGCGTGGACATCGCCCGGATGTCCCGCGAGGAGCTGCGCGGCAACATCGGCATGGTCCTCCAGGACACCTGGCTCTTCGGCGGCACCATCGCCGAGAACATCGCCTACGGCGCCCCCGAGGGCACCACCCTCGACAAGGTCGTCGCGGCCGCCAAGGCCACCCACGTCGACCGTTTCGTCCGCACCCTCCCCGACGGCTACGACACCGTCCTCGACGAGGAGGGCGGCAACGTCTCGGTGGGCGAGAAGCAGCTCATCACCATCGCCCGCGCCTTCCTCGCGGAACCGGCGATCCTGGTCCTGGACGAGGCCACCAGCTCGGTCGACACCCGCACCGAGGTCCTCATCCAGCACGCCATGGCGCAACTCCGCACCGGCCGCACCAGCTTCGTGATCGCGCACCGCCTCTCCACCATCCGCGACGCCGACGTCATCCTGGTGATGGAGGACGGCTCGATCGTCGAACAGGGCGGCCACGACGCGCTCCTGGCCGCCGACGGCGCCTACGCCCGCCTGTACGCGGCCCAGTTCGCCGAGGCGGTCACGGAGGCGGAGTAACCCGCCGCCCGCCGCGGGCCGGGTGCCCTCGGGGGCGCACGGCGGCCGGCCACGGGGGCCGTGCTGCCGCCGTCGTGCCCCGGTCGTACCACCGGCCCGGAGCACTGAGCGCGACCGCGACATCGGGGCACGCACCCGTGCGCTCCCCGTGCTCCCCCGGCCGTGCCGCACCCGCCGGTTGCCCGGCCCGGCCGGTCGGGCGGCGGACCGTCGGGCCGCCCGCGCGGCGGCCGGCGGGCGGGAGTCGGTGGCGCCTTGCGGGGCGGGCCGGGCGGCCGGTCGGGGACCGCTAGGGGAGCCCGCGAGCGCCGACCGCGACACGGTCGCCGGAGCCGTCCGGCCGCCGTCCCGGAGATGTGATCATGTCCGCATGCTGGGACGACGTGGTGTCGGGGCGGCGGGGCGCGGACCGTTCGGGGGAGCCGCCGCGGCCGTCCGCGGGCCGGCCCGCGAGGCCGGCCCAGAGGGTGGCGCGGGGCCCGGGCGGGAGCGCCGCAGCCGCGTCGGGAAGCGGATTTTGCGGAGTGCGGGTGGCCCCGGCGCGGTGGTCATCACCCGTCAACGACGTTCCCCGGCGACCACTCGAAGTGACCGACGGAACACAAGAACGCGCAAAATCGGCCTCGGGTCCGCAACTCATCTGAGCTATTCTGCTGGGCAAGAAGGATCCGGGCAGCGTCGCCCCCGGATCCTTTTGTGCTTTCACGCACGCAAAGTGCGTGCGCGGGAGCACTCCGTACGAAGCAGTGCCGCAGCCCCCCGGCCGAGCCGGGTGGTGCCCCCGTCGCAGGGACCGAGGAGGAACCAGACGTCATGGGCAAGCGAAGCGTGCAGGACAGTGAGCCGCACAGGACGAAGCTCGCCGGAAACCGGGTAGGTGGTCGGAAGTGAGTTCGCTTCTGCTGCTGACCAATGCTCTCCAGCCGTCGACGGAGGTGCTTCCGGCGCTCGGCTTGCTGCTGCACAGCGTCCGGGTCGCCCCCGCCGAGGGCCCGGCCCTGATCGACACCCCCGGGGCCGACGTCATACTGATCGACGGCCGCCGAGACCTTCCGCACGTCCGGTCCCTGTGCCAGCTGCTGCGGTCCACCGGGCCCGGCTGTCCGCTGGTGCTGGTGGTGACCGAGGGCGGACTGGCCGCCGTCACCGCCGACTGGGGCGTCGACGACGTGCTGCTGGACACCGCAGGGCCGGCCGAGGTGGAGGCGCGGCTGAGGCTGGCGATGGGCCGCCAGCAGATCACCACCGACAACGGCCCCACGGAGATCCGCACCGGTGACCTCTCGGTGGACGAGGCCACCTACAGCGCCAAGCTCAAGGGCCGGGTCCTGGACCTGACCTTCAAGGAGTTCGAGCTGCTGAAGTACCTGGCGCAGCATCCGGGCCGGGTCTTCACCCGCGCCCAGCTCCTCCAGGAGGTGTGGGGCTACGACTACTTCGGCGGGACGCGGACCGTGGACGTGCACGTCCGGCGGCTGCGCGCCAAGCTCGGCCCCGAGCACGAGTCGCTCATCGGCACGGTCCGCAACGTCGGCTACCGCTTCGTGGTGCCGGAGAAGGTGGAGCGGGCGGCCGCGGAGGCCAAGGCGCAGGAGGACACCGCGAGGGCGGCCAAGGACGGCGGACGGGCCAAGCGGGCCGACGGGCGGGCGCCCGCCCGGGCCGCCTCGTCGGGCGCGGGATCGGCGCCCGCGTAGCCTGCCGACCGGTAGGACCACCCGCGTAGACTGCCGCGCGTGGCCAAGGTGACGCGGGATGATGTGGCAAAGCTGGCGGGGACGTCCACCGCCGTGGTCAGTTACGTCATCAACAACGGACCGAGGCCGGTCGCCCCGGCCACGCGCGAGCGGGTGCTCGCCGCGATCAAGGAGCTCGGCTACCGGCCCGACCGGGTCGCGCAGGCGATGGCGTCCCGTCGCACGGACCTCATAGGCCTGATCGTGCCGGACACCCGGCAGCCGTTCTTCGCGGAGATGGCGCACGCCGTCGAACAGGCCGCCTCCGAGCGCGGCAAGATGGTGCTCGTCGGCAACGCCAACTATCTCGACGAGCGCGAGGTGCACTACCTCCGCGCGTTCCTCGGGATGCGGGTGGCCGGGCTGATCCTGATCAGCCAGGGCCCCAGCGAGCACGCCGCCGCGGAGATCGACGCCTGGGACGCCCGGGTGGTGCTGCTGCACCGCCGGCCGGACGCCATCGACGACGTCGCGGTGATGACCGACGACATCTGGGGCGCCCAGCTGGCGACCCGGCACCTCCTGGAGCACGGCCACGCGTACGTCGCCTTCCTGGGCGGCACCGAGGAGACCCCGAAGTCCGGCGACCCGGTCACCGACCACGTGGAGGGGTGGCGACGGGCCATGCTGGAGTCCGGGCGGTCCCCCGCGGGGCACTACTTCCAGGCGCCCTACAACCGCTACGACGCCTACCGGGTGGCGCTGGAGGTGCTGGCCGGTCCGGACCGGCCGCCGGCCATCATGTGCGCCACCGACGACCAGGCGATCGGCGTGCTGCGGGCCGCCCGCGAGCTGCGGATCGACGTGCCGGGCGAGTTGGCGGTGGCCGGCTTCGACGACGTGAAGGAGGCGGGGCTCACCGATCCGCCGCTGACCACGGTCGCCTCGGACCGGCAGGCGATGGCCCGGGCGGCCGTCGACCTGGTGCTGGACGACGGCCTGCGGGTGGTCGGTTCGCGCCGCGAGCGGCTACGGCAGTTCCCGTCGCGGCTGGTGGTGCGGCGGTCCTGCGGGTGCGGGGGCTGAGGGCCGCACGTCCGGCGGGCGCGCGCCGGGGACCGCGCGGGGCGGAGCACGACGGCGCGGCGGCGTCGGAGCGGGGGCTTCCTTATACCGGGCATACCCACTTCTGTTGGGTCTCTCAGGACGTTCTCAGACGGTTCTCATGCAGCGACCGCAGAGTCATGGCTATGACCGAGAGCTACCGCCGCAGCGGCGAAGAGATGCCCCAGGACCGGCCGTACGCCTACGGCACCGCGCACGGCAGCGACCACGGCGCCTACGGGGGCGGCGACGTACCGCCGCCGCCTCCGTACACGCCGGGCGCGGCGGACCAGGGTGGAGCCGGTGCGCCGGAGCCGCGGCGCCGAGCCCGCCGGCCGATCGCGCTGATCGCGGCGGTGGCACTGGCCTCGGGTCTGATCGGTGGTGGCAGCGCGGCCCTGATCGCCGGCGCCACCCAGCAGGGCAGCACCTCCGGCGGCATCTCGACCCCGCTCGTCAACGCCGGGCAGAACACCGGCAACGGCTCCGGGGTCGCCGGGGTCGCCAAGGCGGTCAGCCCGGCCATCGTGGAGATCCAGGCACGGACGCAGGGCGGCCAGTCCACCGGCTCCGGCGTGGTCATCACCAGCAACGGCGAGATCGTCACCAACAACCACGTGGTGGCCGGCGCCCGCACGGTGAGCGTCACCTTCAGCGACGGCAGCAAGAAGACCGCGACGGTCGTCGGCACCGACCCGGACAAGGACCTGGCGCTGATCAAGGTCAACGGCGGCAAGGGGCTGACCCACGCGGTGCTCGGCGACTCCAGCAAGCTCGTGGTCGGCGACCCGGTCGTCGCGATCGGCTCGCCCGAGGGCCTCTCCGGCTCGGTGACCAGCGGCATCGTCTCCGCGCTCAACCGCGACGTCTCGGTCCCCAAGGAGGACGGCCAGAGCCAGGGGCAGGACCAGGGCCAGGGCCAGGGACAGGACCAGGGGCAGGGCCGCGGCTTCTTCGGCGGCGGTGGCGGCGGCGGTGGCTGGCCGTTCGAGTTCGGCGGCAACCAGTACAACGGCGACACCGGCTCGTCCAAGACCACCTACAAGGCGATACAGACCGACGCCGCGCTCAACCCGGGCAACTCCGGTGGCGCCCTGATCAACATGCAGGGCCAGATCATCGGCATCAACTCGGCCATGTACGCGCCGGGTTCGTCGGACAGCAGCCAGGCGGGCAGCGTCGGCCTCGGCTTCGCGATACCGATCAACACCGTCAAGGCCGACCTCGACGCACTGCGCGGCGGGGGCAGCGGGGGCAGCAACAGCGGGGTCTGACCGGGCCCGCGCGCGGGCCCGGCGGGCGGCGGCCGTCCTGCGGGCGGGACCCGGGCGGCCGCCCGAACGGGGCCTTGGGACGGGCCTTCAGGCACGCCTTCGGTCGCGCCTTCGGGCGGGGCCGGCGCCGGGCGGCGGATATCCACAGGCGGTTGTCCACAGGGCGTCCGCCGGTGCGACATCCGTGTCAGGCTGAAGCAGGAAAGGCCCAGTCCCTCGTCCGTCACGCACATCCGAGGTAGTCACGCACATGAGCCCCGCCGAGCACGGTGATCACCCCGCCCGCATCCTGATCGTCGACGACGAGCCCGCGGTCCGCGAGGCACTGCAGCGTTCGCTCGCCTTCGAGGGGTACGGAACCGAGCAGGCCGTCGACGGGCTGGACGCGGTGGAGAAGGTCGCCGCCTACGATCCCGAACTGATCGTGCTGGACGTGCTGATGCCGCGGATGGACGGCCTGACCGCCGCCCGCCGGCTGCGGGCGTCCGGGGTCACCGTCCCGATCCTGATGCTGACCGCCCGGGACACCGTCGGCGACCGGGTCACCGGCCTGGACGCCGGCGCCGACGACTACCTCGTCAAACCCTTCGAGCTGGACGAACTGCTGGCCCGGATCCGCGCCCTGCTGCGCCGCAGCTCGTACGCCGCGGCGGCCGGCGCCGTCCCGCCCGACGACAGCGAGCTGCTGACCTTCGCCGACCTGCGGATGAACCTCGCCACCCGCGAGGTCACCCGCGGCCACCGCCCGGTCGAGCTGACCCGCACGGAGTTCACGCTGCTGGAGATGTTCCTGGCCCACCCGCGGCAGGTCCTCACCCGCGAGCAGATCCTCAAGGCCGTCTGGGGCTTCGACTTCGAGCCGACCTCGAACTCCCTCGACGTGTACGTGATGTACCTCCGCCGCAAGACGGAGTCGGGCGGCGAGCCGCGACTGGTCCACACCGTGCGCGGGGTGGGCTACGTCCTGCGCCTGGAAGGCGGTGCGGAATGAGCGCCCCCGGCGACGACCCCGCGCGCCCCGCCCCCGAGCCGCCGGCGTCCGGCGCGGCCTCCGGCCTGACCAGGTTCCACCAGCTGCCGCTGCGCTCCCGGCTGGCGCTGCTCATCGCGGTCGCGGTCGCCTTCGCGGTGGCGCTGTCGGCGGCCGCCTGCTGGTTGATCACCCGCGACCGGCTCACCGAGCAGCTCGACACCAGCCTGAGCACCGTCGAGGTGAACTCCGACTACGTCCAGGCGATCAGCGCCCGCTGCGCCGGCAGCCCGCTGAACGTCCGCTTCCAGCCCACGCCGTACACCATCCAGCTGGTGTCGCCCAGCGGCTACGTCTGCACCTCGCCCAACAAGGCGTCCATTCCCGCGCAGCGGGTGGACCAGGCGGTCGCCGACGGGCGGCTGGCCAGCGCCGTGCACACCACCAAGGACGAGAACGGCGCCTCGATGCGGGTCTCGACCGTCCCCTACCGCGGCCCGATCGCCGACGCCCAGGGCAACCGGCTGGCGATCTCCGTCGCCGCACCGATGGACCAGGTCACCGACCCGCTCAACCAGCTCGCCCTGGTGCTGCTGGTGGTCGCCGGGGTGGGGGTGCTGGGCGCGGCGACCGCCGGTCTGTGGGTGGCCCGGGCGGCCCTGAAGCCCGTCGACCGGCTGACCGCCGCCGTCGAGCACGTCGCCCGCACCCAGGACCTCACCATCCGCATCCCCACCGACGGCGAGGACGAGATCGCCCGGCTGTCCCGGTCGTTCAACGCGATGACCGCCGCGCTGGCCGCCTCCCGCGACCTCCAGCAGCAGCTCATCGCCGACGCCGGACACGAGCTCCGCACGCCCCTGACGTCGCTGCGGACCAACATCGACCTGCTGGAGCGCAGCGAGCGCTCCGGCCGCCCGATCCCGGCCGCCGACAAGGAGGCCCTGCTCACCTCGGTGAAGGCCCAGATGGGCGAGTTGGCGGCGCTGATCGGCGATCTCCAGGTGCTCTCCCGCACGCCGGAGACGGGCGCCGGCGGCGCGTCGGACCTGCGGGTGGTCGCCCTCCACGACACCGTCGGCACCGCTCTCGAACGGGCCCGGTTGCGCGGTCCGTCCCTCACCATCACCGCCGAGCTCGCCCCCTGGTACGTCCGGGCCGAGCCCGCCGCCCTGGAGCGCGCGGTGGTCAACCTCCTCGACAACGCGGTGAAGTTCAGCCCGTCCGGCGGCACGGTCGAGGTGCGGTTGGCCGGTGGCGCGCTGACCGTCCGGGACCACGGCCCCGGCATCCCGTCGGACGAACTCCCGCACGTCTTCGAGCGCTTCTGGCGTTCGCCCTCCGCCCGCAGCCTTCCCGGCAGCGGACTGGGCCTGTCCATCGTGGCCCGCACCGCCGAGCAGTCCGGCGGCGGCGTGCGCCTGCGGAACGCCTCCGGCGGCGGCACCGAGGCCCTGTTGACCCTGCCGGGCGCGGCCACGCCGCCCCCGGACGTACCGGCGGGCGCGGCCGGTACGGCCGGTGCGGCCGGTGCGGCGGACCGGTCGGCGGCGCCGGGGGAGGCCGGGAAGGACGGCACGCCCGGGCAGCCGGGGGAGCCGGGGGAGCCGGAGGCGTAGGCCCCCTCGGCGCCCCCGGGGGACCTACCCGCCCCGCCGGCCCCGTAGGTCCCGCCGCCCCGCCGGTCTACTGTCCCTTCGCCGCGTCGCCGAACGGCAGGTTCGCGCCGGTCAGGTCGGCGTGGATGCCGTCGCTCTCCACGGTGACGTTGCGCAGCCGCACGTCCCCCGGGGTCTTGGGGAGTTGGAAGGAGAGCGACAGCCGGTCCGCGAGCTGAGGCTTCGTCAGGTCGGTGAGTGCGCCGAGCACCTTCGCGTCGATACCGACCTTCTGGAGCAGCCAGGGGTGGTCCATCACCACGTCGACGAGGTTCACGTTCATCAGCTGGTGGACGAAGCGCGGTGAACCGATCAGCTCGTGCAGCTTGTCGTCGCTGCGCAGGGCGTCGTCGAGGTACTCCTTGGGGATGCCGATCCGCTCGGCGATGGCCGGGATGCTGAGCATCGACCTGACCTTGGCGGCCTGCCGGCTGAGTTCCGCCGCGCCCTTCCGGGTGAGCCGCAGGCCCTCCTCCTTGCCGGTGCCCGGGCGGTAGATCGCGACGTCGCCGATGTCCAACTGCATCTGCCCGATGTCGGTGGAGATGCCCCGCTCGCCGTTGCGCTGGATGCGCGCCTCGGCCCGGACCCGCAGGGTGTGCCCGGCGATCGGCAGCTCGCCGACCGCGCGCACCCCGTTGTTTCCCACTCCGCTGAACTTGACCTGGGAGGCGCCGAGTTCGCGGTTCATGTCGTCGAAGGCGAGCAGCACGCTGCCGTGCACCTGGCCGATGGTGGCGCCCTTGATGGCGGACGGCAGGTCGCCGTCGAGCCGGATGTTCCGGGCGGTGGCCGCCACCTTGGCCAGCGAGACCCGGTCCGCGGCGACGTCCGGGATCACCACGTCCACCCGGTCGAGCCGCTTGTCGAAGACCTGGGTGAGGAACGGGAAGCCGTGGATGTCCACCTCGGGGCGGGCGTGCAGGTGCAGGGCGGTCTTCACCTGCTCCTCGGCCTTGTTCTGCGCGTACAGCACGGCGAACCGGTCGGCGAGCGCCAGCGTCCCCGCGCAGGCCGCCAGGGCGACCAGCGCCTTGATCGTGCGCGGCACGGCCGCGAAGCGGCTGATGCCCCGTCGCATCTTCCGGTGGTTCGGCGGCGCCCAGGCGTCCTCGTCGTCCTCGTCCGAGCGCAGGCCCAGGCCCAGCGGATCGTCGGTGTCGTCCCGCTCGTTGAGGTAGCCGCGGCGCACCGGTGGCGGGGCGTGCTCCGCCTCCGCCGGTGCGGCGTCGCGGCCGTCGGCGGCCGGCTCCGGATCGGCGAGCGAGGCCAGGTCCGCGTACGGA
Source organism: Streptomyces lunalinharesii (assembly GCF_039532155.1). Taxonomy (NCBI): domain Bacteria; kingdom Bacillati; phylum Actinomycetota; class Actinomycetes; order Kitasatosporales; family Streptomycetaceae; genus Streptomyces; species Streptomyces lunalinharesii. Next base: position 13,476 of record NZ_BAAARK010000034.1, read on the forward strand.
TTGCCGGCGTCGAGCGACGGGAGCTCTCTGGTGTCGCCCTGCGGATCGTCCGGGCGGCCGGCTATGTGGGGCCGGTCGCCGGCCTCGGGAGCGGAGCCGGTCGGACGGGCGGGCGGGGACGAGGGTGAAGCTATGCGTGTGGGGGTTCGCATCCGCACATCCCACCACGAGCGGGACCCGGCGGCGCAAGTCCCGCCCGCGGAATGTGAGGAACGCGAAAGACGTCCCGTCGTCCTTGGCGAAATCTTGCCGAGCCCTTGGACGCCGCTGAACCACCGTCAGACGCCCTGGTGGGCTCCCGCCGCCCCGTTGGCGAGCCCCGGCGCGCGGCGCCGCGCGCCTGGTCAACTCCCCACGGCGACGCCCCCGTACGCGGTACGGGGGCGTCGCCGGACGCGGGCCGTCGGCCGCGCGGGCGTCACTTCACGAGCGTGATCCGGTCCGCCTTGGGCGGCGCCAGCGGGCTGGTCGGGGTGGAGTGCGCCGTGAGGTAGGCGGTGAGGGCGTCCAGGTCGGACGGGCCGACGTACTTGTGGGTGCCCTGCTTCAGGGCGGGGAAGCCGTCGCCGCCGCCGGCCAGGAACTCGTTCATGGCGGCCCGGTAGGTCTTGGCGGGGTCGAGCGGGGCGCCGCTGACCTTCACGGAGTCGGCGACGACGCGGGCGGCGCCCTGCTGCGTCATGTCGAGCGTGTAGGTGAGGCCCTGCGAGATCTGGAGGATCTTGGGGGACGCCTCGTTGGGGCCGCTGACCTGCTGTTGGAGGGCGGCCAGCAGTTGGGCGCCGGTCAGGTCGACGACGTTGGTCATGTTGGTGAACGGCTGGACGGTGAACGCCTCCGCGTAGGTGACGACGCCGTCGCCCTCGCCGCCCGACGCCTTGTAGGCGAGGTCGGAGCGGATGCCGCCGGGGTTCATCAGGGCGAGCTGGGCGCCGCCCTTGCCGGGGTCCTGGGTGGCCGCCAACTGGGCGTCGGCGATGAGGTCGCCCAGGGGTTGCTCGGGGGTGCCGGCGCCGCGGCCGTTGATGTCGGCGGAGAGGTAGCCGACGGGCTTGTCGGCCACCGGCGCGGCCAGCTTGTTCCAGCGGCCGATCAGGGACGTCATGTCCGGCGCCTTCGGCTGGGTGCGGTCGACCACGTGGTTGACCGCGCGCGGGCCGTGCACCGCGGTGCGCACGATGTCGTGGCTGCGGCGGTCGTAGGTGAGCGTGGTGTCGGTGTAGAGGCGGCCGTAGGACGCGGCCGAGGTGACCGTGCGGGGGTGGCCGGCCGGGTCGGGGACGGTGCAGGCGTAGGACTGGTGGGTGTGGCCGGTGACCAGGGCGTCCACGGCGGGGGTGACGTGCTTGGCGATGTCGACGATCGGGCCCGAGATGCCGGCGCCCGGGCCGGGGCTGTCGCAGTCGTAGTCGTACGACGTGGAGGCGGGCAGCCCGCCCTCGTGGAGGAGGGCGACGATCGCCTTGACGCCCTGGCGCTCCAGGACCTTGGCGTACTTGTTGATCGTCTCGACCTCGCCGTGGAAGGTCAGGCCCTTGACGCCGTCGGCGTTGACGATGTCCGGGGTGCCCTTGAGCGTCACGCCGATGAAGCCGATCTTGACGCCGTTGTGCTGCCAGACGGTGTACGGCTTGAGGAGCGGCTTGCCGGTCCTGTCGTCGGTGACGTTCGCCGCCAGGTAGGGGAAGTCCGCGCCCCGGAAGGTCTTGCCCTTCTCGTAGCAGCCGTCCTTGGGGTGGCAGCCGCCGCGCTGCATCCGCGCCAACTCGGCCCGGCCCTCGTCGAATTCGTGGTTGCCGACGGAGGTGACGTCGAGGCCGAGCCCGTTCATCGCCTCGATGGTCGGCTCGTCGTGGAAGAGGCCGGAGAGCAGCGGGCTGGCGCCGATCATGTCGCCGGCCGCCGCGGTGACGGAGTACGGGTGGCCCTTGCGGGCAGTGCGCAGGGACTGCGCCAGGTACTCGACGCCGCCGGCCGGGACGGTCTTCTTGGTGCCGTCGGCCTGACGCTCCTCGACGCTGCCGGACGAGCCCTGCGGCGGTTCGAGGTTGCCGTGGAAGTCGTTGAAGGAGAGCAACTGGACGTCGACCGTGCCGGCGGGGCGGCGGGTGCCGTCGGCGCCGGCGGGCGGCGCGGTGGCGGTCAGGGCGAGGCCCGCGGCGGCGGCGAGCACGGCTGCGGCGGCCGCCAATCTGCGGGCCAGGCGGCCCCGTTGAGCTGTCGGTGACATGGTTCCCCTCCGTGGATGGTGCCGAGCGGACGGCAGCATATTGTCGACGCGCGTAGCGGGACAGGGGTCCGTGGTGACGGCTCGGTGGCCGTCCGGTGGCCGGGCGGATCGCGCCGGCGTCCGCGGCACCCGCGTGCGGCCGCGACCGCGTCGTACGCTTCAGGCATGACTGACGCTGCACAGGAGATGGGCCGGACCGGCCGCAGGATCCAGGTCGTCGACGAGCTCGCGCCGGACGGGGCCGCGGCCGTCCTGGAGCTGATCGAACGGGCCGCGCGGACGGACGGGCAACCGGCCGTGTCCGAGCAGGGCCGGCTCCAACTGCGGGGCGGCCGGCGGGACGGCGTGCGGCATCTGCTGGTGTTCGCGCCGGGGGAGGGCGGCGAGGAACTGGTCGGGTACGGGCAGCTGGAGGACACCGACCCGGTGGAGGCGCCCGCCGCCGAGCTGGTCGTCCATCCGGGGCACCGCGGCCGTGGGCACGGCCGGGCGTTGGGCGGCGAACTGCTGGTGCAGTCCGGGCGCCGGTTGCGGGTGTGGGCGCACGGCGGGCACCCGGCCGCCCGGCACCTGGCGCAGACGCTGGGGCTGTCGATGTTCCGGGAGCTGCGGCAGATGCGCCGCCCGCTCGCGGATCTGGACCTGCCGGAGCCGGCGCTGGCGGAGGGCGTGACGGTGCGGACCTTCCAGCCGGACACCGACGACGCGGCCTGGTTGGAGGTCAACGCGGAGGCCTTCGCCCACCACCCGGAGCAGGGCGCGCTGACCCAGCGTGACCTCGACGACCGCAAGGGCGAGCCCTGGTTCGACCCGAAGGGCTTCTTCCTCGCGGAGCGGGACGGCCGGCTGGTCGGCTTCCACTGGACGAAGGCGCACGCCGAGGAGGGCCTGGGCGAGGTCTACGTCCTCGGGGTGCGGCCGGGCGCGCAGGGCGGCGGCCTGGGCAAGGCGCTGACCGCGATCGGGCTGCGGCACCTGTCGGCGCAGGGACTGGCGACCGCGATGCTCTACGTGGACGCGGACAACACCGCCGCGGTGACGGTGTACGAGCGGCTCGGGTTCGTCACGCACGAGACGGACCTGATGTACCGGTCGGAGACGTGACCGGCGCGGCGGGAGCGCGCGGCGGCCGGTGAGCGGTGTGCGGCGGGGTGGGCCTCGGGCCCGCCCCGCCGTCGTCGTCACGCCTCGGGGCGCCGCTCCTTCAGGGCGCGCCACTCGCGCGCCAGCATCGCGTAGACCACCTCGTCGGCCCACTCGCCGTCGAGGAACTCGTTCTCCCGCAGGTGGGCCTCGCGCCGCATGCCCAGGCGCTCCAGCAGCCTGGCGGAGGCGGTGTTGCGGGCGTCCAACTCGGCCTGGATGCGGTGCAGTCCGAGTTCTTCGAAGCCCAGCGCCAGCAGCGCGCGGGAGGCTTCGGTGGCGTAGCCGTGGCCGGCGTGGTCGGGGTGGAAGACGTAGCCGATGCTGGCCTGGCGGTGCTCGCGGCGGGTGTAGGCGAAGGTCACGTCGCCGACCAGGACGCCGCTCTCGTGGTGGACGACGGCGAGCTGGAGGAAGTCGCCGGACTCCCGGAGCGTCGTGCGGGTCGCCTTGTCGGCGACCGAGGCGCGCGAGCCGGCCTCGTCGTGCGGGCCCCAGTAGAGGTAACGGCAGACCTCGGGCCGACGCTGGTAGGCGTAGACGGCGTCGAAGTCGTCGTGGCGCACCGGACGGAGGTCCAGCCGCTCGGTCCGCAGTGGGTAGTCGGGCGTGTACGGGAGCGGGGGCAGGGGCGGTATGGGTGGCGCGGAAGGTCTGAGCACGCGCTTAGCGTAGGGAGCGGGGGCGGGCCGTGCAGCGGACTTTCGCGGACGCGGCGGCGGCGCCGGCCCGGCTTCGGACGCTTCGCCCGGGTTGGCGGTCGTGAAGATCGGCGGCGGTGCGGCGCCGGTGCAACGCCCGGGGGTGGTTTCCCGCTTGCCTGGCCGCCATGTCCCCGTTACCGGCGATTCAATATCGCTTGCAAGCATCACTGAATGCAGCCCGCTGTGCCGAACGTCCCGAACCCGCGGCTCGAAATCGCTCTCGCGCCGCCGCCTCCTGACGCGCCTGGAAGCGCCCGGGCGCGGAAGAATAAGGACATGAACCAGCAGCGCAGCGCTCAGGCCCCGGCCCAGCCCGAGATGCCGCCCCAGGAAACGCCGAGGGTGGCAGGTTCCTCGGTGCAGCAGCCCTCGGTGCAGCCGTCGGTGGGCTCGATCGCCGCGCACCGCCCGCACGCCGTCCGCCGCGCCGTCTCCGGGCTGGAGCCCGACCTGGACGCCGATCCGGACGCCTACGAGGACCGCGGCGTCCCGGGTGCGAACGGCGAGGAGCTGCCCAGCGGGCGCTTCCTGGACCGGGAGCGCAGCTGGCTGGGGTTCAACGAGCGGGTGCTGGAGCTGGCCGAGGACCCGGCCACCCCGCTCCTCGAACGGGCGAACTTCCTTGCGATCTTCGCCAGCAACCTGGACGAGTTCTTCATGGTCCGGGTCGCCGGCCTCAAGCGACGGATCGCCACCGGGGTCGCCACCCGCTCCGCGTCCGGCCTCCAGCCCCGGGAGGTGTTGGACCAGATCTGGACCCGGTCCCGGGAGCTGATGGCGCGGCACGCCGCCTGCTTCCAGCAGGACATCGCTCCGGAACTCGCTGACCAGGGCATTCACCTGATCCGTTGGCCGGAGCTGACCGAGAAGGAGCAGGCCCGGCTGTTCACCCTGTTCCGGCAGCAGATCTTCCCGGTGCTGACGCCGCTGGCGGTCGACCCGGCACACCCCTTCCCGTACATCTCCGGGCTGTCGCTGAACCTCGCCGTGGTCGTGCGCAACCCGGTCAGCGGCCACGACCACTTCGCGCGCGTCAAGGTGCCCCCGCTGCTCTCGCGCTTCCTGGAGGCGTCCCCGCAGCGGTACGTGCCCATCGAGGACGTGATCGCCGCCCACCTGGAGGAGCTGTTCCCGGGGATGGAGGTGCGGGCGCACCACATGTTCCGGGTGACCCGCAACGAGGATCTGGAGGTGGAGGAGGACGACGCCGAGAACCTCCTCCAGGCCCTGGAGAAGGAGCTGATGCGGCGGCGCTTCGGGCCGCCGGTCCGCCTGGAGGTCGAGGAGACCATCGACCCGGCCGTCCTGGACCTGCTGGTCCAGGAGCTGAAGGTCTCCGAGGCCGAGGTCTACCCGCTGCCCGGCCCGCTCGACCTGACCGGACTGTTCGGCATAGGGGCACTGGACCGGCCGGAGCTGAAGTACCCCAAGTTCGTGGCGGGCACCCACCGTGACCTGGCGGAGGTGGAGTCGGCGTCCGCGCCCGACGTCTTCGCCGCCCTGCGCGCCCGCGACGTGCTGCTGCACCACCCCTACGACTCGTTCTCCACCTCCGTGCAGGCGTTCCTGGAGCAGGCCGCCGCCGACCCGAACGTGCTCGCCATCAAGCAGACCCTCTACCGCACCTCCGACCACTCGCCGATCGTGGACGCCCTGATAGACGCCGCGGAGTCCGGCAAGCAGGTCCTGGTCCTGGTGGAGATCAAGGCGCGCTTCGACGAGCAGGCCAACATCAAGTGGGCCCGCAAGCTGGAGGAGGCCGGCTGTCACGTCGTCTACGGCCTGGTGGGGCTCAAGACGCACTGCAAGCTGTCCCTGGTGGTCCGCCAGGAGGGCGAGACCCTGCGCCGGTACTCCCACGTGGGGACCGGCAACTACCACCCCAAGACGGCCAGGTTGTACGAGGACCTGGGGCTGCTGACCGCGGACCCCCAGGTGGGAGCCGACCTCTCCGACCTCTTCAACCGGCTCAGCGGCTACTCCCGGCGGGAGACCTACCGCCGACTGCTGGTGGCGCCCACCTCGCTGCGCGACGGGCTGATCCAGCGGATCAACAAGGAGGCCGCGCACCACCGGGCGGGCCGCCCCGCCTACGTCCGCATCAAGGTCAACTCGATGGTCGACGAGGCGGTCATCGACGCGCTCTACCGGGCCTCGCAGGCCGGGGTCCCGGTCGACGTCTGGGTGCGCGGCATCTGTGCGCTGCGCCCCGGAGTCCAGGGGCTGAGCGAGCACATCCGGGTCCGCAGCATCCTCGGCCGCTTCCTGGAGCACTCCCGGGTCTTCGCCTTCGGCAACGGCGGCGAACCCGAGGTGTGGCTGGGCAGCGCCGACATGATGCACCGCAACCTCGACCGGCGGATCGAGGCGCTGGTGCGGGTCACCGACCCGGCCCACCGGGCGGCCCTGAACCGGCTGCTGGAAACGGGGACGTCGGACTCCACCTCGTCCTGGCACCTGGGCCCGGACGGCGACTGGACCCGGCACGCGGTGGACGCGGACGGCACACCGCTGCGGAACGTACAGGAAATGCTCATCGACGCCCGGAGGCGCCGGCGTGGCCCAGCGACATGACCAGCCGGCCGGGGGGCCGTGGCCCGGTCTCCTCGGAACCGGCACGGGAAGCGGAAGCGGAAGCGGGATCGGAATGGGACACGAGCCCGGCCGGACGCCGGGGGCCCGCGCAGCAGTGGTCGACGGGCCGGGGGACGGTGTGTACGGGTACGGGTACGGGGCGTACGGCGACGGTGCGTACGGGGACGGGACCTACGGCGACGGTGCGTACGGGGAGACGCCGCACCGCGGGGCGGACGACGGGATCCCCCGGGGTGAGCGCCACGCCGCCGGGGTGCCGTACGGGCCCGGGGACGGCACCGCAGCCGGGCCCGTGGGGCGGACCGCCGAGGAGGTGCTCGCCGGCTACCTGCACTGGCACGCCGCGGAGTTCCTGCGCAGCCTGCGGCTCCACCGCGAGGCCGGCCCGGACGCGGCCGGCGCCGACGAGGCGGCCCGGCAACTGCGCCGCGCCGCCCGCCGGATCAGCGCCACCCTGCACACCTTCCGGCCGCTGACCGAAGAGGTCTGGGCCGACCAACTCCGCGCCGAACTCGGCTGGTTGAGCGGCACCCTGGCCCGCGAGCAGGCGTGCACGGCGCGCCGCGACCGGCTCATGGGGGCGTTGCAGCGGCTCACCGGACGGGCCGAGCGCATCGAGCGGCCGGCGGAGCGCGGCGGCCGCGGCGGACGGGGCGCCCGCAGCGCCCGGGACGGCCGCCCGGCCGCGACCGGCAGCGTCGCCACGGCCACCGTCCCGGCCGCCGCCACCGAGCCGGACGCCGAGAGCGCGCTGGCCGCCGGGGCCGCCCGGGCCGGCGCGCTGCTCGACCGGCAACTCACCCTGGCCCGCACCCGCGCGCACTCCGCGGCCCTCCAGGCGCTGGGCTCGTCCCGCTTCCACGCCGTCGCGGACGCCGTCGCGGTGCTCGCCTCCGAAGCGCAACTGGCCCGCCGGGCCGGCGAGGCGTCCGCCGGGGAGGTGCTGCCGCCGCTCGCCGAACAGGCCCACCGACGGCTCGCCGAGGCCGTCGCCACCCTGCCGCTGGCCCGCGCCGGCCACCCGTACAACGCCGCCGGACTCACCGCGGGCCACCACCAGGACGCGCCCTGGCACCAGGTGCGGCTGCTGGTCCGGCTGAGCCACTACGCCCAGGAGGTGATCGCCCCCGAGGCGATCGACCCGCGGCTGACCGCGTCCGGCCGGGCCCTGGAACACCACCGGGACGCCGCCGAGGCCGCCGCCGCGGCCGCCTCGGCGGCCCGCACCCCGCGGATCGCGCCGGCCACCGCCTACGCGCTGGGCGTGCTCCACGCGGACCAGCGCCACGAGGTCGAGGCGGCACGGTACGCCTTCGGCCGCGCGTGGCTGCCCGGCCCGACCACCGAACGCACCGGCTGAGCGGGGCGGCCGGCGATGGGCAGGACGACGAGCGGCAGGGGCGGCGCCGCGACCGGCGCGCGGACCCCGGTGGCCGGGCCGATCCGGGCCGCGGGCTGCGTGCTGTGGCGCCGGGCGGCGACCGGCGGGATCGAGCTGGCCCTGGTGCACCGGCCGAAGTGGAACGACTGGTCGCACCCCAAGGGCAAGCTGAAGCCCCGGGAGGACGCGCTGCGGGGCGCGCTGCGCGAGGTGCTGGAGGAGACCGGGATGACCTGCGCGCCCGGCCCGGAGCTGCCGACCGTCCACTACCGGGTCGGCGGTCGCCCCAAGGAGGTCCGCTACTGGGCCGCCGAGGCCACCGGCGGCGGGTTCCTGCCCAACCGCGAGGTGGACCGGATGCTGTGGCTGCCGCCCGACGCGGCCCGCGACGTGCTCACCCAGGACCGCGACAAGGACCTGGTGCCGGCCCTGCTGGGCGCGGTGCCCCCGCCCGGCACGGAGCCCGGCGGGGCGGGCTGACCGCCGCCGCGTCACCCACCGCGCCGACCGGCGCATACTGGAGTGATGCTGCACGGGGAAATCGAGATCAGTGCCTTCCTCAAGGCGCGCCGTGCCGCGCTCGACCCGGGCGAGGTCGGCCTGCCCGACGGGTTCGGCCGGCGCCGGGTGCGCGGCCTGCGGCGCGAGGAGGTCGCCCAGCTCGCCGGAATCAGCGTGGACTACTACACCCGCGTCGAGCAGGGCCGGGCGCCCGCCGTCTCCGACTCCGTCCTGGACGCCATCGCGCGGGCGCTGCGACTGTCGGACGGCGAAGTGACGTACCTGCGGAACGTCGCGGTGCCGCGCCGGCGCCCCGCCGGGGGACCGCCCCGCTGCGTGCCGGGACCGGCCCAGACCGTGCGGCCGGAGATCCGCCAGCTGCTGGCCGCCATGGACCCCGCGGTCGCCGCCGTGGTGCTGGGGCGCGGGCTGGACGTCCTGGCGTGGAACGACGCCGGCGGCCGGCTCTCCTTCGACCTCGACGCACTGGACCCCGCGCGGCGCAACACCGCCCTGTTGGTCTTCCTCGAACCGACGGCCCGGGAGGTCTACCCGGACTGGGAGAACAAGGCCGAGGAGGTCGTCGGCAACCTGCGCGCCGACAGCGGGCGGCACCCGGACGACCCCCGGATCTGCGAGGTGGTCAACGAACTCCTCGCCGGCAGCCCGGAGTTCCGCCGGATGTGGGCGGCGCAGGGCGTCCGCGAGTGCCTGCGCGGCACCAAGCGGATGCGGCACCCGGCGGCCGGCGAGCTGACCGTCACCTTCGAGAGCTTCCGGCTGGGCGCGGACCCGGACCAGGTGCTGGTGACGTACACCGCGTCGCCCGGTTCGCCGTCCGAGGCCGGGTTGCGCCGGCTGGCGGCCGGCGCGGCGGTCGTGGCGGGCAGCGTCTCTTAGAGGCCGGCCGCCGGGGCGCACGGTGCGCCGCCGGTCAGCCGCCGCGCACCGGTCAGCCGCCGCGCGGCGCCAGCGCCTCCCACCGCACCGTGACCTCGCCCTGGCGCCGGCGGCGCGGGTCCCCGGCCAGTGGCCAGTCCGTCGCCAGGGCGGCGACCGCGGCCCGCCACCGCTGCTTGGCGCCCAGCGCACCGAGCGGCGCGGCGCTCGCCCAGGCCCGGTCGAAGTCGCGCAGGAAGGCGTGCACCGGCTCGCCCGGCACATTGCGGTGGATCAACGCCTTGGGAAGGCGTTCGGCCAGGTCGGACGGGGTGTCGAGGGAGCCGAGACGGGTCGCGAAGGTGACCGTGCGGGGGCCCTCGGGGCCGAGCGCGACCCAGACGTGGCGCCGCCCGATCTCATCGCAGGTGCCCTCGACCAGCAGCCCGCCGGGCGCCAGCCGCGCGCACAGCCGCGCCCAGACGGCGGCGACCTCGTCCTCGTCGTACTGGCGCAGCACGTTCGCGGCCCGGATGAGGACCGGGGCGCGGCCGGGCCGACCGGGCAGCGGCACCTCGAAGCCGCCGTGGACGAAGTCCAGCCCGGCGCGGGCGTACGGCAGGGCGGCGGTGACCCGGGCCGGCTCGATCTCGACGCCGACGACCCGGGCGTCGGGCCGCACCGTGCGCAGCCGCCCGAGCAGTTCCAGCGCGGTCCACGGCGCGGCGCCGTAGCCCAGGTCGACCGCGACCGGGTCGGCGGCGCGGCGCAGCTGTGCACCGTGCTCGGCGGCGATCCAGCGGTCCATGCGGCGCAGCCGGTTGGGGTTGGTGGTGCCGCGGGTGGCGTTTCCGACCGGGCGGGACGGCGCGGGGGCCGGCACGGCGGCGGTGCGGGAGGCGGAAACGGGGGAGCGGCGGGCCATGCATCGAGGGTATGGGGTCCCGGGTCGGGGCCGGCCGGCTGCCCTGACCCGGGCCGCTCCGCGGAACGCGGCCGCGCTGCGACGACGTACGACGGCCACCGCGAAGGCCACCACGAAGGAGAACCGAAGAAAAAACCGAAGAAAACCCGAAGACGGCGGCCCGGACGGAAATGGATGGCGGTCCGACATTGTTGGAGGGGGGCGGAGGCGCGTCACCCGCCCCGCCTAGGAGGTAGCTCGCAGTGAGCCAATACGTGTCCAGGCTCCGCAGCCGGCAGGGGGGTCCCCCCGCACCGTCCAGGTCGTTCGCGGGCCCGTCGCGGCTGCGCCTGCCCGGCGCCCGCCGGCCCCGCCGCGTGGCGATGCTCAGCGTGCACACCTCCCCGCTCCACCAGCCGGGCACCGGCGACGCCGGCGGGATGAACGTCTACATCGTCGAGCTGGCCCGCAAGCTCGCCGCGCTCGGCATCGAGGTGGAGATCTTCACCCGGGCCACCACCGCGGCCCTGCCGCCCGCCGTGGAGCTGGCCCCCGGCGTGCTGGTCCGGCACGTCGCCGCTGGCCCGTACGAGGGGCTCGCCAAGGAGGAGCTGCCGGCCCAGCTGTGCGCCTTCACGCACGGCGTGATGCAGGCGTGGGCGGGCCACCGCCCCGGCTACTACGACCTGGTGCACTCCCACTACTGGCTCTCCGGCCACGTCGGCTGGCTGGCCGCGGACCGCTGGCGGGTCCCGCTGGTGCACGCCATGCACACCATGGCGAAGGTGAAGAACGCCGCGCTGGCCGTCGGCGACACCCCCGAGCCGGCCGCCCGGGTGATCGGCGAGACCCAGATCGTCGAGGCCGCCGACCGCCTGATCGCCAACACCGCCGAGGAGGCCGACGAGCTGGTCCGGCACTACGACGCCGATCCCGGCAAGGTCGCGGTGGTCCACCCCGGCGTCAACCTCGACCGCTTCCGGCCGCTGACGGACCACGGTGCGGGCGACGTCGCGGCCAGCCGGGCCGCCGCCCGGGACCGCCTCGGACTGCCGCAGGACGCGGTCATCCCGCTCTTCGCCGGCCGCATACAGCCGCTGAAGGCCCCCGACATCCTGCTGCGCGCCACCGCCGTGCTGGTCGACGCGGACCCCTCGCTGCGCTCCCGGCTGGTGGTACCGGTCGTCGGCGGGCCCAGCGGCAGCGGCCTGGCCAAGCCCGAGGGCCTGCAGAAGCTGGCGGCCCGGCTGGGCATCGCCGATCTGGTCCGGTTCCGCCCGCCGGTCGGCCAGGAGCAGCTCGCCGACTGGTACCGCGCCGCGTCCGTGCTGGTCATGCCGTCGTACAGCGAGTCGTTCGGACTGGTGGCGATCGAGGCGCAGGCGTGCGGCACCCCGGTCGTCGCGGCCTCCGTCGGCGGGCTGCCGGTGGCGGTGCGGGACGGCGTCAGCGGCTTCCTGGTCGCCGGCCACGACCCGGCCGACTACGCCCGGGCGCTGCGCCGCTTCCTCGACGACCCGTCGCTGGCCGCCCGGATGGGCGCCGCCGCGGCCCGGCACGCCCAGTCCTTCGGCTGGGGCACCGCCGCCGCCGCGACCGCCGACGTCTACACCGCCGCGATGCAGGAGCGCCGCCGTCACCTACGATCACTGCATGGGTGAGGAACAGCCCCCCGCGGGCGAGCGGCAGGCGGCCACCGCCGGTGCGGTGATCGAGCGCACCCTCAAGGACGCGGGCCTGGAATGGGAGTCGCCGGCCGCCGGCACGTACGTCGTCAAGCTGCCCGGCACCCGCAAGCTCGCCACCACCTGCTCGCTGGTCGTGGGCCGCCACTCGCTCTCCCTCAACGCCTTCGTCGTCCGCCGGCCGGACGAGAACCACGAGGCCGTCCACCGGTGGCTGCTGGAGCGCAACACCCGCCTCTACGGCGTCAGTTACGCGCTCGACGCGCTCGGTGACGTCTACCTCGTCGGCAAGTTCCCGCTGGCCGCCGTCACCCCCGACGAGCTGGACCGACTCCTCGGCACCGTCCTGGAGAACGCCGACGGCAGCTTCAACACCCTCCTGGAGATGGGCTTCGCCTCGGCGATCCGCAAGGAGTACGCCTGGCGGGTGGCGCGCGGCGAGTCCACCCGCAACCTCGCGGCCTTCGAACGACTGACGCGCGGCGACGCGGACGCCTAGGGCGCTTCTGACGGATCTCCGCGGCGTCGCGGCGTCTGGCACGCCCGCTCGCGGCGTTGCCGAAATGTCTCCGTAGCTCCGCTATGGAGACATCCCGGCGCCTTGCGATCGCACGCACCAGACGCCGCTCCTTCCTCCACGGAGATCCGTCAGAAACGCCCTAGCAGTTCGACGGGACGCAGGCCCGCCCGCCGTCCGCCCGCCCGCCGTCCGCCCGCTCGTCGCCGTCGGGGAGTGCACCGGTGGGGGCCGGCGCGGGGACCGCGGCCTTCGGGCCGGCGCCGTCGACCACGGCCGTTCGCTCCGGCAGGTTCCGCAGCAGCAGCCCGTACCCCACCGCGGCCACCATGCCGACGACCGCGCAGCCGGCCCAGAGCACGTCGGCGCCGAAGCGGTCGATGACCGTGCCGCCCAGCAGCGGGGCGACCAGCGAGGCGACGGACCAGGACAGCGCGTACATGCCCTGGTAGCGGCCGCGGCCGTGCAGCGGGGACAGCCGGACCACCAACCCCATCTGCGTGGGCGAGTTGACGATCTCGCCGAGGGTCCACACGGTGACCGCGACCGCGTACATGGCCACCGAGCCGGCCAGCGCCGTCAACCCCAAGCCGTAGCCGGCCAGCAGCGCCGAACCGATCAGCAGCGCCGCCGGGCTGCGGTGCTCGATGAAGCGGGTGACCGGGATCTGCAACAGCACGATCAGCACTCCGTTCACCGCGATCACCATCCCGAAGTCGACGCTGGAGAAGCCCTCTTGACCCATCGCAACCGGCAGTGAGACGTCGGCCTGTTGGAACAGCAGCGCCAGGAGGAAGTTCAGTCCGACGACGGTCATGAACCGGCCGTCGCGCAGCACGGTCAGCATCGACACGGGCTCCGCCCCGGCCGCGCCCGCCGGGGCGCCCGCGGCCCCGGCCGCCTGCGGACGGGACTCCGGCAGCTTGTAGAAGACCACCAGCGCACAGGCCAGCACCAGCCCGGCCTCGCCCAAGAAGAGCGCCAGGTAGCCGTGTTCGGCGATCAGGCCGGCGGCGGTGGAGGACACCGCGAAGCCGAGGTTGATCGCCCAGTAGTTCAGGGCGAAGGCGCGGACCCGGTCCTCGGGCGCGACGATGTCCGCCATCATCGCCTGCACCGCGGGCCGCGAGGCGTTGGTCGCCATGCCGACCAGGCCGGCCACCACGGCGATCGCCACCGGATCGGTCATGAAGCCCAGCAGCGCCACCGAAGCCGCCGTGGCCACCTGCGCGACGAGCATCGTCGGTCGCCGCCCGAGCCGGTCGGTGAGCACCCCCGCGCCCACCGACGAGACCACCCCGCCCAGCCCGTACAGGGCGCCGATCAGCCCCGCGTACGAGGCCGAGTAGCCGCGCTCGACGGTGAGGTAGAGGGCCAGGAAGGTGGCGACGAACGAGCCCAGCCGGTTGACCAGCGTGCTGGTCCACAGCCACCAGAACTGCCGGGGCAGCCCGGAGACGCTCGCCACGGCGGCCCGCCGGACCCGGGCCAGCCCCCGGGGTGAGGATTCGACACTGGACGCAGACATGACATTCCCCCTGAGTGCCGTCCGCCACCGAAGGACGGCTCGGTGCGGTGACGGGACGACGCGGTGACCGGACGACGCGATAAGCGGCACCAGCGTCATGCGCACACTACGAACCGGACGGCCGGCCAACCACTCGATTGACCGGAAGCGTCAAACGTCGCCACCCGCCCCGCCCCCGCCCCCGCGTCCGTGCAGGTGACGGCCGCGCACCGGCCCACTCCCCGGCGTCGATTACGCTCGACGGCATGGCCACCGCACCGTACAAGCTGATCCTGCTCCGCCACGGCGAGAGTGAGTGGAACGCGAAGAACCTGTTCACCGGCTGGGTGGACGTCAACCTCAACGAGAAGGGCGAGAAGGAGGCGGTCCGCGGCGGAGAGCTCCTCCAGGAGGCCGGCCTGCTCCCCGACGTCGTCCACACCTCCCTCCAGAAGCGCGCCATCCGCACCGCGCAGCTGGCCCTGGAGTCCGCCGACCGGCACTGGATCCCCGTCCACCGCAGCTGGCGGCTGAACGAGCGCCACTACGGCGCGCTCCAGGGCAAGGACAAGGCGCAGACCCTGGCCGAGTTCGGCGAGGAGCAGTTCATGCTCTGGCGCCGCTCGTACGACACCCCGCCGCCCCCGCTGGCGGACGGCGCCGAGTTCTCCCAGTCCGGCGACGCGCGCTACGCGTCGATCCCGCCGGAGCTCCGCCCGACGACGGAGTGCCTCAAGGACGTCGTCACCCGCATGCTGCCGTACTGGTACGACGGCATCGTCCCGGACCTGCTCGCCGGCCGCACGGTGCTGGTCGCCGCCCACGGCAACAGCCTCCGCGCCCTGGTCAAGCACCTCGACCAGATCTCGGACGCCGACATCGCCGGCCTGAACATCCCCACCGGCATCCCGCTCTCCTACGAGCTCGACGCCGACTTCCGCCCGCTCACCCCCGGCGGCACCTACCTCGACCCGGAGGCAGCCAAGGCCGCCATCGAGGCCGTGAAGAACCAGGGCAAGAAGAAGTAAGCCCGCACGCACAAGCCCCCCACCTGCGATTTTGTCGCGGGTGGGGGGCTTCGCCGTGCCGTTGCCGTGCTGTTGTCGTGCCGTGGCGCGAGCCGCTGGTCAGCAGTTGCCGCCGCACTGGCACGGGCCGCCGGACTGGCAGCCGCAGCCGCAGCCGGAGCCGCAGCCGCACGCGCCGAGGAGCGGGAGCCGCGGCCGGTCGACGGCCGTCGGCACGTCCTGGGACGCGGGGTTCGGGGAGTCCGCCGTGAGTGCCATGTATTCGCCTCCTAGGGGTCACCTGGTGCCTATTGCAAACCCGGGTGCACAGGCGCGTCAACGGCGCGTGGGCGCACGCTACGCGCCCTCCACCGCCGTCTGCGGGGCGAGCTCGTCCGCGTGCTCGCCGGTCACGAGGTAGACGACGCGCTTGGCCACAGAGACCGCGTGGTCCGCGAAGCGCTCGTAGTAGCGGCCCAGCAGCGTCACGTCCACGGCCGTCTCGATGCCGTGCTTCCACCGGTCGTCCATCAGGTGCTGGAACAGGGTGCGGTGCAGCATGTCCATCGCGTCGTCGTCCTGCTCCAGCTGGAGCGCGAGGTCGACGTCCTTGGTGATGATGACCTCGCCGGCCTTGGCCATCAGGCGCTGCGCCAGCTGCCCCATCTCCAAGATGGTGGCGTGCAGGTCGAGCGGCACCGCCCGCTGTGGGAAGCGCAGCCGGGCCAGCTTGGCCACGTGCTGGGCCAGGTCGCCGGAGCGCTCCAGGTCGGCGCTCATCCGCAGGGAGGTGACGACGATCCGCAGGTCGGTGGCGACCGGCTGCTGGCGGGCCAGCAGGGCGATGGCCCGCGCCTCCAGGTCGCGCTGGAGGTCGTCGACCTTCTCGTCGGCGGCGATGACGTTTTCGGCCAGCTTCAGGTCCGCGTCGAGTATCGCCGTGGTGGCGCGCCCGATCGCGGAGCCGACGAGCCGGGCCATCTCGACCAGGCCCTCGCCGATCGAATCCAGCTCCTCGTGGTACGCGTCCCGCATCAGTGACCTTCTCTCGCTTCGAGGGGATTCCGGTTGCGCCCGGAGTGATCCGGGGAGTGTGGGGGATGGTGCGTGGTGATGAGTGGGAGGTGGCCGTTGGGCCTACGCTCCCACGACCGGCCGCCGGTGGGCCCCCGCACCCTCAATGTGCGGCCGGATCACGACCTGCGGGGCCATCCGGGGTGAACCACCACCGACCTGAAGGTGAACTCTGGGAAACGCCGGGAAGCCCGGAGGCGACCGGGGCGGCGCCGACCCGGCCTCGCCGGCGCGGAGAGTGAATCGCCACTGACGCCTCGGTGAACTCTGGGCGAAGGGTGTCCGAGCAGCAGCTCCGAGCGCTGGGGAAGTGTCCGAACCGGCACATACTCTGGATTCATGAACGTGGACGCGGCCGTCGCCGCAATGGCAGCGATCGCCGGGCTCTGCACCGGCGTCTTCGCCATGCTGGCGTTCCGCTGGAGCGAGCGGGACCAGGCCAAGCCCACCCGCACCTCCCTGCACACCGAGGCGGTCCTGCCACCCGGTGTCGACACCGTCCTGTCGGTCCTGCGTTCCTCCGCCGTCGTCCTCGACGAGGCGGACACGGTGGTCAAGGCCAGCTCCGCGGCGTACGCCCTCGGACTGGTCCGGGGCGGTCGGCTCGCCGTCGAGCCGATGCTCCAGATGGCCCGCGACACCCGCCGCGACGGCGAGATACGTCAGGTGGAGCTGGACCTGCCGCGCCGCGGCACGGGCCGCGGGGACGCCCTCGCGGTCTCCGCCCGGGTCGCCCCGCTCGGCTCCCGGCTGGTCCTGCTGCTGGTCGAGGACCTCACGGAGGCCCGCCGCATCGAGGCGGTCCGCCGGGACTTCGTGGCCAACGTCAGCCACGAGCTCAAGACGCCCGTCGGCGCCCTCTCGCTCCTCTCCGAGGCCGTGATGGACGCCAGCGACGACCCCGAGGCGGTCACCCGCTTCGCCGGCCGGATGCAGAATGAGGCCACCCGCCTGACCAACCTCGTCCAGGAACTCATCGACCTCTCCCGGGTGCAGAACGACGACCCGCTGGAGGACTCCGAGCCCGTCCTGGTCGACGAGCTGGTCGCCGAGGCGGTCGACCGCTGCCGCCAGCAGGCCGGCACCAAGCAGATCACCATCGCCGCCGGCGGCACCGCCGACCTGCACGTCTGGGGCAACCGCGGCCAGCTCGCCGCCGCCCTGGGCAACCTCGTCGAGAACGCCGTCAACTACTCCCCGGCGCGCACCCGCGTCGGGATCGCGGGCCGCCGGGTCTCGGTACCCGGCGGCGACCTGATCGAGATCGCCGTGACCGACCAGGGCCTCGGGATATCCGAGAAGGACCGGGACCGCATCTTCGAGCGGTTCTACCGCGTCGACCCGGCGCGCTCGCGCGCCACCGGCGGGACCGGCCTCGGCCTCGCCATCGTCAAGCACGTGGCCGCCTCGCACGGCGGGGAGGTCACGGTGTGGAGCGCTGAGGGACAGGGCTCCACCTTCACCCTGCGTCTCCCGGAAGCCGGGACCGTCCGCGACCGCGAACGGCCCTCGGACCTCACCGCGGAGGGCCTCGACGACGAGGACCGTCCGTACGAGACCTTCAACGATCCGCTCCCAGCTCACCCAGCCCCGGAGGTCCTTCCGTGACCCGAGTGCTCGTCGTCGAGGACGAGGAATCGTTCAGCGACGCACTGTCGTACATGCTCCGCAAGGAGGGCTTCGAGGTCGCCGTGGCGGCCACCGGCCCCGACGGCCTGGACGAGTTCGAGCGCAACGGCGCCGACCTCGTTCTGCTCGACCTGATGCTGCCGGGCCTGCCCGGCACCGAGGTCTGCCGCCAGCTGCGCGGCCGCTCCAACGTCCCGGTCATCATGGTGACCGCCAAGGACAGCGAGATCGACAAGGTTGTGGGTCTCGAAATAGGGGCCGACGACTACGTCACCAAGCCGTTCTCGTCCCGCGAACTGGTCGCCCGGATCCGCGCGGTGCTGCGCCGCCGCGGCGAGCCGGAGGAGGTCGCCCCGCAGGCCCTGGAGGCCGGCCCGGTCCGGATGGACGTGGACCGCCACGTCGTCACGGTCTCCGGCGGCAAGGTCGACCTGCCGCTCAAGGAGTTCGACCTCCTGGAGATGCTGCTGCGCAACGCCGGCCGGGTGCTGACCCGGATGCAGCTGATCGACCGCGTCTGGGGCGCCGACTACGTGGGCGACACCAAGACCCTCGACGTCCACGTGAAGCGGCTGCGCGCCAAGATCGAGCCCGACCCGGGCGCCCCGCGCTACCTGGTGACGGTCCGCGGCCTCGGCTACAAGTTCGAGCCGTAGGCCGCCGGCGCCGGCCATGCGTGAAGGGGCGCTCCTCCCGGCCGGGAGGAGCGCCCCTTCACGTGGTGCGGGTGAGCGGGCCTCAGTGGCCGGCGTGCGCCGTCTCCGAGGGCTTGCCGGAGCCGCTCGGGGCGCTCGGGCTGCCCGACTCGGAGGGCTTGCCGCTCGCGGAGGTGGACGGCTGCGGCGTCACCGACGGGCCGTAGCTCTCGAAGACGTTCTTCGCGGGCACGACGTAGGCGTTGATCTTGATCTTGCCGGCGGCGCTGAAGGTGAAGGTCAGCGACTGGGCGTTGCCGTCCTGGACGGCCTCCCGGCCGCTCTGAAGGATGGCGCTGGCGTTGCCCTTGCCGCCGATGACCGCGGAACCGCCGGCCGGCACGTCGATCTTCACGGGCGACAGCTTGGCCGACTGGCCGGTGCCGTCGACCGCGATGCCGGTCAGCTGCTGGTCCTTGGTGCCGCTGTTGAACACTGTGGCGGTGATCGCGGCCGGGCCCTTGGCGTTCGCCTCGGGCTGGGTGACGACGTTGACGTTCTGGACCTTGATGTCGCCGACGCTGGTCTCGGCGTTGTCCGGCTTGACCTCCAGCGTCTGGGCGTCGTTCCCGGCGGCGCACGCGGAAAGCGTGACGACGGAGAGCGTAAGGACGGTGGCGGCGAGGACGCCGCGTCGAAGGCTGCGGCTCACGGCGGCGGCATCTCCTTGACGAACTACGGCGGCCGAACGTTCGTGCCCGGTCGCGGATGGACGGCTGGGACGGCGTTGCGCACACGTCATGACGACGGGCACGTAAAGCCGCCCTAAGGGTGGGTCAGCGCCGCTAGGTTACCGAGCCGCCCTCGCGGTGCCGCACCCGACCCGCCCCCTAGGCGATCACGCACCTCCCGGTCGCGCCGGTCCGCCCGCGGTCGGGGTGTCGGCCGAACGGTCCGCGCACCCCCTGGTGGGGATTTCCGGAACCCGATCTCGGACCGATCTCGGTGGCGATCTCCGGAGAACTGGTTGGCATATTCGGCGGCCGGCTGTTCGTGTGGTGGCCGTGGTGTTTCCCCCGGTGAAAAGCGGTATTCACAAGGAATGCACATGCCGCCGGAATTGATCACACGAGGCGGTGTCGGACCGTTGATCAATTCCGGGATTCCGACCCGGGCCGCGGGCAAGCCTCCGAACGGAGTAGCGGAACTCGCTCATGTGGATCGGTGCAAACCGGGACGTTCGGCCCGTTGATCATTGCGATTCCGGTGTGCCGCGGGTGGCTTTCCGTGCGCCCGGGAAGCCCCTCCGACCTGCGAATACCTGCACCACGAGGCCCCTCGCAGCACGTTCCGGTCGCTGTTGTCAAGCCCCGAGATATGCCCTGACCTGCGAAAACGCCATTCAGAACGGCCCGTTCCCGTGTTAGCATGGATAGCCACGGAAGGGGTACCTGTCACATGACGTTCAAGGTTGGCGACACCGTGGTCTATCCCCATCACGGGGCCGCGCTGATCGAGGCCATCGAAACTCGCCAGATCAAAGGCGTGGACAAGACCTACTTGGTGCTGAAGGTCGCCCAGGGCGACTTGACTGTTCGTGTCCCAGCGGACAACGCGGAGTTCGTCGGCGTACGCGATGTGGTCGGTCAGGACGGGCTGGACCGGGTCTTCGAGGTGCTGCGCGCACCGTATGCCGAAGAGCCGACGAACTGGTCCCGTCGTTACAAGGCAAATCTTGAGAAGCTCGCCTCGGGCGATGTGATCAAGGTCGCCGAGGTCGTGCGTGACCTGTGGCGACGTGAGCGTGAGCGCGGACTCTCCGCCGGTGAGAAGAGGATGCTCGCCAAGGCCCGCCAGATCCTGGTGAGCGAGCTGGCCCTCGCGGAGAACACCAACGAAGACAAGGCCGAGGCCCTGCTCGACGAGGTCCTCGCGTCCTGACGACGCACGGCTGACTGTGCCGGCGCGAGGTGACGACACAGCAGCGACGTAGCAATGCCGCGGTGCCCGAGTGACGACCCCCTAAGCGGAGGGTCTGTTGCCGGGCGCTGCGGCATATCTGCGGGTGGCGTGCGGAACGGCCGGACACGGGGCCGGCGGCGGCTTCCTCGGCGAAGCCCGCCGGGGGTGAAGCCCGCCGGGCCCGGTGGTGGCGTGCCGGGCTCGGGCTGCTGCCCCGACCGCTGTCACGGAAGGGTTCCGGTCAAGGCATAACGCCCGGCACTCCCAGGCCATACCCACCTCGCCCGAGGAAACAAACCTGTCTGCCCCAATTCCGGGTTCGCCCGGACTCCGGAGCCATCGATGTCAGATCCCTCCCGCCCGGTCCGCACCGCCGCGGTCATCCCCGCCGCCGGCCGCGGCGTCCGGCTCGGTCCCGGCACCCCCAAGGCGCTGCGCACCCTGGGCGGCACCCCGATGCTGGTGCACGCCGTGCGCGCAATGGCCGCCTCCCGGGCCGTCACGCACATCGTCGTGGTCGCCCCGCCGGACGGCCCCGACGAGGTCCGGCGCCTGCTGGACGCCCATCCGCTGGCCGACCGCACCGAGCTGACCGTGGTCCCCGGCGGCACCACCCGCCAGGAGTCCGTCCGGCTCGGGCTGGCCGCCCTGCCCGACGGCATCGACGTGGTGCTGGTCCACGACGCGGCCCGGCCGCTGGTGCCGGTGGAGACCGTGGACGCGGTGATCGCTGCGGTCCGCGGCGGCGCCCCGGCCGTGGTCCCCGCGCTGCCGCTGGCCGACACCGTCAAGCAGGTCGAGCCGCGTCCCCAGGGCACCCCGGAACCGGTGGTCGGCACCCCGGAGCGGGCCCTGCTGCGCGCGGTGCAGACCCCGCAGGGCTTCGACCTGCCGACGCTGCGCAAGGCGCACGAGGTCGTCGTGGAGGGCGAGGGCGCCACCGACGACGCCGGGCTGGTGGAGCGGCTCGGGGAGGGCGTGGTGCTCGTCCCCGGCCACGAGGAAGCGTTCAAGGTGACCCGGCCGCTGGACCTCGTCCTGGCCGAGGCCGTACTCGCCCGCAGGAGGGCCACCGATGGCTACGTCTGATGCGTCCGCGCAGGTTCCCGCGCTGCCCGGCCTGCCCCTCGTCGGGGTCGGGACCGACGTGCACGCCTTCGAGCAGGGGCGCCCGCTGTGGTGCGCCGGCCTGCTCTGGGACGCCGCGGAGAGCGACGGGTACGGCCTGGCCGGACACAGCGACGGCGACGTGGCGGCGCACGCCGCCTGCGACGCGCTGTTCTCCGCGGCCGGCGTCGGTGACCTCGGTGCGCACTTCGGCACCTCCCGCCCCGAGTGGTCCGGCGCGTCCGGCGTGACGCTGCTGGCCGAGGCGGCGCGGATCGTCCGGGCCGAGGGCTTCGCCATCGGCAACGTCGCGGTGCAGGTCATCGGCGTCCGACCGAAGATCGGCAAGCGCCGGGACGAGGCCCAGCGGGCGCTGTCGGCGGCGGTCGGGGCGCCGGTGGCGATCTCCGGCACCACGACCGACGGGCTGGGGCTGACCGGCCGCGCCGAGGGGCTGGCCGCGATCGCCACCGCCCTGGTGGTGCGCACCGGCTGAGCCGGCCCGCGGGCCGGAGCGCGGCGTTCCGCCGATCGGAGTCGTACCGCGGAGGAATGCCCGGCGCCGCAAGGGGCGTTGGGGGAGAATCCGGGGTAGTGGTGTCCATCGGAAGTCGTCGGTTCGGCCTGTAGGAAGGATCCTTCGTGACTGCAACGCTCTCCGACCAGCTCAAGGAGCTGCTCGACTCGCCGGTCTTCGTGATGGTGGGGACGGTCCAGCCGGACGGCAGCCCCCAGCTCTCCCCGGTGTGGGTGAAGCGCGACGGCAACGACCTGCTGATCTCGACGACCGTCGGCCGCCGCAAGGAGCTGAACCTCCGCCGCGACCCGCGGGTGTCGGTCGTCCTCCAGCCGTTCGACGCCCCGTACACCTACGCCGAGATCCGCGGCGAGGCCAGCCTCACCACCGAGGGCGGGCAGGAGCTGATCGACGAGCTGTCGCTGAAGTACACCGGCAAGCGCTACGCGGAGTTCAACCCGACCTCGGTCGACGACGACCAGCGGGTCGTGGTCCGGATCACCCCGCGCAAGGTGGTCGGCCGCGTCTGAGCGCCACCCCCGGGCGGCGGGGCGCCTCCGCCCGGGCAAAACGGGACGGAATTACTGGCCAACGGGGCGGCGGTGAACCATCCGTGTCCCCGTGCTCAAGGGAGCACGGGGCACTCCCGCGTTCCGACTACCCTTGTCCCGTGACGATTCGCCTGTACGACACCAGCGCCCGGCAGATCCGTGACTTCACCCCGATCAAGCCGGGCTGTGTCTCGATCTACCTCTGTGGTGCGACCGTGCAGGCCGCCCCGCACATCGGACACATCCGGTCGGGACTCAACTTCGACATCATGCGCCGCTGGTTCGCCCACCGCGGCTACGACGTGACGTTCGTCCGCAACGTCACGGACATCGACGACAAGATCATCCAGAAGTCGGCCGAGCAGGGCCGCCCGTGGTGGGCGATCGGCTACGAGAACGAGGTCGCCTTCAACGCGGCCTACGACGCCCTCGGCTGCCTGCGCCCCACCTACGAGCCGCGCGCCACCGGCCACATCCCCGAGATGATCGAGATGATGCGGGGCCTGATCGAGCGCGGCCACGCCTACGCCGCCGACGGCAACGTCTACTTCGACGTCCGCTCCTTCCCGGAGTACCTCCAGCTCTCCAACCAGGAGTTGGACAACCTCCGCCAGCCGTCCGGCGAGGGCGAGACCGGCAAGCGCGACCCGCGCGACTTCGCCATGTGGAAGGCCGCCAAGGAGGGCGAGCCCAGCTGGGACACCCCCTGGGGCCGCGGCCGGCCGGGCTGGCACCTGGAGTGCTCGGCGATGGCCCACAAGTACCTGGGCTCCGCCTTCGACGTCCACGGCGGCGGCGTCGACCTGGTCTTCCCGCACCACGAGAACGAGATCGCGCAGGCCAAGGCGTACGGCGACGACTTCGCCCGGTACTGGTCGCACAACGCCTGGGTGACCATGAGCGGCGAGAAGATGTCCAAGTCGCTGGGCAACTCCGTGCTGGTCTCGGAGATGGTCAAGCGCTGGCGGCCGATCGTGCTGCGCTACTACCTCGGCACCCCGCACTACCGCTCGATGATCGAGTACAGCGAGGAGGCGCTGCGCGAGGCCGAGTCGTCGTTCGCGCGCATCGAGGGCTTCGTCCAGCGCGTCGTGGAGAAGGCCGGGACCGTCGAGCCGGCGGCCGAGGTGCCGCTGGCGTTCGCCGAGGCGATGGACGACGACCTGGGCGTCCCGCAGGCGCTGGCGATCGTGCACACCACCGTCCGGCAGGGCAATTCGGCGCTGACCGCGGACGACAAGGACGCCGCGGTCGCCCGGCTCGCCGAGGTGCGGGCGATGCTCGGGGTGCTCGGCCTGGACCCGCTCGACGAGCGGTGGTCGGGCGGCGGCGCGGACCGCGGCGAGGACCTGCACGGGGTCGTGGACTCCCTCGTCCGGCTGGTCCTGGAGCAGCGGCAGGGCGCCCGGGCCCGCAAGGACTACGCCACCGCCGACGCCATCCGCGACCAGCTCCAGCAGTCCGGCCTGACCATCGAGGACACCCCTTCGGGCCCGCGCTGGTCGCTGACCTGAGCCCGTCCCCGCCGGTCGTCCCGGGGACCGGCCACACCCCCGGCCACCAGCCGGATTCGCCCTTCCCGGTGACCGCGGGCGACACTCAATCCATACGTACGTACCCACTCCACGTCGCGAGACGTCGAGAGCAGTGAAGAAACAGGTGACCCATGGCCGGCAACAGCCAGCGCAGGAACCGCCGCATGTCGAACAAGAAGGGCGCTCAGGTCGGCAGTGGCGGTAAGCGGCGCCGGTCCCTCGAGGGCAAGGGCCCGACCCCGCCGGCCTCCGCGCGCAAGGGGCACGTCAAGAACCGCGTCGCCAACGCCAAGGCCAAGCAGGCCTCCAGCCACCGGCCGGCACCGCGGCGCGGCGGCGCCAAGGGCACCGCGGAGCTGGTCGTGGGCCGCAACCCGGTCGTCGAGGCGCTGCGCGAGGGCGTGCCGGCGACCACCCTGTACGTCCAGCAGTTCATCGACAACGACGAGCGGGTGCGCGAGGCGCTCCAGCTCGCCAACGAGCTGGGGCTGAACCTCATGGAGGCGCCGCGCCCCGAGCTCGACCGGATGACGAACGGCCTCAACCACCAGGGCCTGGTCGCCCAGATCCCGCCGTACGAGTACGCGCACCCCGAGGACCTCGCCGCGGCCGCCTTCGACGACGGCGAGGACCCGCTGATCGTCGCGCTGGACGGCGTCACCGACCCGCGCAACCTCGGTGCCGTGGTCCGGTCCGTGTCGGCCTTCGGCGGCCACGGCGTGGTCGTCCCGGAGCGCCGGGCGGCCGGGATGACCGCCGGTGCCTGGAAGACCTCGGCGGGCACCGCGGCCCGCACGCCGGTGGCCCGCGCCACCAACCTGACCCGGGCGCTGGAGGCGTACCAGAAGGCCGGGATGACGGTCGTCGGCCTGGCCGCGGACGGGGAAGTGGAGCTCCAGGACCTGGAGGTGCTGGACGGTCCGGTCGTCATCGTCGTCGGCAGCGAGGGCAAGGGCCTGTCGCGGCTCGTCGGCGAGACCTGCGACGTGCGCGTGCGGATCCCGATGCCGGGCGGCGCGGAGTCGCTGAACGCCGGTGTCGCGGCCGGTGTGGTGCTGTGGGAGGCGGCGCGCCGCCGCGGCTGATCGTGCCGCCGCCGGGCTTGCCCCGGCCGTTCCCGGGCCGGGCGGGACCGCGTTCCCGCCCGGCCCGGGGCATGACATGACGCTCCGTGCGTCCTCGCCGCATCACGTGATCTTTTGACGGGTCTCGGACAGCTCGGGCCGGTCAAGGCAGTGTCTTAACCGCGGGTCACTCGGTTAGATGAGCGTGGACACCAGAACACCCCGCACACCGGGGGGACGCTCGTCGTCGAACTTCGACGACGAGCCGGTCCTGAGCTCGGTCAAGGTGCCGTGCGATCCCGCGCAGGTCATCGTCAACCACGCCAGCTTCCGCGTGCAGCTCGCCGCTCCGGTGGCCACGCGCATCCTGGCCGAGACCCCGCGCGTCCCCTCCCTCCGGGGTTCGCCGCCCAGACGCCGCACGCCCGTGGTCTGGAGCGGCCGCACCGAACCGGGCGGCGCGGCCGGCGCCACCACCCAACTCCTGCACGCGGTGCGCGACGCGGGCGTCGGCCTGGACCCCGGCCCGGCCGAGGACGTCGGCACGACCCAGGTCCTGCCCCGGGTCCGGCTCGGCGAGTCCCCCGCCTCCACCGTGGTCGGCCAGCGCGGCCCCGCCGACGACGAGGACACCCTGCCGCGCGGCACCCGCGCCCTGCCCGGCCCGTTCCCCGGCCCGCGGTACGCCGGCGGCGCGCACGGCGGCGGCGACGAGCCCTTCGAGGCGCGCGACCTCCTCGACACCGGGACCAGGCGGCGCGCCGGCGACGGCGTGCGGCACGCGTACTACCCCGGCCGCCGGATGAACCTCGGCGTCGTCCTGCTGCCGCTGCGGATCTTCCTCGGCCTGATCTCCGTCTACGCCGGGATGGGCAAGCTCTGCGACCCGGTGTACTTCGACGGCGGCCAGCGCGGCTCGATGGTCACCTGGCTGCTCTCCCTGCACCCCTGGGAACTGGCCGTGCCGCTGCGGGACTTCGCGGTCGCGCACCCGGTCGGCGCCGGGCTGACGGTGGCCTTCCTCCAGGTCGTCGTCGGCGTGCTGACCATCTGCGGACTGTGGCAGCGGGTCGCCGCTTCGTTCGGCGCGCTGCTCTCCGCGGCGCTGCTGATGACCGTCAGCTGGCGCACCCTCCCCGCCTACGACGCCCCCGACATCATCTACCTCGCCGCCTGGAGCCCGCTGATCATCGCGGGTGCCCCGGTCTACTCCATGGACGCCCGGCTCGCCGGTGAGGCGTGGCGGCGGCTCGGCCCGCGCGTCGAGGTCGGTGCGCTGCGCCGCCGGGTGCTGCGCCGCGGCGCCATGATGACCGCGGTGGTGGCCGGTCTGACCCTGCTCATCGGTTCCCTGCTCGGCGGCGCCGTACGGACCGCCCGGGTGCCCACCGTGCCCCGGCCCGGCGAGCCCGCGATCAACAACCTCCCCGGCTCGCCCCTGCCCCGCCCGGGCCACGGTGGCTCGCGGCCCGGCCACCACCTCCCCCGCCACCCCGGTGCGCCCTCGACGGGCGCCTCCCACAAGGCCCACACGCCGGGCCTGCCGACCGCCTCGGCCCCCGGCGCCCCGTCGGCCGGCGGCCGCACCGGCGCCGCGACCCGCCGGCCCGGCGCGACCACCAGCGCCCCGCAGCACTCGGCCCCGGCCCACGTCCCGTCCCGCACCCAGTCGCCGGGCGGTTCGGGCGGTACCGGCGGCGGTACGACCGGCAGCTCCAGCAGCGGCACCCCCGGAGGCGACTCCGGCCGCGGCAGCACCCTCGGTGGTCTGCTGGGCTGATCGCCCGCGGGCCCGCCGGTCCGTGCGCGCCCACTCGTCCCCGATCGCTCCGATCCCTCAAGCCCCCTGGGCCGGGGGTGGCGGGCGGTCGGGGACGACTGCGTTCGGGGGAGGGCGGGGCGGCGGGAGGCGGCTCGACGGCCCCGGCGGCGGACGCGCGTCATCCGGGGCCGGGAGAGGGCTCAACGGGACTGTGCGGCGAGCTCCTCGGCGGCCTCGGTGAGGTCCTTGGCGGTGTCGATGGCGCGCCAGTAGGCGCCCTGGGGGAGCGGGTAGCCGGCGAGTCTGCGTTCCCGGGCGAGGCGCGGGAAGGTGGTGCGCTCGTGGTCGCCCCGGGCGGGCAGCAGCTCGGTGAAGGCCGCGGAGAAGACGTAGACGCCCGCGTTGATCAGATACGGGGACGGCGGGGCCTCGACGAAGTCCAGCACGTGTCCGAAGGCGTCGGTTTCGACGGCGCCCCAGGGGATGCGCGGACGGGCCAGCGCCAAGGTGGCCACGGCGTCGCGCTCGTGGTGGAAGGCGGCCATCTCGCGGAGCGGGAAGCGGGTCCAGATGTCGCCGTTGGTGGCGTACCAGGGCTCGTCCGGGCGGGGCAGGGAGCCGGCGGCGTGTTTCAGGCCGCCGCCGCGGCCCAGCGGCTCGTCCTCGACGACGGTCGTGACGCGCAGGGGGAGTTGGGCCCGGTCCAGCCAGTCCTGGAGGACCGCGGCGAGGTGCCCGCAGGAGACGACGGCGTCGGTGACGCCCTCCTCGGCGAGCCAGTTCAGCTGATGGCCGATGATCGGGGTCCCGGTGCCGGGAATCTCGACCATCGGCTTGGGTCGGTCGTCGGTGTACGGGCGGAGACGGGAGCCCTGGCCACCGGCCAGGACCACGGCCTGCGTGGGGAACGGATGCGGGGCGCCGGTCATGGTTCGCACCCTAAGCGGTGCGAGCAACGGTCACTGGGCAGCGGCCACGCCGGTGGCGAAGGAGGTGTCGCAGACCGGGCGGGAGAACGCCTGGGCGCGGTGTGCGGCACCGTACTTGGCGACCGCGGCGCGGCCGAGGGCACGGGCGATGGAGGCGCAGTGCTTGGCCAGCGACGGCCGGGCGGTGGTGGCCTCCTGGAGGTGCGTCAGGGCGACACCGGGGTCCTTCTCCTGGAGTTCCACCAGGAGGCGGTCCCGGAGGACGTCCTGGGCGGCACGGGGGCCGGCCTGGGTGGAGACCTTCCCGGAGGACGCGGCGAGCACCTGCGACTCGGAGGTCTTCGAGGCCCAGGGGACGCGGGTGACCGCGAGGGTCCCGGACAGGACGAGGACGACGGGCAGGACGAGGGCGAGAGTTCGGCCGATTCGGCGGGCTGCGGAGTTCACGGTCGTGATGGTAGCGAGGGGTGATGATTTGGCGACATTCGGTCACCTTATTGGGGGACGGAATGGCTCGTCGGTGCGGTTGTTGGGTTGACGCACTGGTACGAAAAGCCGCTTCCAGGGCGGCAATTGCGGCGAGTTGCCGGGAGTGCGAAGGAACCGTCGCGCGCTTGTGGGCGCGGGCCCCGCCCGGTCCGGACGTGCCGCGGCGGCGGTGCGGGGTCGCGCACTACCCCACACCGCCGCCGCGGTAAACCCGTCCGGGTCGGGACCGGTGGCCCCGGCCGGTGCGTCCGCCGGCC
Source organism: Streptomyces lunalinharesii (assembly GCF_039532155.1). Taxonomy (NCBI): domain Bacteria; kingdom Bacillati; phylum Actinomycetota; class Actinomycetes; order Kitasatosporales; family Streptomycetaceae; genus Streptomyces; species Streptomyces lunalinharesii. Next base: position 42,040 of record NZ_BAAARK010000034.1, read on the forward strand.
GCCGGACGCATTTGTCGGGCCGGGCCGGTCAGTCGGTGAGCCGCTTGCCGTTCGAGGTGGAGAAGACGTGCGTCTCGCCGGGCTGCGGGACCACGTGCAACTGGGTTCCCTTGGCCGGGACCTGGCGGCCGTTGACCCGCACGACGAGGTCCTTGACGGTCCCGCCGACCTCGGCCGTTCCGTAGACGTAGCCGTCGGCGCCCAGTTCCTCGACGACGTTGACCGTCACTGCCAGGCCGGCCGGGGCGTTCGAGGACTCCTTGGACAGCGACTGGGCGGCCGCGCCGTTCTGCTCGACGATGTCGAAGTGCTCGGGCCGGATGCCGACCGTCACCGTCTTGTCGCCCTCGGCGCCGGCGAGCGCCTCTCGGCTGACCGGCACCACGCTGTTGCCGAACTTCACCCCGCCGTCGGTGATCGGCACCTCGACGAGGTTCATGGCGGGCGAGCCGATGAAGCCGGCCACGAAGAGGTTGGCCGGCCGGTCGTACATGTTGCGCGGCGAGTCGACCTGCTGGAGCAGCCCGTCCTTGAGCACCGCGACCCGGTCGCCCATCGTCATGGCCTCGACCTGGTCGTGGGTGACGTAGACGGTGGTGATGCCCAGGCGGCGCTGGAGCCCGGCGATCTGGGTGCGGGTCTGCACGCGCAGCTTGGCGTCCAGGTTGGACAGCGGCTCGTCCATGAGGAACACCTGGGGCTCGCGGACGATGGCGCGCCCCATCGCGACCCGCTGCCGCTGGCCGCCGGAGAGCGCCTTCGGCTTGCGCCCCAGGTACTCCGTGAGGTCGAGGATCTTCGCCGCGTCCTCGACCTTCTGCCGGATCTCGGCCTTCGGCACGCCGGCGATCTTGAGGGCGAAGCCCATGTTGTCGGCGACCGTCATGTGCGGGTAGAGCGCGTAGTTCTGGAACACCATGGCGATGTCCCGGTCCTTGGGCGGCAGGTGCGTGACGTCCCGGTCGCCGATGCGGATGACCCCCTCGTTGACGTCCTCCAGCCCCGCCAGCATCCGCAGCGAGGTGGACTTTCCGCATCCGGAGGGGCCGACGAGGACGAGGAACTCGCCGTCCTCGATGGTGATGTCGAGCTTGTCGACGGCGGGCTTGTCGGAACCCGGGTAGATCCGGGTCGCCTGGTCGTACGTGACCGTTGCCATGGTGTGTCCCTTCACCGGCAGGAACGTGCCGGACGATCCGAGTAAAGGAGTGGGCGGCCCGCCACCGGGGACGTGCGCCACGCGAAGTGGTGTAGTCCACAGCGGCAAACCGCTGGTGACGCTACCGGCGCGGGAGCCGGGTGTCAGTAGCTCCGCGGTCACGAAATGCCCTCGGTCGGCGGGGCCGGGGCGGGGTGGCACGGCGCTGACCGCATAAGGCAACCGGCACCGGGCACGCCTGGGTACACTGCATCCGGTACGCCTCCTTAGCTCAGCTGGCCAGAGCACCGCTCTTGTAAAGCGAAGGTCGTCGGTTCGAATCCGACAGGGGGCTCTTGTTCTGAGCAGGGAAGAAGCCCCGGGCCACGGCTGGCCTGGGGCTTCTGACATTCAGGGGTGACATCAACGGGGGCGGTCGGTCCCGGTTGGGGCGAGCGTGGTGGCCCGCTTCCCTACCTCGTGCGCCTGGCGGAGCCGGTGCCGTCGGAGAGTGGCAAGGCGGATGAGCGGCAGCGGAACGGGGCGGATCTTCGCTGCCTTGGTTGAGTCCTGGCGCAACTTGCCGCTGGTGCGCCCTACTTGGCCGCTGATCCTGTTCACGCCGTCTTCCAGGGCCAGGTCCGACCGCCGCATGCCGAGGGCTTCGCCGCGGCGCAGGCCCATTGCGATGGCGAGATCGTCGCAGCGATCCGGATATGGCTTTGAACGTGATTCGCCGAATGGAAATCGATTCCGACTCCACGGTGATGTCTACGTAGGAGAGCGTCCCCAGTTCCGTCACGCGCCCGGAGTTGGGGCACTCACGGGACGCTGGAGTCGCGGCGCTGCCCGATGCTGCACCGTGCCGGTGCCGTTGCCAGGGCCTGGTGCCCCGACGTAGTCGAGGGCCGGGGGGCAAGCCACCGCCAACAAATCTGCAGACGTTGTGGTGGAGGAGATCGCTTACGTACAAGACGCGCGAATGCGCCCCGACCGTGCCACTATCGAAAAGAGCCCCGATTCGGTGCGGAGAATTGTCGATACCACGCTTCGAGGAGAGTACGACTGCAGCTCGCTGAGCTGGGACGGAAAACGAGGCGCGGTCAGCGCGGGCGAAAACCGAGGAATGCGCTGCCTGTCGCGTAGAGCCGAATTCAAGGTGAGCGAGGAGCCGCCGTATGACGCGCTCACACAATGTCATCCTGTGTGACCGGGAAGTCACCCTCAGATCGCTTTCTTCCCGTGATCAGCAATCATGGTGCGAGCTGAATGATCGGGACCGGGACTGGTTCCGCCCGTGGGAGGGAACGGATCCCAACTATCCCTCCCAGCGGATCAACCCCGACCCGGCCACCTACCGGAAAATGTTCCGCTACTTCATGGCCGAGGCGCGGGCGGGCAGGATGCTGCCCTTCGCCATCGAGCACCAGGGCAGCTTCGTCGGACAGTTGCTGGTGTCAGGCATCGTCCGCGGTTCCATGCGGTGTGCGCAGCTCGGCGTATGGCTTTCCAAGCAACATGCGGGCCAGGGCATTGCCGTGACGTCCGTCGCGCTGGCCACCGATCACTGCCTGGGGCCCCTTGGCCTGTACCGAATCGAATGCTTCACGCGGACGGAGAACACGCCGGCACGCCGGATCATGGAGAAACTGGGTTTCTGCGAACACGGTGTTATCCCCGGGTACATGCACGTGGACGGGAAATGGCGGGATCACGTGATGTACGGGATCACCTCGGATGAGATTCCGGCAGGCGGACTCGTGGAGTACTGGCGAAACCTCCAGGAAGTAGAGCCGACGACGAGCGACTCAACGACGTGAACGCTGCGCTGAGTCGAGTCACGTGCTCGCCCCATGACGTACCCCACCATCGACCACGATCGCTCAATCCGACGCAATCGCTCGATCCGACACAACGGGTCGCTTGACGGATCTGGCTGAACGCCAGCCAGGAGCGGTGCGTGGAGGAGCGGACAGATTGTGGGGCCAGGACGCCAAAGGCTTTGAAGCTTTCGGCAGCCGTATGAGATAAGGCGGTTTCCGGAATTCCGGCCCGAACTTCGGGTTGGCAACGCCCCCAGAAAGGAAGGCGAGAACGGTGTCGAAGATCATGGTCAAAGAGGTCAGTGCCGTTGAGGCGGTCCGGCTCAAGGCGGGCTTCGCCGCCCGCAGGGCTGCAGCCGCTGTGCTCAGGCGCCCGGCTCCCGTGTGGGAGCACGAACGGATCGAAGGCCCCGTAGGCGTGTCACGTCTCAAGGCTGACCACCTGGTCCGGACCCTCGTTGCGCGCCGCACCAAGAAGCCGTTGCCCACCTGGGAGTACGGCGTCATCGGGACCAACGGCGAACACCACAAGCCCTGGATCTGAGGAACCTCCGATGTTCCCGCTCGGCAGGACCCGGCCGCCCTCCCTTGCGCCCTGCGCTTCGCTGGGAAGGCCCACCCCCCACGCCGCCGCGTGGTGGCACGCACCCGGCACCCTCGTTGTGGCCACACCGGAGTTGGCGCGCCGGGTTCTTGCCGAGTCTCCTCAGGACTTCTGCGTCCCCGAGGTCTTCTCCTCCGGTACGACTGCCACCGTCATCAACGACCCACGCTCAGTCCGCACCGAGCGGAACAGCGCGGCCAAGAACGCCATGAGTGGCCCATGGGTCGATCAACGGACGCCGCAACTGGTCGAATTCATTGACCGTTACCTTGACGAGCACCCGATCCCGCGGCGCTGGGCGGTCCTGCCCACCCTCTATGACCTGACCTCCGCCCTGGCCACCTTCCTGTGCCTGGGCCTGGCCTGCCCGATGTGGCAGGAGATTGCCGCATCACTGCGGCAGGCGACCCCGGGTGCTGTGGCAACCGACCGCGCGGGCCTTCGGCAAGGCCGGAGGCTGCGGGAGTTCGACGTTCAAGCACAGCGCGTCACTGACGCCCTCCACCAACTCCTCCAGCGACGCCGCACCCAACCGAACAGCACCAAGGGCAGCGTGCTGGACCTCCTGGCCCATGGGGGCGAGCCGGACGGGCAGCCCAGCGGTTGGAGCGACGAGGCGCGCGTGGAGACGCTGTGGTTCATGCTGTACACCGCCCAGACCGCGCCGGCCATGGCGACCTCCTGGCTGCTGTACCTGCTGGCCCACCACCCAGAGGTGCAGCAAGGACTGCGTCACGAAGCGCATCAACCGGCCTCCCAGACCGCCGCTTCTCACCTGATCCGGACCAGAGAAGCCGGTAGCGAATCGCTGCGCCTGTACCCGCCGACCTGGCTACTCGGCCGTACCGTCCGCCAAGACACCAAGATCGACGGACATCTTGTCCAGCCCGGCGACCAGGTGCGCGTCGCGGTCCAGCTCATCCAGCGTGACGAACGCTTCTTCCCCGACCCCCACCGCTTCCACCCCGCCCGCTGGGAGCCCGGAGGACCAGCCGGCCAGGCGCCCCGAGGCGCCTACCTCCCCTTCGGCCTGGGCACCCACTTCTGCCGGGGCACCGCCTGGGTGCACGCCCTCACCGGCCTGACCGTCGCCGCGCTCCTGCGCCGTTACGAGTTCACCACCCCCCGCCGTCCCCAAGTCCGGCCACGACTGGCCGGCCACCTCGAACCCACCCACCTCACTCTCCTGTGCTCCCGGACTTCGTAGGCCATGCCTGAGCGGTGCGTGAGCGGACGTCGTGCGACAGGGGCTCGGTGTGCGAGCAGGGACGAAGCCCCGGGTCGGTGATGGCCTGGGGCTTTTGGTGTATGTGGGTGACGTCTGCGGGGGTGGCGGCGCAGGTGTGCCGGGCGTCGCGCAGGTGGATGCGGCGGCTGCGGGAGGTGGCGTTTTCGGGGGGTTCGGAGGAAGGGGGCGGCGTAGATTCGCGGCATGGTGAGTTCGATGACGCGGGATGAGTACGCGCGGCGGATGGTGCGGGCGGGGCGGGCCGCGGCGGAGGCCGGGCTGGCCGGGTTGATCGTTACGCCGGGGCCGGATCTGGTGTGGTTGTGCGGGTACCGGCCGACGGCCGTCACCGAGCGGCTGACGGCCTTGGTGATCGAGCCGGGGCGGGCGGCGCGGCTGCTGGTGCCCGTACTGGAGCGGCCGGATGCGGAGCGGGCCGCGGGGGCCGGTGCGTTGACGGTGGAGGGGTGGTCCGATGGGGCGGATCCGTACGTCGAGTTGGGCAAGTGGCTGGCGCCGCAGGGGCGTTACGGGGTGTCGGACGGGATGTGGGCGCTGCACCTGCTCGGCGTGCAGCGGTCGGTGCCGGGGGGCGGCTACGCGGCGCTGACCGAGGTGCTGCCGATGTTGCGGGCGGTCAAGGACGCGTACGAGGTGGAGCGGCTGGCGGCGGCGGGGGCGGCGGCGGACGCCGCGTACGGGGACGTCCTGGGGGTGCGGTTCGCCGGGCGGCGGGAGTGCGACGTGGCCGGGGACCTGGCGCGGTTGCTGACCGAACACGGGCACAGCCAGGTGGACTTCACGGTCGTCGGATCCGGGCCCAACGGGGCCAACCCGCACCACGAGGCGGGGGAGCGGGTCATCCAGGACGGCGACATGGTGGTGCTGGACTTCGGGGGGCTGAAGGACGGGTACGGCTCGGACACCTCGCGGACCGTGCACGTGGGAGAGCCGGGCGCGGAGGAGCGGACGGTGCACGAGGTCGTGCGCGAGGCCCAGCAGGCGGCGTTCGAGGCGGTGCGGCCCGGGATCGCGTGCCAGGACGTCGACCGGGTGGCCCGGCGGGTGATCAAGTCGGCGGGCTACGGCGAGTACTTCATCCACCGGACCGGGCACGGCATCGGAGTCACCACGCACGAGCCGCCCTATCTGGTGGAGGGCGAGCACCTGCCGCTGGTGCCGGGGATGTGCTTCTCGATCGAGCCGGGGATCTACCTGCCGGGGCGGTTCGGGGTGCGGATCGAGGACATCGTGGTCTGCACGGAGAGCGGCGGGCGGCGGTTGAACGTGACCGGGCGGGAGCTGGCGGTGGTGGCGTAGCGGGAGGTGACTTCGGTTCCGGGAGAAGGGGCGGCGGGGCGGAGGGGCGTCGGTCCCGGTGCGCCGGTGGTGCCGGGTTCCGCCTTTCTGTCGGGGTGAGGGTGGCTGTTGGACCGACGCGGGTCGTGGCCCGTCACTCGTCCTGGTGGGGGCGGTGTCGACGGCGGTGACGGGCCGGAACGGGAGTGACGGGATGGGGGAATGGGGGGCGGCGGCGGCCGGGCTACGGCACCAGGACGACCTTGCCGATCGTGCCGCGGGTTTCCAGGGCCCGGTGGGCGGCCGCCGCCTCGGCGAGGGGGAAGCGCTGCACGGTGGGGACGAGGCGGCCGGCGGCGGCCTCGGCCAGCGCGGCGGTCTCCAGGGTGCGGAGCGGATCGAGGCCGCCGACCCGGGCCAGCATCGTCGGGCCGAGGACGGATTCCGAGGTGATGCCGCGCGCCGCGCGTTCGGCGTCCGTGAACTCCAGCGGGCCGCCGGTGAGCGGGCCGCCGGAGGACCAGCCGAAGACCAGGTGGCGGCCGCCGCGGGCGAGGAGGTCCACCGCCGCGCGGCCCGGGGCGCCGCCGACCGAGTCGAAGACGACGGTGGCCCCGGCCGCGCCGCGTTCGGCGAGGAACTCCCGGACGCGGTGCGGCCAGTCGGCGACGGTGTAGTCGAGGGCCAGGTCGGCGCCGAGCGCGCGGACGTGGGCCACCTTCGTCGGGCCGCCGGCCAGGCCGACGACCGTGGCGCCGACGTTCCGGGCGTACTGGACGAGCAGCGAGCCGATGCCGCCGGCGGCCGCGGGGACGATCGCGAGGTCGTCGGCGGTGAGCCGGGCGCAGAGCAGGATGCCCATGGTGGTACGGCCGGTGCCGATCATGGCGACGGCCTGGGCCGGGTCCAGGCCGTCCGGGACGGCGTGCAGCCGGTCGGCGGCGGTGACGGCGAGTTCGGCGTAGCCGCCCGGGACCATGCCGAGGTGGGCGACGACCGGCCGGCCGAGCCAGCTGGGGTCGGTGCCCGCGCCGACGGCGTCCACGGTGCCGGCCACCTCCCGCCCCGGCACGGTGGGGAGCGCGGGAAGCGGGGCGGGGCCGCCCTCCTGGCCCGCGCGCAGGGCGGTGTCCAAGAGGTGGACGCCCGCGGCGGCCACGGCGATGCGGACCTCGCCGGGGCCCGGCGACGGGTCGTCGAGGGTCTCGCAGACGAGGTTTTCCGCGGGGCCGAAGGTGTGCAGCCGTATTGCGCGCATGGCGGAGTCGTCTCCTTGTGGCGGGCGGACGGATGGCAGCGGTCGCCGGTGCGGGCGACCGCTGCCGCCGAGTCGAGCGGATGGTCAACTGCCGTCACTCTGGTACCTCAAGCTGAGTTGAGGTCAAGGGCGGGTCGGACGGGGCGCGGTGGTGGTGAACGACGCCTCGCACCGCACGCCGGGCGCCGCCGGGTGGTCGTCGGTCAGGGGGCGGACGAGGGGCGGACGAGGGGCGAACGAGGGCGGCCGGGACCTGTCGTGCCGCCGGGGGAGCCAGGGTTCGTGCAGGTCAGTGGGGATTGTCAGTGGTGTGGTCCAGCATGGGAGGTGGGCGTGGAGCGGTCTGTCGGATGTGGGCCGCGCCGGCCCGCGGCAGAGCGAGGCACCGGCCCTGGGGCCGGACGGACGGAGGCGGTGGGCGCGTGGCAGGGCGCGACGAGGAGACGGTGCGGGCGGTACGGCGGCCGGAGGTCCGGTTGCCGGAGTTGCGGGCGTACGACGGCGGCGCGTGGGAGCCCGAAGGGGACTACGACGGGCTGGAGTTCACCGACGTGGACTGTGCGGGGCAGGTGGCGCGCGGCGCCCGGTTCATGGACTGCGCGCTGCGCCGGTGCGCGCTGGACGAGACGGTGCTGAGCCGGGCGCGGATCATCGACAGCGTGTGGAGCGGCGTGCGCGGGGTGGGCACGGACCTGTCCCAGGCGTCGTTGCGCGACGTGGAGGTGGTGGACGGCCGGCTCGGCGGGCTCCAGCTCCACGGGGCGGTGCTGGAGCGGGTGGTGGTGCGCGGCGGGAAGATCGACTTCGCCAATCTGCGCCGGGCCAAGCTGCGGGACGTCGCCTTCGAGGGGTGCGTGCTGGTGGAGGCGGACTTCGGGGGCGCGGTGCTGGAGCGGGTGTCGTTCGACGACTGCACCCTGACCCGGGTGGACTTCTCCGCGGCGCGGATGACGGACGTCGACCTGCGCGGGGTGGCCTGGCTGGACATCGCGCGGGGGATCGACTGCCTCGGCGGCGCGGTGATCAGCGCGGCCCAACTGATGGACCTGGCACCGGCGTTCGCGGCCCAGCTGGGCGTACGGGTGGAGTGAGCCGGCGGGGTCAGACGCGGGGGAAGCGGGCCTGGAGCGCCCAGACGGAGGGGTTGTCGCCGAGGCCCTCGTGCAGGTCGGCGAGGTCGGCGATCAGATCGTGCAGGAAGTCGCGGGCCTCGCGGCGCAGCGCGGCGTGGTTGAAGGTGAGGGGGGCTTCCTCAACGGGCATCCAGTCGGCGACGATGTCGACCCAGCCGAAGCGCCGCTCGAAGAGCATCCGGTCGGTGGATTCGGTGAAGTCCAGCTCGGCGTGGACGGGGCGGGCCGAGCGGCTCCCGCGGGGGTCGGTGTCGAGCTGCTCGATGATGTCGCACAGTGCCCAGGCGAAGTCGAGCACCGGCACCCAGCCCCAGGCGGTGGACAGCTCGCGGTCGGACTCGGTGTCCGCGAGGTAGACGTCGCCGCAGAAGAGGTCGTGGCGCAGCGCGTGCACGTCCGCGGTCCGGTAGTCGGTCTGCGGAGGATCCGGGAAGCGACGGGAGAGGGAGTAGCCGAGGTCGATCACCTCTTGATGGTGTCACGCGCCCCGAGCCACCGGCGCGGCGGAGGGCCCGACGGCCGCCCGCGCGCGGCGGGTGGCGGAAGGGCGCGGTCACGCGCACCGGCACGGCAGCCACACGCGACGGCACGACGGCACGGCAGTCACGCACGACGGCACGGCGGTCATGCGCAACGGCGGACAGCCAGAGGGTGGGGAGTGATCGTGTCCGGTTCCTTGGTGAGACGTGCGAAGGTCGCGCTGGTGGCGGCGGCCCTACTGGGAGCGTTGTCGGTGCTGCCGGGCGGTCCGGCGACGGGCCCGGTGGGCGCGGCCGGCACGGCCCACGCGGCGGATCGGGTGGACGGCGCGGCGGATCGGGTGGACGGCGCGCCACGCGCGGCCGGTGCGCCGGATCGCGGGCCGTGGCGCGGCGGGTGGGCCGCCGCGCCGCAGCGGCCGACCGAGGTGTTCGGGAAGAACTGGTCCGTCGGCGGGTTCGCGCGGCAGACCGTCCGGCAGGTCGTCCGGATCAGCACGGGCGGCCAGCAGGTCCGGATCAAGCTGTCGAACCGCTACGGCACGGCGCCGCTCGTCCTCGCCGGGGCGACCGTGGCACGGACCGACCGGGGCGCCGCGGTGCGGTCCGGCTCGGTGCGCCGACTCACCTTCGGGCACCGGGAGTCGGCGACCGTCGGGGCCGGCGGCGAGCTGCTCAGCGACGGGGCGGGGCTCCCGGTGCGCCCCCTGGAGTCGGTCACCGTGACGCTGTACTTCCACGCGCCGACCGGCCCCACCACCTTCCACGCGAAGGCGACCGCCACCAGCTACCGCGCGGGGGGTGACCACCGGGCCGACGTCGGCGCGGCGGCGTTCACCGAGACCTCGACGTCCTGGTACTACCTCACGGGCGTCGAGGTGGCCGGCGGTGCGGGCGCCCGGCGGGACGCCGTCGTCGCCTTCGGGGACTCCATAACCGACGGCTACGGCTCCACGGTCGACGCCGACCGCCGCTATCCGGACGTCCTGGCCGAGCGGTGCGTCGCCGCGGGGCGGCCGCGCGGCATCCTCAACGAGGGCATCACCGGCAACCAACTGACCCGGACCACGCCCGACTTCGGCGAGAAGGCGGTGGACCGCTTCTCGAAGGACGCGCTGAACGACCCGCACGTGGGCACCGTGATCCTGCTGGAGGGCATCAACGACATCGGGATGAACGGGCCGACGGCCCGGCCCGGCGCGCCGACCCCCGCGGTGTCGGTGCAGCAACTCATCGCCGCGCAACGGGAGTTGATCCGGCAGGCGCATCGCAAGGGCGTCAAGGTGATCGGCGCGACCCTGACGCCGTTCAAGGGCGCGGCCTACTACACCGAGCGCGGCGAGGCCACGCGGGTGGCGCTCAACCGCTGGATGCGCACCTCCGGCGCGTTCGACGGGGTGGTCGACCTGGACCGGGCGGTGGCCGACCCCGCGGACCGGACGCGGTTGGCCGCGGCGTACGACAGCGGGGACCACCTGCACCCGAGCGACGCCGGCTACCGCGCGCTGGCCGGGGCGCTCGACCTCGACGCGCTCTGAGCCGCGGCGCGCCCGCCGGTCCGCCCCGCCGCCGCGCATCGGCTACGGCAGGGTGAGGACGCGCGGCCCCTCGTCCGTCACCGCGACGGTGTGTTCGAAGTGGGCCGCGCGGCTGCCGTCGCTGGTGCGCAGGGTCCAGCCGTCGGGGTCGGTGGCGTAGTGGTTGCTGCCGCCGGCCAGGAACATCGGCTCGATGGCGATGACCAGACCGGGGCGGAGCACGAGGCCGCGGCCCGGCCGCCCGTCGTTGGGCACCGGCGGGTCCTCGTGCATCGCCCGGCCGATGCCGTGGCCGCCGAAGTCCTCGGGGATGCCGTAGCCGGCCGCGCGGCCGATGCTGCCGATGGCGTGCGCGACGTCGCCGATGCGGGCGCCGACCACGGCGGCCGCGATGCCCGCGTCCAGGGCCCGTCGGGTCGCGTCCATCAGGTCGCGGTCCGCGGGGCGGGCGGCGCCGACGGCGAAGCTGGTGGCCGCGTCGCCGGCCCAGCCGTCGACGACCGCGCCGCAGTCGATGCTCACCAGGTCGCCGTCGCGCAGCCGGTAGTCGTTCGGGATGCCGTGCACGATCGCGTCGTTGACGGAGGTGCAGAGCACCGCGGGGAAGGGGGTGGGGGCGAACGAGGGGCGGTAGCCGAGGAAGGGGGAGGTGGCGCCGGCCTCGCGCAGCACCGTGCGGGCCGCCTCGTCCAGGTCGGTCAGGCGCACGCCGGGGGCGGCCGCGGCCCGGGCCGCGGCCAGCGCGTCCGCGACCACCCGGCCGGCCACGCGCATCGCGTCCAGCGCCGCGTCCGTCTTGATCTCCACCATGCGATCTCCCCAATCCGCCGCCGGCCCGGCGCGGGTGCGCGGGGTGCGGGCGGCATGTCGTCACCGGCCCGCGGCTCGACGTTCCGTCAGCCCGGCCGGTATTTGTTTACCGGTATTTATTTACCGGTATTAGTATCACGGGCATGGTGCGAACTCCACTGACCCCTTGGGAACGCGAGCGCGGTGAGCGGCTGGGCGCGCTGCTGCGCGCGGCGCGCGGCGAACGGAGCATGGTCGAGGTCGCCGCGGCGGCCGGACTGTCCGCGGAGACGTTGCGGAAGATCGAGACCGGTCGGGCGCCGACCCCGGCGTTCTTCACGGTCGCCGCGCTGGTCGGGACGCTCGGACTGTCGCTGGACGAGGTGGCCGCGTTGGCCGCGCCGCCCGCGGCGGAGCCCACGGCCGGTACGTCCGGCGGTGCGGCGGCGTAGTGCCGACGCGCCGAGGGCCGGCCCCCTCTTCGGGAGCCGGCCCTCGTTGCCGGTGCGCTGTGCGGCGGTGTCGCGCCGCGGGCGGTGCCGTGACTCAGACGTTGACGCCGAAGTCCTGGGCGATGCCGCGCAGGCCGGAGGCGTACCCCTGGCCCACCGCGCGGAACTTCCACTCCGCGCCGTTGCGGTACAGCTCGCCGAAGACCATGGCGGTCTCGGTGGCGGCGTCCTCGCTCAGGTCGTAGCGCGCGATCTCGGCGCCGCCGGCCTGGTTGATGATGCGGATGAAGGCGTTCCGCACCTGGCCGAAGTTCTGGCTGCGGTTCTCGGCGTCGTAGATCGAGACCGGGAAGACGATCTTGTCGATGTCGGCCGGCAGCGCGCCGAGGTTGACGTTGATCGACTCGTCGTCGCCCTCGCCCTGGCCGGTGGTGTTGTCGCCGGTGTGGACGATGGTCTGGTCCGGCGTCGCCTTGTTGTTGAAGAAGATGAAGTGCTGGTCGGAGAAGACCTTGCCGGTCGTGTTGACCGCGATGGCGCTGGCGTCGAGGTCGAAGTCGGTGCCGGTGGTGGTGCGGACGTCCCAGCCGAGGCCGACCGTGACGGCGGTCAGGCCCGGGGCCTCCTTGGTGAGCGAGACGTTGCCGCCCTTGGACAGGCTTACAGCCATGGGAAGTCCCTTTCCTCGTCGAACCGCGCCGACCCGGGGTCGGTGGTGCCGCTGGTGCGGCCGCGGTGTGTGTCGGTGATACCACGGCGGTTCCGCCCGGGAGCGGAGCCGCCGTCATCCACCTCAACGTGGCCGGGCCACCGGGTGGTTCCAGCCCGCTTTACTTTCTTTGCTGAATCCTGATGGCGGTCCGGGGCGCGCTCCCGAAGGCGACGGGCCGTTCCGAGCGGGGAAACCGAGGTGACGGGCGGCCGTGGGCGCGGGATCATGGGGGGCATGTCCGGACCCCACGTCATCCGCGGTGCGGTCGCCCTCCCGGAGGCCGAGCTGGTCTGGCGGTTCTCACGCTCCTCCGGCCCGGGCGGCCAGCACGTCAACACCAGCGACAGCCAGGTCGAGTTGCGCTTCGACCTGGCGCGGACGAAGGCGCTGCCCCCGGTGTGGCAGGAGCGCGCCCTGGAGCGGCTGGCCGGCCGGCTGGTCGACGGCGTCCTCACCGTCCGGGCCTCCGAGCACCGTTCCCAGTGGCGCAACCGCGAGGCCGCGAGCGTCCGGCTCGCGGCGCTGCTCGCCGAGGCCACCGCACCGCCGCCCGCACCGCGCAAGAAGTCGCGCATCCCGCGCGGCATCAACGAGCGGCGGCTGCGCGAGAAGAAGCAGCGCGGTCAGACCAAGCGGGGCCGCACCGGGCGCGATTGGGGCTGACGCCCGCCCCGGGCCGGCCGCCCGCCCGGCCCCGGCTCACCCCAGCTGCCGGTACTTCCCCCGGAAGTACGTCAGCGGCCCGTCCTGCGCGTCCGACGTGGTCGAGGCCAGCACCCGGCCGATCACGAGGGTGTGGTCGCCGGCCACCACCCGCTGCTCGGTCCGGCACTCCAGCGTCGCCAGCGCGCCCCCGATGAGCGGCGCACCGGACGCTTCGCCCCGTTCGGAGGGGATGTCCTGGAAGAGCAGTCGGTCGCTGATCCGGCCCTTCATCGCGAATCGTGCCGCTACGTGTCGTTGGTCGCCCGACAGCACCGAAACCGCCCACAGCGGCTGTTGCGCGAGCAGGTCGTCCATCCGGGAGTCGTTGCGAACGCTCACCATCACCAAGGGTGGGTCGAGGGACACGGAGAGAAACGCCGTGGCGGTCATGCCGGCGTCCTCGCCGCGCGGCCCCGCGTCCTCGTCGCGGGCGGTGATCAGCACCACTCCGGCGGCGAGGCGGGACAGCGCGGCACGGAACTCGTCGTCACTCACCCCAACAGCATGCGCGATCGGCCCGTCGCCCGGCACGGAGGCGAGGGTGACGGTGGATGCGGCGGAGGCGGTGGGGCCGGCGGCCGGGGCGGTGGCAGGAGTCTTCGTGAACACGCCACGAACGCTAACGTCGTCCGGTCCCGGCACGCATCGGGCCCCGGGACCACCCGCGTCCTAGGTCCCGCGGCGGAGGTCGCGACCGGTGCGCGGTGCGGCAATGGTCCGGACCTGTCGTCGTAAATGGCTGGAATTTGCGTTCAGGAAGTTTTCAGGGGCCGTCCCGACGGCGTTCGCCCGCGTGGACGACTCCCTGGTCGGCGGCCCGTAACCGCCCGTCACTGATTGTGACTTGAGTCACATGGGCCGCTAATTGTTGACCCTGTGTACCGAGTGAACAGCTCACTGTGATTCAGTGAGCGTGGAATCGGACGACAAAGAAATCGGTGGAGTTGCTGTCGAGGTCTCAGGGAGAGCGAGCGATGGAGACCGAGTCGGAGCCCTATGTCCGTCTTGCGACCCTGCGGCAGCTGCACCAAGTGGTCGCCGAACTGAACACCGCGCGCAGCCTCGCGGAGACCTTGCAGTCCGTCGCCGACGGGGCGATCGTCGGGCTCGGCTACGAGCTCGCCGCGGTCAACCTCGTGCGGCAGGACGGCGACCTCGTGGTGGCCGCGGTGGCCGGCAGCGCGGGCGCGGAGGCGCTGATGGCCGGGCGGGTCGGCTCGCGCGCCTCGTGGGAGCGCCGGCTGGCCATGGGCGAGCGCTGGGGCGAGCTGTGCTTCATCCCGTACACCGAGGGCTGGGTGCTGGACGACGACGACGTGCCGCAGTGGCACACCGCCGGACCGGCGCCGCGCTTCCCCGACGAGTGGCACCCGATGGACCGGCTCTTCGCGCCCATGTACACCGCGGCCGGCGGCAAGGGCGAACTGCTCGGCGTGCTCTCCGTGGACCGACCGCGCAACGGCCGGCGCCCCGGCCCCTGGGGCCAGGAGGCGCTCCAGATGTACGCGTTCCAGTCCGCCATCGCGATCAGCAACGCCCGGCTGCGGGCCAACATGCAGCGGGCACTGGTCCGCCTGGAGCGCGAACAGCAGGCGCTGCGGGCGAGCGAGGAAAGCTTCCGGCAGGCATTCGAGTACGCGCCGAGCGGGATGGCCGTCGCCGAGATGGGCGGTGACCAGCACGGCCGGCTGCTGCGCACCAACGACGCGCTGTGCCGGCTGCTGGGCCGCCCGGCCTCCGGGATGCGCCGGCTGTCGTTCTCCGACATCTGCCACCCCGAGGACATCGGCACGCTGCTGCGCACCTCCGCGGAGGGCGGCCGCGCCGAGCTGCGGCTGCTGCGCCGGGACAGCACCTACGTGTGGGTCTCGCTGCGCAACTCCGTGGTGGCCGACACCACCGACGGCCCCCGCTTCCTGCTCACCCACGTCGAGGACATCGAGGAGCGCAAGCGGCACGAGCTCCAGCTCGCCCACCGGGCCAGCCACGACTCGCTGACCGGCCTGCCCAACAGCGCCGAGCTGCGGGCCCGGCTCTCCGCCCGGCTCTGCTCCCGCCCGCCGAGCGCGCTCGCCGACGCCTACGCCTCCTCGGGCGCCGGCGCCGATCCGCGCGCCCCGCACGGCTTCGGGGCGGACGGCTCGGAGCCGTTCGACGGACTCGTCGGCTTCGAGGGCGAGAAGCCCCGACCGGGGCCCGGCGGTGGCCTGCCCTTCGACCACCACGTCCACCTCTCGGCGCCCGCCGACGGGGTCGAGGACGACGGCGCCAAGGGGCTCGCGGTGCTCTTCTGCGACCTGGACGGCTTCAAGTCGATCAACGACCGCTTCGGGCACAACACCGGCGACGCGGTGCTGATCGAGGTCGCCCGCCGGCTGACCAGCGGCGTGCGGGACGGCGACACCGTCGCCCGGCTCGGCGGCGACGAGTTCGTGGTGCTCGCCGACGGACTGGGCACCGCCGACGCCCAGGACCTCGCGGTCCGGCTGCGGAACGCGATCATCCCGCCCATCCGGGTCGAGGGCCGGGCCGTCCGGGTCGGTGCCAGTTTCGGCATCGGCTGGGCGAGCTGCGGGATGACCGCCGAAGAGGTGCTGGAGTCGGCCGACCAGCGGATGTACGTCGAGAAGCGGCGCTCCAAGGGCAACCGGCGCGCGGCCGGCTGAGCCGCCCGCGCCGACGGCGGCACCGGGCCCCACTCCGGTGCCGCGCATCTCACATCGGCGGTGTCCTGCCTGGGCACCGCCCGTTCACCGATCCGTAGTGATCTTGTGAACGTCGGGGACCGGCGTGGCCGGGTCCCTTCGGGGTAGGCTGCGCCGATGCGGCGCGGTGGCGTCGAGTGGCCCAAAAGAGGCAGTTCGCCCGCAGCCCCGCGAACGCGTACGGACGCGCACTGGCGCGCAGAGACCGCTTGGGAGTGACACGGAATGACGGCCGGCAACAACGGCGCGGACACGCCGGAGAACGACGACCCCTTCGCCCACCTGTACCGCTCGGAGGGCGGCGAGGGCGGCTCGGGCACGTCGAGTGTCGGCGCCGCACGGCAGCCGGGCGTCCCGCGTACCTCCTACAACCAGGTGCGCACGGTCGGCCAGCGGCAGTACGGCAACCAGCAGGCCCAGCCGCCCTACGGCAGGCAGAACGCGCACTACGCGGCCCCCGAGACGCTGCCGGGCGGCGGTGCCGGCGGCACCCGCCCGGTCCCGCAGGCCCCGGAGCCCCGCAAGGGCCGCAACGGCCTGCTGATCGGCGCGGTCGCCGTGGTGGCGGTGGTCTGCATAGGCATCGGCGCGGCCATGCTGACCAACTCCGACAGCTCCAAGAACGACGCCGGCGCCAACCCCGGCCCCACTGCCGCGGACTCGGTCCAGCCCAGTGACCAGCCCGCCAGCAAGCCCCCCGCGGCCAAGCTCCCCAAGGACGACGCGGGCACGCTGCGCCTCGACGGCGGCGCCACCACCGCCAAGGACATCCCCGGCGCCCGGACCGCCAGCGGCTCGTACGTCACCAACCTGAACAACCAGGGCGCCTCCGCCACCTGGACGCTCGACGTCGACGCGGCCGGCAAGTACAAGCTCTGGGTCGGTTACGGCGTCCCCGGCAAGGACGCCAACCTCACGCTCAACGTGAACGGCCAGGCGCTGAGCCGGCCGATAAACCTCAAGAACTTCGCCGGTGCCCCCGAAGGCGCCTGGGACAAGGGCTGGACCAAGTCCTGGTCGTACATCCAGCTCAACAAGGGCACCAACACCATCAAGTTGTCGTGCGAGAACGGCAACCAGTGCGAGGTCAACCTCGACCAGGTCTGGCTCGCCCAGCCCTGACGGCGGGGGAGCGGGACGCGCCCTGAGGGGCGGTCAGGCCGCCGTGGGACGGTCCGTCACCACCACGTGGGGCAGCAGCTCTTCGTAGGTCGCGGCGTCGAACTCGCCGGCGGCGGTGGCCCGTACGGTCGCCGCGGAGAGCGCCACCGCCCGACTCAGCCGGTCCGGCCAGGGCAGCTCCTCGACCAGCCCGGACAGCAGGCCGGCCACCGCGGAGTCGCCGGCCCCGGTGGGGTTGCCGGCGTACCGGCGGGGCGGGGCGGCCTGCCAGGCGCCGTCGGCGGTCACCGCGAGCATCCCGTCCGGGCCGAGCGAGGCGGCCACCGCGTGGGCGCCGCGGCGCCGGGCGTCGCGGGCGGCGCGCAGCGGTTCGGTGCTGCCGGTGAGCGCGGCCAGTTCGTCGGCGTTGGGCTTGGCGAGGTCGGGGCGGGCGGCCAGGCCGCGGCGCAGCGGTTCGCCGCTGGTGTCCAGCAGGACGGGGACGCCGGCGGTGCGGGCGGCGCGGATGAGCCGGGCGTAGACGTCCACCGGGACGCCGGGTGGCAGGCTGCCGCAGAGCGCCACCGCCCGTGCCTCGCCCAGCAGTTCGCGGTAGGTGCCGAGGAAGGCGGCCCATTCGGCCGGGGAGACGGTCGGGCCGGGCTCGTTGAGCTGGGTGGTGTCGCCGGTGCCGGAGTCCACCACGGCGACGGTGCGGCGGGTGGTGCCGCCGACCGGGACCAGGGCGTCGGTGACCAGCGTCTCCTGGGCGAGCAGGGTGCGCAGCGCCTCACCGGTGCCGCCGCCCGCGAAGCCGGTGGCGACCGTGCGGTGGCCGAGCGCGGCCAGCACCCGGGCGACGTTCAGGCCCTTGCCGCCGGGCCGTTCGGCGACCTCGGTGACGCGGTGGGTGGTGTGCGGGCGGAGCCGGGGGACGCGGTAGGTGAGGTCCAGGGCGGCGTTCAGCGTGACCGTGAGGATCATGGTCTCCCCTCCAGGAGGAGGCCGGCCGGACGGCCGTGGGTGAAGGCACCGCGTTCCGCGGTGGCATACGGACAAGTGCGCGAGCGATCATGCCATCGCGGACGCCCGTAGGCCCAGACCCGGGTCGGCCACCTCGCGGGGTCCGGCCGCCGCTGGGGCGGCCGGACCGGGGTGCCGACCGGTGGCGGCCGGCAGCCCCCGACGGGTGGTCAGACGCCCGGCGGGCGCAGCAGCCAGGCACCCTTGCGGAGCACGCCCACGACCTCGTACCCGGCGTCCAGGACGACCAGGTCGGCGTCCTTGCCGGGCTCCAGCGAGCCGGTGCGGTCGGCGATGCCCAGCAGCCGGGCGGGGTTGGTGGAGAGCGCCTGCACGGCCTGTTCGACGGTGAGGCCGTCGAGGGTGACGGCCCGCCTGAAGGCCCGGTCCAGGGTGAGGGTGGAGCCGGCGATGGAGCCGGCGGTGGGGCCGTCGCTGATCCGGGCGACGCCGTCCTTGACCTCGACCCGCATGGGCCCCAGCGGGTACATCCCGTCGTTCATCCCGGCCGCGCCCATCGCGTCGGTGATGAACGCGACCCGTCCGGCGCCGGCCTCGCGGAACGCCATCTGGAGGACCGCCGGGTGCAGGTGGGTGCCGTCGTTGATCAGCTCGACGGTGATCCGCTCGTCCTCCAGGAGCGCGGCGACCGGGCCGGGGGCGCGGTGGCCGAGCGCCGGCATCGCGTTGAAGAGGTGGGTGGCGACGGTGGCGCCGGCCTCGATGGCCTGCCGGGTGGCGTCGTAGGTGGAGTCGGTGTGGCCGATGGCGGCGATCACCCCGGCGTCGGCGAGCAGCCGTACGGAGTCCAGGCCGCCGGGCAGTTCGGGTGCGACGGTCATCATCGCGGCGGTGCCGCGGGCGGCGTCGACCAGCCGGCGGACCTCGGCGGGGTCGGGGTCGCGCAGCAGCTCGGGCTGGTGCGCGCCGCAGCGCTGCGGGGAGATGAACGGGCCCTCGAAGTGGATGCCGGCCAGGTCGCCCTGCTGCACCAACTCGGCCAGCACGCCGGCCTGTCGGGCCAGGTCCGCCAGGTCGCCGGTGACGGTGGAGGCCACCATCGAGGTGGTGCCGCGCCGGCGGTGGGTGTCGATGGCCGTCAGGCACTCCTCGGGATCGGCGGAGGAGAAGGAGCCGCCGCCCCCGCCGTGCACGTGCATGTCGACGAAGCCGGGGACGATCAGATGCCCGGTCAGGTCGACGACGCTCGCCGGGTCTTCGGCGCGGTCCTGGGCGTCCGCGGTGTCCGGCGCCCGGCCGCGGTCCCGGTCCCGGCTGCGGACCGCGGCGATCCGGGTGCCCTCGATGGTGAGCCGGCCGTTGTCGGTGACGCCGGAGGGCCGGGCGATCCGGGCGCCGGCCAGGACGGTGCGCCCGGCGTCCGAGGGGCGTCCCGCGGACTGTTGCTGTGCCATCAGGCGGTTACCTCCGTGGAGAGAAGATCCCAGGCGAGCAGTCCTGCGCCCAGGCAGCCGGCGGCGTCCCCGAGGGCCGCCGGGACGATCGAGGGGAGCTGCTGGAAGGTGACGCGCCGGCGGACCGCCTCCCGCAGCGGTGCGAACAGCGTGTCGCCGGCCTCCGCCAGCCCGCCGCCGATGATCAGCATCCGCGGGTCGAGCAGGGTGAGCCCGGTGACCAGGCCGTCGGCGAGCGCGTCCACGGCGCCCTGCCAGACCTCCCGGGCGCGCGGGTCGCCGGACTCCACGGCCTTGGCGCAGTCGGCGGCGCCGGCCCGCGGATCGCCGCAGACCGCCGCCCAGTCGCGGCCCACCGCGGCGGCCGAGGCCAGTGCCTCCAGGCAACCGCGCTGTCCGCAGCCGCACTGCGGACCGTCCGGCCGGACGACGACGTGGCCGATTTCGCCGGCGCTGCCGTGGGCGCCGGCCTCGATGCGGCCGCCGATGCCGATGGCGCCGGCGATGCCGGTGCCCAGCGGGACGAACAGGAACCGGTCGGCGTCCCGGCCGGCGCCGATCCGGCCCTCGGCCAGCCCGCCGGTGCGGACGTCGTGGCCCAGGGCGACCGGGACCCCGTCGAGCCGTGCCGAGAGCAGGGCCCGCAGCGGGACGTCGCGCCAGCCGAGGTTGGCGGCGTAGACGGCGGTGCCGGTGGCCTCGTCGACGATGCCGGGGACGGCGACGCCGGCGGCCAGCGCGGTGCCGCCGAGCCGGGCGCGACCGACGTCGCGCAGTTCGGCGGCGAAGTCGAGGATCGTCTCGACGACCGCCTCGGGTCCGCGGTCGCGCCCGGTGGGGCGCCGCGCCTCGTACAGGAGGGTGCCGTCCGCCCCGGCGAGGGCGGCCTTCATTCCGGTGCCGCCCACATCAAGGGCGATGACGTGTTTCACGGGGAACAGTGTCGCGCGACCGGCCAAGAAAGGTCTAGTCCACTCGCCGTGCTGATCGCCACGCGCCGGGCGCGTGCCGGCGCCGCCACCCGCGCTCCGCGGCCGCGCGTACGCGCCGGTAGCCGGCCCGGTCGACCCCCTCGCAACCCCCCTGACCTGCACCAGAGGCAGGCCGATAGGAGAAGTACGGGGAAGGTGGTGTAGACCTTGTGGGGGACAGTGGGCGAGACTCGCTGTTCTCCGTCGATCGCGGGCGATCCCCACGACGACGGCGGGAACACCCGCAAGCACAGAATTTTCGGGACAAAGGGGCGGTAACAGCGGTGCGACGGCGGTACGTGAGCCTGGCAGCGGCGGGACTGGCCGCCACCATGACAGTGACTCTCACCGGCTGCGGCAGCGGCTCCGGGGGCAACGACGTCGCCCTCACGCTGATTGCCGCCGACTACGGCGACAGCAAGGCCAACAGCTCCCAGCACTACTGGGACGACCTGGTCCGCGCCTTCCAGGAGCAGAACCCGGGCATCAAGGTCGACGTCAAGGTCTACAACTGGACCGTCGTCGACAAGAAGGTCGAGGACCTCGTCAACGCCGGCAAGGCCCCCGACATGGCCCAGGTCGGCGCGTACGCCGACTACGCCGCCCGCGGCAAGCTCTACGGCGCCGACGACCTGCTCTCCATCCCCGTCCAGGCCGACTTCACCCCCTCCCTCGCGGAGGCCGGCGAATACCAGCGCAAGCAGTACGGCATGCCCTTCGGGGCCAGCACCCGCCGCCTCTTCTACAACAAGAAGCTGTTCGCCGCGGCCGGCATCACCACCCCGCCGCAGAACTGGGCCGACATCGTCAGCGACGCCCAGGCGCTCAAGGCGCACGGCGTGAAGATCCCCTTCGCGCTGCCGCTCGGCCCGGAGGAGACCCAGGCCGAGACGTTGGAGTGGCTGCTCGCCGGCGGCGGCGACTACACCGACAACATCGGCAAGTACACCCTCAACGCGCCCGAGAACGTCAAGACCTTCGAATGGCTCCAGAAGGACCTCGTCGGCAAGGACCTGACCGGCGTCGACCCCGCGAAGCTCAACCGCGAGGACGCCTTCGCCGCCTTCGCCGACGGCGACGTCGGCATGCTCAACGGCCACCCCACCCTGATGAAGCAGGCCGCGGCCAAGGGCGTCGACTACGGCACCGTCGAACTCCCCGGCCCCACCGGCAAGGCCAAGGCCACCATGGGCGTCGCCGACTGGATGATGGCGTTCAAGCAGAACGGCCACCGCACCGAGGTCGGCAAGTTCCTGAACTTCGTCTACAGCGAGAAGAACGTCCTGAAGTTCTCCGCCGACTACAACCTGCTGCCGGTCACCAGCTCCGCCTCCCAGGCGATGCTCGCCGACGACAAGTTCAGCAAGCTGCACGGCTTCCTCGCCCAGCTGCCCAACGCCCACTTCTACCCGTCCGACAAGACGTCCTGGCCGCTGGTCTCCAAGACCATCAAGTCCCGGATGGGCGCCACGGTCGGCCCGCACGGCAACCCCTCCGCGACCCTCACCGACCTCCAGAACATCGCGGACACCGCCGACAACACCGCCGAATAGCGCCGCCCGCGGGCCCGGTGGACACCCCCGGGCCCGCCCCGCGCGGTGGGCTTATCGTGGGAACGTGACGACGGACGGCGGAGTGGGATGACGGACGGCACCGAGGACACCACGCACGGGCTCTCCGCCCGCGACGAGGCGGTGCTCGCCGTCGAACGCCGCCCCTGGCCCGGCCCCGGCGCCAAGGAACGCGCCATCCGCGAACGGCTCGGCATCTCCCCGACCCGCTACTACCAACTCCTCAACGCGCTCCTCGACGACCCCCGTGCCCTCGCGCACGACCCGGTGACCGTCAACCGGCTGCGCCGCGTACGGGACGCGCGCCGGGCGCGACGCTGACCGAGCCCCCCCCCGGCCCGTCGCCCGCCCACCGCCCCCGGACGACGGCACTGCGCACCGCCTCGCCCATCCGATGCGCCCGTACACCCGGCGTGCGCCCGTATCCCGCCGGTAGGGTCGGCGACATGGGCACCCCGAACGCCGCACCACCTCCCGAACCGGCGCCGGACCCCGTGCCGGCGTCGCCCGCCGTCCCGCATCCGGACACCGCTGCCGGCCAGGAGGGCCTCACCGCCCTGCTGGCCCACCCCGAACGCGCCGTCGTCGCCCTCGACTTCGACGGCACGCTCGCCGACATCGTCCCCGACCCCACCAAGGCCCGGGCCCACCCCGGCGCCCGCGCGGCCCTGGCCCGACTCGCCCCGCACCTGCGCGCGCTCGCGGTGATCACCGGCCGGCCGGCCGGCGTCGCGGTCCGCCTCGGCGGCCTCGACGCGACCCCGGGCCTTCCCCACCTCGTCGTCCTCGGCCACTACGGCGCCGAACGCTGGGACGCCGCGACCGGCGCCCTGCACGCGCCCGCCCCGCACCCGGGCATCGCCGCCATACAGGCCGAACTCCCCGGCGTACTGGACCGCTCCGGGGTCTGGCACGGCACGTGGGTCGAGACCGCCATCGAGCGCAAGGGCGGCCGCGCCATCGCCGTGCACACCCGCCGCGCCGCCGACCCGCAGCGCGCCTTCGAGCACCTGCGGGAACCGCTCACCGCGCTCGCCGAGCGCCACGGCCTGATCGTCGAACCGGGCCGGCTGGTGCTGGAACTGCGCCCGCCCGGCGTGGACAAGGGCGTCGCGCTCGCCGAGTGGGTCGAGGAGACCGGCGCCGCCGCCGTCCTCTACGCCGGCGACGACCTCGGCGACCTGGCCGCCTTCGCCGCCGTCGAGAAGCTGCGCTCCGAGGGCACCGGCGGCGTCCTGGTGTGCAGCGGCAGCAGCGAGGTCCCCGAACTCGCCGACCGCGCCGACCTGGTCGTCGACGGCCCGAAGGGCGTGGTCGCCCTGCTCAACGCCCTCGCCGACCGGATCGAGCACCCGCCACCGCCCGCCACACCCGAGCCGGACGCGACGGACGGGACGGACGGGACGCAGGAGCCACCGCAGGGGTAGCCGGTCGCCCGGCCGGTGGCGGCCGGGCTACTCCTTGAGGCCCACCGTGGACAGCGCCGTCGTCCAGTCGTGCGCGATGGCCTGCTGCGCCTTGGCCAGATCGGTCCTGCCGGCGCAGACCGCGGCCTTGAGCTTGTTCTCCACGCCGTCCTTGGGGTTGTTGGGACCGGCACCCGGCCGGTGTCCCGGGGACGGCGGCTCGACCCAGATGTTGCGCGGGTCGTTGGGGTCGCCGCCCAACTGGAGGCTGATGAGGTGGTCGTACTCGGCGTCGTGCAGCGGGCCGGTGTAGCCGTAGGACTTGGCGTTGGCGGCCTTCTCCCGGTTGGTGATGCTCACCGGCGGGCGGATGCCCTTGGTGTAGCCGCTCCGGCAGATCGTGGTCGTCAGCGTCTGCGGGGTGACCTTGGGGTTGGTCGCGCCCGGGGTGCACTTCGGGTCGGGCAGCGGCTGCTTGTCCGCGGTGTAGCGGAAGTGGCAGGAACCGGGGGCGGGCTGGTGCTGCACCGTGTACGTCGACTGGGGCCCGGGGCCGACGGCTATCGCCCCGGACGGGGCGGACGCGGAGGGGGCCGCCGTCCCGGAGCGCGACGCACCGCCCTTCGGGTCGGCGTCGCCCTTCCCCGACGAGCAGCCGGCGAGAGTGGTCGCCAGGACGGTGACGGCCGCGACCGCGGCCCACCGGGCGGAACGTGAACGGGCGTTGAGGGACATGGCAGAGGACTACCCCGCTCGGGACCGCCGCAGCCCCCGCACCGGAGCGCGGGGGCGCACCCGGAGCACGCGGGAGACGACCGCACCACCGCGTGCGGGCCGGCCCCTAGCGCCCCCGCCGGAACCGCTCGCCGACCTCGCCCTGGTCGGTCTCCCACCAGGGCCGGGTCACCTCCGGCTGCGCGACGGCCGGTGCCGCAGCGCCCGATGGCGCCGACGGGACCGAAGACGCCGACGGGGCCGACGGTGCCGAAGACGCTGACGGTGCCGACGTTGCCGCCGGTGCCGGTGCGGCGACCGCCAACTCCCGGTCCAGCTGGGCGTCCAGGGCCCGCGTCCGGCGCCGTTCGTCGCGCACCCACTCCGCGAACACCGCGATCATGAAGGGCAGTCCGACCAACTCGGCGAGGGTCAGCATCAACCCGCCGCCGATCATCTGGTCCTGCTGCAGGCTCGGGTCCCACGGCCGGTGCTGGGACGCGTACCAGCCCCCCGCGATCAGCGTCCCGCTGGTCATCACCACGATGCCGGGCACCGCGTCCACCAACCCGTCCAGCAGCACCAGCAGGGCCCGCACCGGATGGCTGCACCAGGACGGCAGCAACTCCTCGCGGGTGAGCATCGGCAGCACGAAGAGACTGCCGACGACCAGCAGTTGCAGGTACATCAGCTCGTGCAGCGGACCGTGCCGCAACGCCGTCGGAAAGTACGGCGTGAAGTAGATCGCCAACTCGGAGGAGAGCACCAGCACCGTACTGACCAGCGGAAACGTCAAGAAGCGCAGGAGCCGGCCGGAGAGCCGCGCCCGCAACCAGCGGGCCGGTGGCCGCTCGGGCGGCAGCACCTTGAGCACCAGCGACAACGGGTCGCCCAGCGCCAGCCCCAGCGGCGCGATCAGATCCAACACGATGTTCTGCACCGCGGCCGGCCAGAACAGCTCGTGGTCGTAGACCGCCAGGCCCGACATGGTCGCCACCGCGACCCCGCCCAGCCCCAGGACCGCGAACGCCACCGACCGGGCCACGGGCCACCGCTCCCCGCGCCGCGCCAGCCGCACCACGCCCCAGGCGTACAGCCCGCCCAGGACCAGGATCAGCACCAGCGCGTACGGATCGAGCCGCCAGCTGTCGAGCAGCCGCCCGGCGGTCAGCTCCGGCAGACCGGACGCCACCGTCGTCGACACATGCGTAGTCACACTCACGGCCCACCACGCTAGCCCCGCCCGCTGACGATCTACCGGCGGGGCACCCCCGCGGGCCCGCTCACGCCTCCAGGGCCCGCAACTGCTCCAGGAACCACCGCGCGGGCGGCAGCGCCGTCGCCGCCGCGGCCAGCCGGGCGGTGCGCGCGGACCGCTCCTCGGCCGGCATGGTCAGCGCCGCGTGCAACGCCTCGGCGGTCTGCCCCACGTCGTAGGGGTTCACCGTCAGCGCGTCCGCCCCCAGCTCCACCCACGCCCCGGCCTCCCGGGACAGCACCAGCGCACACCCGGCGTCGGAGACCACCGGCACCTCCTTGGCGACCAGGTTCATCCCGTCCCGGATCGGGTTGACCAGCGCCACATCGGCCAGCCGGTACGCCGCCAACGACCGCGCGAAGTCGTCCTTGACGTGCAGCACCACCGGCTGCCACGTGGCCGTGCCGTACTCCGCGTTGATCTCCTCGGCGAGCGCGCCGACCCGCGCGGTGTAGTCGCGGTAGACGGCCAGGTCCTGCCGCGAGGGATAGGCGAACGCCAGGTGCACCACCCGCTCGCGCCACTCCGGCCGGTCGGCCAGTAGCCGCCGGAACGCCAACAGCCCGCGCACGATGTTCTTGGACAGCTCCGTGCGGTCCACCCGCACGACCGTCTTCCGCCCGGCGCCGCCGATCTGCGCGCGCAGCCCCGCCATCCGCTCCTCGACGTCGGGCCGCCGCGACCGCTCCCGCAGGAACTCCGCGTCCGCCCCCAACCCGTGCACCCCGATCCGGGTCCGGTGCGCCGCCGGGCCCGCGACCACGCTCGGCGGCTCGTGCCGCGGCCAGTGCGCCGTGCAGTCCGGCCCCAGCGCCCGCTCGCAGCACGCCGCGAACGCCCGCGCCCACCGCTCGGTCAGGAAGTTCGCCCGGTCGGCGCCGAGGATCCCCAGCAGCAGCTGCCGCTGGACGTCGTCCGGCAGCAGCGCGAAGTACTCCGGCGGCGCCCACGGCGTGTGCGAGAAGTGCGCGATCCGCACGTCCGGCCGCATCTCGCGCAGCAGCCCCGGCACCAGCGCCAGGTGGTAGTCCTGCACCAGCACCGCCGCACCGGGGCCCGCCGCCTCCGCCAGCGCCCCGGCGAACGCCGCGTTGTACGCCTCGTACGCCGCCCACTCCTCCCGGAAGCCGGCGTCGAAGACCGGCTCCACCGGCGTCTGGTAGAGCATGTGGTGGACGAACCACAGCACGGAGTTGGCGACGCCGTTGTAGGCCGCGGCGTGCACCTCCGCCGGGATGTCCAACATCCGCACGCGCTGCCCGCCGGTGTCCGCGGTGTCCAGCAGCCCCCCGGACCGCCGTACCGCCGCCCGGTCGCCGTCCCCGAGCGCCGCGCACACCCACACCGCACCCGCCTCGGGCCCGATGGCCGAGAGCCCCGACACCAGCCCCCCGCCGCCCCGCCTGGCGCTCAGCTCACCGCCCTCGCCCAGGGCGTACGACACGGGCCCGCGGTTGGACGCGACGAGGACCTCGGCACCTGACTGGACCGCACTGCGCTCGGTGACCGTCTCGGAGACCATGTCGCGACATTAACCCGTCACCGATCCGCGCAAACGTACGATCGCCCCTCAGGCCGCCCGCCGTTCCGCGTACTCCGGTATTCCGGCCATCGGCGGCCGCTCCTCGGTGTCCACCGCCGTCGTCCGCGGCACGAAACCGTCCTGGCCGCGGTCGAACTGGGTCAGCCGGGGCCGCACCAAGTGACCCCGCGCCAAACGGAGTTGGGCGGTGCGGTAGATGGCGGCGGCCATCCGGCCGAGCGCCTGGCCGTCCTGATGACGATGCTTGCGCACCCCCACGTCCACCTGGGCCAGCGCATCCAGCCCGACCGTGTGCAGGGCGTCCACCAGCAGCCCCAGCTCCACCCCGTAACCGACCGGGAACGGCAGCCGCTCCAGCAGCGAGCGACGGGCCGCGTACTCCCCGCCCAGCGGCTGCACGAACCCGGCCAGCTGCGGCCAGTGCAGGTTCAGCAGCGGCCGGGCGACCAGCTCGGTGACCCGGCCGCCCTGCTCCCCGCCGGACCCCGCCGCTGCGCGACCCGCGCCGGTCTCCAGCGGCCGGTCGTACATCGCCTTGACGAAGGCGACCTCCGGGTCGGTCAGCAGCGGCCCGACGATCCCCGACACGAAGGTGGACGAGAACTCCCGCAGGTCGGCGTCGACGAAACAGATCACGTCACCACGGGTCACCAACAGCGAACGCCACAGCACCTCGCCCTTGCCGGGCAGCGCCGGGATCCGCGGCAGCACCGCGTCCCGGTGCACGACCCGCGCACCGGCCGCCGCGGCGACCTCGGCGGTGCGGTCGGTGGAGCCCGAGTCCAGCACCACCAGCTCGTCGACCAGCGGCACCTCCCCGGTCATCAGGTCGGCACGGATCGTCGCCACGATCGCGCCGACCGTCGCCTCCTCGTCGAGCGCGGGCAGCACCACGCTGACCGTCCGACCCGTCTGGCGCTTGGCCTCCACCAAACGCTCCAACGGGCGGTCCGCGGCGGACCAGGAGCGAGTCGCCAACCAGCGCTCCACTTCTTCCAGCACGTCTACGACTCTCCTCGGTGGCCCCGAACGGGAACCCGTTATGTGATCCATCTCGCGGACCGGACGACTATCTCAACGGTGAGTGCCTTCGGTTACAGTCTTGAACAACGCGGATGACCGTCGCATGTCGGGGTCGCCGCGCCACAAACGCCTGGGTTCCGCCCCAGCGCCATACCGCTCATCCAGAGGGGCAGAGGGAAACGGCCCGTTGAAGCCCCGGCAACCCTCCAGCCGGTCTCCGCCGCACGACACACGCTGCGCGCGCGAGGCTCCCGGCTAGGGAAGGTGCCAAATCCGTCTCACGGCGAGATGCGTCGTGAGGAAGATGAGGAGAAAGGGCCTCGCCTCCATGGCTGTGCAAGTCACCGAATCCGCTCCCTCCGTCGCCCTCGGCCCCGCCGTCGCGCTCTCCTGCCGCGAGTGCGGACAGCGCTTCCCGCTCGGCCCGATCTTCGCGTGCCAGGAGTGTTTCGGCCCGCTGGAAGTCGCCTACGAGCTGCCCGCCGGCGGTCCCGAGGAATTGAAGAAGCGGATCGAGGCCGGTCCCGCCAACATCTGGCGCTACGCCCCGCTGCTGCCCGTCCCCGCCGACGTGGCCGACAAGCCCAACCTCAACCCCGGCTTCACCAAGCTCGTCAAGGCCGACCGGCTCGCCGCCGAGCTCGGCGTCACCGGCGGCCTGTACGTCAAGGACGACTCCGGCAACCCCACCCACTCCTTCAAGGACCGGGTCGTCGCGATCGCCGTCGAGGCCGCCCGCGCCTTCGGCTTCACCACCCTGTCCTGCTCCTCCACCGGCAACCTCGCCGGTGCCGTCGGCGCAGCGGCCCGCCGCGCCGGCTTCAAGTCCTGCGTCTTCATCCCGCACGACCTGGAGCCCGGCAAGGTCGTGATGGCCGCGGTCTACGGCGGTGACCTGGTCGCCATCGAGGGCAACTACGACGACGTGAACCGCTTCTGCTCCGAGCTCATCGGCGACCCGCTGGGCGAGGGCTGGGGCTTCGTCAACGTCAACCTGCGCCCCTACTACGGCGAGGGCTCCAAGACGCTGGCCTACGAGATCTGCGAGCAGCTCGGCTGGCAGCTCCCGGACCAGCTGGTCATCCCGATCGCGTCCGGCTCCCAGCTCACCAAGATCGACAAGGGGCTGAAGGAGCTGATCGCCCTCGGCCTGGTCGAGGACAAGCCGTACCGGATCTTCGGCGCCCAGGCCGAGGGCTGCTCCCCGGTGTCCGCCGCCTTCAAGGCCGGCCACGAGGTCGTCAAGCCGCAGAAGCCGAAGACCATCGCCAAGTCGCTGGCGATCGGCAACCCCGCGGACGGCCCGTACGTGCTCGACATCGCGCGCCGCACCGGCGGGGCCGTCGAGGACGTCACCGACCCGCAGATCGTGGACGCGATCAAGCTGCTGGCCCGGACCGAGGGGATCTTCGCGGAGACCGCGGGCGGGGTGACCGTCGGCGTGACCAGGAAGCTGATCGAGAACGGCCTCCTGGACCCGTCGCTGACCACCGTCGTGCTGAACACCGGTGACGGCCTGAAGACCCTCGACGCCGTCGCCGCCGGGCCCACCGCCACCATCCGGCCGGACCTGGACGCGTTCCGCGAGGCCGGCCTGGCCGGCTGAGCCGGCCCGCAGCCCGCTCCCTCACCCCGTATTTCCCTGGAAGGCAGAACCATGAGCGTCAAGGTCCGCATCCCCACCATCCTGCGCACGTACACCGGCGGCGAGGCCGAGGTGGCCGCCGAGGGCGCGACCCTCTCCGAGGTGATCGCCGACCTGGAGAAGAACCACCAGGGCATCGCGGCCCGGGTGCTCGACGACGCGGGCAAGCTGCGCCGCTTCGTGAACGTCTACGTCAACGACGACGACGTCCGCTTCGAGCAGGGCCTGGAGACCCCGACGCCGGACGGCGCCGGCGTCTCGATCATCCCGGCGGTCGCCGGCGGCTGCTGACGCCGCGCGCCGTCGCCGCCGGCGCGCAGACGCCGAGCGAATTCGCGCCAACTCTTTGCCGGTAGTGACCGGAAATTGCCCCGTCCGTACGAAACGGACGGGGCAATTCCGTGTTGTGAAAGGGGATACCATTGGGGTGATCCCCCTCCGGTTATCTCCGCGTGCAGCCGAAGCGCATGCCGAACGCATATGAGATCGCCGTGACTTGTGCGCAAGTTGTGTGCGCGATTTGTCGCCCGTGTGGCATATTCCCGGCCCGACTTCGCCTGAGATAAAGGCATTTGAGCACATACGGCCGTTTCCCTGACGCCAGAATTCTCGTCCGATTGACCTGTTGCGCTGGGCATTGGTCCAGATACATTCAGCGGCGGTCGACGCGTTCCGGCGCACACCCCGCGGACCATTTCGGGGGGTGAGGTCTGACCCGGGTCCGCGGAGTGCGGTCCTGCGCAAGGGCCAGTAATAGGGGAGTTAGGCATGGCTCAGGGCACCGTCAAGTGGTTCAACGCGGAGAAGGGGTACGGCTTCATCGCGGTCGACGGTGGTGCGGATGTTTTCGTCCACTACAGCGCGATCCAGATGGACGGGTACCGCACCCTTGAGGAGGGTCAGCGGGTCGAGTTCGAGATCTCGCAGGGCCAGAAGGGGCCACAGGCGGACATGGTCCGGGTCGCCGCCTGAGGCGGCGACCAACTGCATCGTTGGAAGAAGGCTCGCAGCCCCCAGCACGGGGTTGCGAGCCTTCTGCCGTTCCCGGAGGTCACCGGCGTCCCGCTGGAGTGGTACGCGGGCGCGCGCGGGCGTTAGGAAGCGGTCCCGCCAAGGTCGCCGATCGTCTCACGGACGGGGGGTCCCCCCGTCAAGCGCTTGCACTCGACTGGTGCGAGTGCTAATCATTGCGTTAGCACTCTCCCCGTGAGAGTGCTGAATATGGATCGGGTCGGTGAGGTCGGCACGCCAGGTGGGGCAAGGAACCACACGGTATGCAGGCCGTCCGTCGCGGGCGCCAGCACGGTCCGAGGCTTTCCTTCCCCAGCTCTCAACTCGGTTGGCAGCGGGGGTACCCCATCAGTCCGGAGGGACCACTTCACATGGCCAAGATCATCGCGTTCGACGAGGAGGCGCGGCGCGGCCTTGAGCGCGGTATGAACCAGCTCGCCGACGCCGTCAAGGTCACCCTCGGCCCCAAGGGCCGCAACGTCGTCCTTGAAAAGAAGTGGGGCGCCCCCACGATCACCAACGATGGCGTGTCCATCGCCAAGGAGATCGAGCTGGAGGACCCGTACGAGAAGATCGGCGCCGAGCTGGTCAAGGAGGTCGCGAAGAAGACGGACGACGTCGCCGGTGACGGCACGACGACCGCGACCGTCCTGGCCCAGGCGCTGGTCCGCGAGGGCCTGCGCAACGTCGCCGCCGGCGCCAACCCGATGGCCCTCAAGCGCGGCATCGAGAAGGCCGTCGAGGCCGTCTCCGGTGCGCTGCTCGACCAGGCCAAGGAGATCGAGACCAAGGAGCAGATCGCCTCCACCGCGTCCATCTCCGCCGCCGACCCGCAGATCGGCGAGCTCATCGCCGAGGCCATGGACAAGGTCGGCAAGGAAGGCGTCATCACCGTCGAGGAGTCCCAGACCTTCGGTCTGGAGCTGGAACTCACCGAGGGCATGCGCTTCGACAAGGGCTACATCTCGGCGTACTTCGCGACCGACATGGAGCGCATGGAGGCGGCGCTCGAGGACCCCTACATCCTCATCGTCAACTCCAAGATCGGCAACGTGAAGGACCTGCTGCCGCTCCTGGAGAAGGTCATGCAGTCCGGCAAGCCGCTGCTGATCATCGCCGAGGACGTCGAGGGCGAGGCCCTGTCGACCCTGGTCGTCAACAAGATCCGCGGCACCTTCAAGTCCGTCGCGGTCAAGGCGCCCGGCTTCGGTGACCGCCGCAAGGCCATGCTCGGCGACATCGCCATCCTCACCGGTGGCACCGTCATCTCCGAGGAGGTCGGCCTCAAGCTCGAGAACGCCGGTCTCGACCTGCTCGGCCGCGCCCGCAAGGTCGTCATCACCAAGGACGAGACCACCATCGTCGACGGTGCCGGCGACAGCGAGCAGGTCCAGGGCCGGGTCAACCAGATCCGCGCCGAGATCGAGAACAGCGACTCGGACTACGACCGCGAGAAGCTCCAGGAGCGCCTCGCGAAGCTGGCCGGCGGCGTGGCCGTCATCAAGGCCGGTGCCGCGACCGAGGTCGAGCTCAAGGAGCGCAAGCACCGCATCGAGGACGCCGTTCGCAACGCGAAGGCGGCCGTCGAGGAGGGCATCGTCGCCGGCGGTGGCGTGGCCCTGCTCCAGGCTTCCTCGGTCTTCGAGAAGCTGGACCTCGACGGTGACGAGGCGACCGGCGCCAACGCCGTGAAGCTCGCCCTGGAGGCCCCGCTCAAGCAGATCGCCGTCAACGGTGGTCTCGAAGGCGGCGTCGTCGTGGAGAAGGTGCGCAACCTGGCCGTCGGCCACGGTCTGAACGCCGCCACCGGCGAGTACGTCGACATGATCGCCGAGGGCATCCTCGACCCGGCCAAGGTGACGCGCTCCGCGCTCCAGAACGCCGCGTCGATCGCCGCGCTGTTCCTCACCACCGAGGCCGTCATCGCCGACAAGCCGGAGAAGGCCGCTGCCGCGGGCGCTCCGGGCGGCATGCCGGGCGGTGACATGGACTTCTGATCGACCTCTGGTTGATCGACGTCCCGCTTCGTGCGCCGGGGCGGCACCCCCTCTCCCAGGGGGTGCCGCCCCGGCGGCGTACCGTCCACCAACCGGCGCCCCACGGCGCCGACCACTACGGCAGGCGGTCCAGCAGCCAGCCGGAGAGTTCCTCCGTGACCAGGGTGTGCTCCTCGTTCTGCGACGCGAGCACGAAATCGTCCAACGCGCTCTCGTCCGGCGCGAGTTCGTCGATCGGCAGGTAGAGGTCGGCATGGCTGCTCGGCTCCCGGACGGCCACCGCACTGACCGCCGGGACGAAGCAGTGCTCACGGACCGGGTTCTCCACCGCGAAGCCCAGGACGGGCGCCAGCTCGTTGAGCTGGTCCGCGAGGATGCCGAACCCTTCGAGGGTGCCGCCGGGCGCACCGTCGATGTCCGGCAGCCCGCCGGTACGGACCTCCCGGGTGGGCACGGTCACCACCCGCAACTTCGCCACCAGCCGGTCGTCGCCCTCGGACTGGGTGCGCAGTTCCGTCCCCGAGACCGCCAGGCCCTTGCCGACGACGGCCTCGACGCCCGGCCGGACACCGTTGCCGGAACCGTCCCCCGGCCCGTTGGCCAGAGCGAGGAGACGGGGGACCCGCGGCCAGTTGCCGACCTCTTCGAGCCTGTCGAGGAACGCGGTGCGCAGCGGACTCGCCGCCGGCTTGTCCTCCCAGTGCTCGATGTGGCGCCACAACAACTGCTGGGCGGCCGGACTGTTGATCTGGTCCGAGAACCGGCCGTCCAACTTCCTGATGTAGTGCGCGAACGCCTGGAGCGAGAGCGGAATCCAGGCACCCGTGTGCGGGCTGTCCCAGGAGAAGTACACCCCCGTCTGGTGGTCCATCCCCTCGTGCTCCAGCTTGGCCAGGGCGTAACGGGTGACCAGACCACCCATGCTGAAGCCGCCGACGACGAGCCGCTCACCACCCAGGCGTTCGGCGTTCGCCCGGTGGACGGCGGCCGTGGCGACCCGGGCGTTGTCGAGGATCGAGGCGCTGCGCTCGTCGTAGCCGATGAGGACGACGTCCCGGCCGCGACGGCGGAGTTCGTCCAGCAGCGGGTACCCGCGCCGGTTGAGGTGCTCCCAGAGCAGATCGAGGTTGCTGGGGCCGGTGTTGAAGCCGTCCGCCATCAGGACCGGTCGGATCAGCCCCTGGTTGCCCTCGCCGTAGTAGACCCAGGCGGTGCCGCCGGGCAGCGGCCAGGTCTCGTCGGGGTCGGGGGCCGCCGCGGCGGCGGTCGTGGCCCCGGTGGTCAGCAGGACCGCGGCCGCGGCCTGTAGGGCCTCGGCGGCCTGCTCTTCGGTGATGTCGCTCATGGACGTGTTCCCTTCGTACGGGAGAGCCGGTGCGGACGGGTCACTTCGCGGGTGCGACGACGCAGGCCGTGACGGCGGCGCGCTCGCCGTGGCGACGGTCGCCGCCGTCCCGGACGGCCGGGCCCCGCGCGACGTCGGTGGTGCGGTGGCGCGTCGTGAGGGGCGCGTGGCCGCCGTCGCCCCGGCCCGCCCACCGCAGTTGCTGCGGCGGGGCGCCGTTGCCGTCCCGGCCGGTGACGACCGAGCCGTTGCCCTCGTGCTGACGGACGGTGCTGCACGACTCGGCCGTCGCTGCCATCGCTGCCGTTCCTCCCCGCGGGTCACCTGCCGGGGCGCCCCGTTGCGGTGCGGCTGTGATCCCGGCGAGGCAATGACAGCCGCTCCGTCACCCTCCGCACCAGGCCTCATGTGGACAGTCACGATCACCGCTATGCGGAAGCCTGATCGTCGACCGATCGGTAATGACGCGTTGCGCACGCGAACGCGCGACCCGATGATCAAGAACCGGCGGCAACCGGCCGAACGGCGATCGTCCGACCACCGGACGACGCTTCAAACCCGACGCCGCAATTGGCCGGATCACGCGTTCAGGGGATTGGCTCCGCCTGTCGGGTGACAACTCGGCGCGCCTGCACCCGGCGCGCCAACGGAGCGGGCCTCGCCGGGGAGACCCTTCGCACTAGGCCCCCGCCCCCCACCGGAACAGGACCCGCCCGTGCCGAACGTCCCGAACCCCACGCGGACCGGTGCCCGCACCGTCTACGAGCCCGTGGTCGCCCCCACCACCCGCTACGCCGGCCGCGAGGCGACGGCGGCCTTCCTCTTCGCCGTCGCCGCCCTGCTCTACAACTGGTGGCTGCTCGAATTCCGCCTCCGCACCGGCCTCGACCCTCGCCACTCCTACGTCAGCGAGCTCTACGCCGCCGACCAGCCGCTGCGCCGCCTCTTCGGCGGCCTGGAGAGCGGCTGCGCGCTCGTGGTCATCACCGGCGCCCTGCTGGCCCGCAGCACGCCCGCCGGCCACGGCCGCTGGGCCCGCACCGGCTGGCTCGCCCTGGTCGGCCTCGGCCTCTCCTCACTGGCCGACGTCGTCCTGCCCATGGCCTGCGCCCCCTCGGTGGAGCGCGGTTGCGTGCCGGTGCACCCCTGGCACACCGCCACCAGCGCCCTCGCCCACTTCTTTCTCTTCGTCTCGATGGCGACCCTCAGCCGCGCCGCCGCCGTGCAACGTCCCCCGATGCCGCTCGTCCGCCGCTGGGGCCCGCGCGTCCTGGCCGTGGCCATGCCCGCCGCGATCCTGACCATCGGCCCGCTGATCGGCCACCCCGGCTGGCATGGCATCCCGCAACGCGTCCACCTGGCACTGGTGGGCGTCTGGTTCGCCCTCCTGGCCTGGGAGTTGGGCCGCTCGGCCCGCCGCCGCCGACGCTGGGCCGGCCACTGGGACGGCCCCTGGGAGCGCTACGTGGAGGGCCTCCGCCGCGTCTGGCGCACCGAACCCGCGGGGCGGGCACAGGCGGCTGATGCTGGGGGAGCGGATGAGTCTAGGGGGGCGGTTGACGCTGGGGGCGTCGCTGGTTCTGAGGGTGCGGCTGGCTCGGGGGGAGTTGCTGGTTCTGGGGGTGTGGCTGGCTCGGGGAGGGCGGCTGACTCTGGGGGAGTGG